>NZ_SOGO01000004.1:0-1300 GCF_004403415.1 Cryobacterium sandaracinum
CTTAATCGATTCAAACTCATGTGATTTCAAATTTCTAAGAGCAAACGGTGAATGCCTTGGCATGTAGAGCCGAAGAAGGACGTAGTAATCTGCGATAAGCCTCGGGGAGTTGATAAACGAACTGTGATCCGAGGATTTCCGAATGGGGAAACCCCGCCAGGCCCTTTGGGTGACCTGGTGACTCCCGCCTGAATATATAGGGCGGGTAGAGGGAACGTGGGGAAGTGAAACATCTCAGTACCCACAGGAAGAGAAAACAATAGTGATTCCGTTAGTAGTGGCGAGCGAAACCGGATGAGGCTAAACCGATCATGTGTGATAGCCGGCAGGCGTTGCATGGTCGGGGTTGCGGGACTTTTCTGCTGATTCTGCCGAACAGTGAGGGTTAGAGCGTTGTATAGACGAACAGGATTGAAAGCCTGGTCATAGAGGGTGCGAACCCCGTAGTCGAAATGCAGCAATCGCCCGAAGAGTATCCCAAGTAGCACGGGGCCCGAGAAATCCCGTGTGAATCCGTCAGGACCACCTGATAAGCCTAAATACTCCTACATGACCGATAGTGAACAAGTACCGTGAGGGAAAGGTGAAAAGTACCCCGGGAGGGGAGTGAAATAGTACCTGAAACCGTTTGCTTACAAACCGTTGGAGCCAGCTTTGTTCTGGTGACAGCGTGCCTTTTGAAGAATGAGCCTGCGAGTTAGTGATATGTGGCGAGCTTAACCCGAGAGGGGAATGCGTAGCGAAAGCGAGTCTGAATAGGGCGATTCAGTCGCATGTCCTAGACCCGAAGCGAAGTGATCTATCCATGGCCAGGTTGAAGCGACGGTAAGACGTCGTGGAGGACCGAACCCACTTCAGTTGAAAATGGAGGGGATGAGCTGTGGATAGGGGTGAAAGGCCAATCAAACTTCGTGATAGCTGGTTCTCTCCGAAATGCATTTAGGTGCAGCGTTGCGTGTTTCTTGCCGGAGGTAGAGCTACTGGATGGCCGATGGGGCCTAAAAGCTTACTGACGTCAGCCAAACTCCGAATGCCGGTAAGTGAGAGCGCAGCAGTGAGACGGTGGGGGATAAGCTTCATCGTCGAGAGGGAAACAACCCAGACCACCAACTAAGGTCCCAAAGCGCGTGCTAAGTGGGAAAGGATGTGGAGTTGCACAGACAACCAGGAGGTTGGCTTAGAAGCAGCCACCCTTGAAAGAGTGCGTAATAGCTCACTGGTCAAGTGATTCCGCGCCGACAATGTAACGGGGCTCAAGCACGCCACCGAAGTTGTGGCATTGATATTTTTGGTAAGCCGC
>NZ_SOGO01000005.1:0-1713 GCF_004403415.1 Cryobacterium sandaracinum
CGTAGGGCTCCTTTCTAGGGGGTACCGCGGAAGAGATTCCTTTGGAAAACATTTAAACAACAAAGCAAGTCAGTAATGATTTGTTCTGTCAGTTTCAAACTTGCAGATTGTTCGCCTATTCCGGTGGCTTTCTGCACTAGATGTGCCGGTCACTTCGGTGGTCGTGCAGTCAAACATTTACGGAGAGTTTGATCCTGGCTCAGGACGAACGCTGGCGGCGTGCTTAACACATGCAAGTCGAACGGTGATGAGGAGCTTGCTTCTCTGATCAGTGGCGAACGGGTGAGTAACACGTGAGCAATCTGCCCTTGACTCTGGGATAAGCGTTGGAAACGACGTCTAATACCGGATACGACCTTGGAAGGCATCTTCTGGGGTGGAAAGAATTTTGGTCAAGGATGAGCTCGCGGCCTATCAGCTAGTTGGTGAGGTAATGGCTCACCAAGGCGACGACGGGTAGCCGGCCTGAGAGGGTGACCGGCCACACTGGGACTGAGACACGGCCCAGACTCCTACGGGAGGCAGCAGTGGGGAATATTGCACAATGGGCGAAAGCCTGATGCAGCAACGCCGCGTGAGGGACGACGGCCTTCGGGTTGTAAACCTCTTTTAGTAGGGAAGAAGCGTAAAAGTGACGGTACCTGCAGAAAAAGCACCGGCTAACTACGTGCCAGCAGCCGCGGTAATACGTAGGGTGCAAGCGTTGTCCGGAATTATTGGGCGTAAAGAGCTCGTAGGCGGTTTGTCGCGTCTGCTGTGAAAACCCGAGGCTCAACCTCGGGCCTGCAGTGGGTACGGGCAGACTAGAGTGCGGTAGGGGAGATTGGAATTCCTGGTGTAGCGGTGGAATGCGCAGATATCAGGAGGAACACCAATGGCGAAGGCAGATCTCTGGGCCGTAACTGACGCTGAGGAGCGAAAGCATGGGGAGCGAACAGGATTAGATACCCTGGTAGTCCATGCCGTAAACGTTGGGAACTAGATGTGGGGACCATTCCACGGTCTCCGTGTCGCAGCTAACGCATTAAGTTCCCCGCCTGGGGAGTACGGCCGCAAGGCTAAAACTCAAAGGAATTGACGGGGGCCCGCACAAGCGGCGGAGCATGCGGATTAATTCGATGCAACGCGAAGAACCTTACCAAGGCTTGACATATAGAGGAAACGGTTGGAAACAGTCGCCCCGCAAGGTCTCTATACAGGTGGTGCATGGTTGTCGTCAGCTCGTGTCGTGAGATGTTGGGTTAAGTCCCGCAACGAGCGCAACCCTCGTCCTATGTTGCCAGCACGTAATGGTGGGAACTCATGGGATACTGCCGGGGTCAACTCGGAGGAAGGTGGGGATGACGTCAAATCATCATGCCCCTTATGTCTTGGGCTTCACGCATGCTACAATGGCCGGTACAAAGGGCTGCAATACCGCAAGGTGGAGCGAATCCCAAAAAGCCGGTCTCAGTTCGGATTGAGGTCTGCAACTCGACCTCATGAAGTCGGAGTCGCTAGTAATCGCAGATCAGCAACGCTGCGGTGAATACGTTCCCGGGCCTTGTACACACCGCCCGTCAAGTCATGAAAGTCGGTAACACCCGAAGCCAGTGGCCTAACCCGCAAGGGGAGGAGCTGTCGAAGGTGGGATCGGTGATTAGGACTAAGTCGTAACAAGGTAGCCGTACCGGAAGGTGCGGCTGGATCACCTCCTTTCTAAGGAGCACAGCA
>NZ_SOGO01000015.1:0-3462 GCF_004403415.1 Cryobacterium sandaracinum
CCCACCGCGGGCGCCGCCGCGGGCGCCGCCGCGGGCGCCGCCGACACCGCACGCGCGCGGGCCCGGTTGTGGACCGCGAAGGAGGCGGTGCTGAAGTGCACAGGCGACGGGCTCCGAGTGGACCCGCGCAACCTGACCGTCTCGTTGCCGGGCGGCGGCGGCCGGGGCTCGCCGCGCCTCGACGCCTGGCGCGGAGCCGACGTCGACGTTGACGTCGACGCGATTGGGCTTCGCGACTTCGACCCGGGTGCGGCGCTCATGGGTGCCGAGTACGTGGGTACGGCGCTCGTCGGCACGGCGCTCGTCGGCACGGCGCTCGTCGGCACGGTGGCCGTTCTCGGCGAGGGCAGGCGCGCCGCGGACGGGCCGACCGTGCATATCGTGTCGAATGCGGACATCCGTCACCACCTGAATGGTCCGGCCTAGCCGGTTGAGTCCGAGACCGCCGCACAGCACTCCGCCCCGAACGAATTCGACGGAGATTCTGGCCGAAAGGGGCTCAAAAACCGGAAAATGACTCTCATTCGAGAGAATCTCCGTCGTATCGGTTCGACGCCGGGCGGGAGGGTCGGTCGGCTGGACCAGCCAACCTCGCCTAGAGCTTGGGCAGGGCGCTCCGATAGATCCAGCGGTCGACGATCCGGCGAATTTCACCGCTATCGGTGTGCACGGAAAGGAACTCCACAAGGTCCTCGGTAGTGATGGAACCGTGGCGGCGCGCCCGCGTGTAGGCGCGCACGGCGCCGAAGAAGGCGTCGTCGCCGAGCGACCGGCGCACCGCGTGCAGGGCCAGGGCGCCGCGCTTGTAGACCCGGTCGTCAAACATGTCGTGCGGCCCCGGCTCGCCGACGACGATGTCCCGCGGCAGGGCCTCGATCTCGGTCCGGTGCACGGCGGCACTCGCATCGGCCGTTGGTCCACCGCCGGCCTCCGCCCACAGCCACTCGGCGTAGCAGGCGAACCCCTCGTGCAGCCAGATATCCTGCCACCGCACGACGGTCAGGCTGTTGCCGAACCACTGGTGGGCCAGTTCGTGGGCGATCAGCCGGTCGCTGCCGTGCGCACCGTCGACGTGGTTGCGACCGAAAATGGCGAGGCCGTGGGCCTCGAGCGGGATCTCCAGCTCGTCGTCGGTGACAACGACCGAGTAGGCGTCGAACGGGTAGGGACCGAAGCGGTCGGCGAAGAGGGAGATCATCTCCGGAAGTCGGGCGAAGTCCACCGCCACCTCGCGGGCGAGGTTTGCCGGGAAGAAGATGCGTTGGGCCACCGGGGCGGCGGTGGCGTCGGTGCGCCGGTAACGGCCGATCAGCACCGTGGCCAGGTAAGTAGCCATCGGCTCCTTCACCTCGTAGGTCCAGCTGGTGCGGCCAGACCGCGTCGTGCGCGCGATCAGCGTACCGTTCGCCACGACCGTGTAGGGGTCCTCGCAGCTGACCCGGATGCGGAACGAGGCCTTGTTGCTGGGGTGGTCGTTGCAGGGGAACCACGACGCCGACCCGGTCGGCTGGCCGGCCACGAGCACGCCGTCGTCGAGTTCCTCCCAGCCGACCTCGCCCCAGATGCTCTTCAACGGATGCGGCGCGCCGCGATACCGCACGATCACCTCGAACAGAGCCCCGGCCTCGATCGTCGCCACCACCGTGATGGTGAGCTTGCGCGCGCTCTGGCTCACCTTCAACGCCCGCACCCCGTCGACGGTGACCCGGTCCACAGTGAGACCATCGAAGTCGAGGCTGAACCGGTCCAGCCTCATCGATGCCCGGGCCTGCACGGTGGCTGTGGCCCGCAACTGGTTGGTGGTCACCCGGTAGTCGAGGTTCAGGTCGTAGTGCAGGGCGAGGTAACCGCCGTTTCCGTTGCCCGGCAGGTACGGGTCGCCCGCGGTGGCGGCGCCGTGGGTGGGAGCGGCCCCTCGAACGCCGGCCGGGCCGAGCGCGGATCTGGGCGGCAGCGGGGTGAGGCGCTTGGCCGGGCTCTGAGCGGGGCCTGAGGGCGGTGGGGTGCGAGGCATGGTGGGCGTCAAGTCCACCATGGCAGACTGCGCCACGGCGAAATGGGGTTGCCCGACCATACCGACCCGGCCGGCACGCGTTCCCCGCGCATCACCAGCGAGGCAGGCCCCACAGTGGCGCCCTCCTCGATGTCGGCCGCCGGCAGAATCACGCTGTGCGGCCCGAGCGTGGCGCCCGCCGCCAGGGTGACCCGGTCCAATTGCATGATGCGGTCGTGGAACAGGTGCGTCTGCACCACGCAGCCCCGGTTCACGGTCGCACCGTCTTTGATGCTCACCAGGTCCGCCTCCGGCAGCCAGTAGGTCTCGCACCACACGCCGTACCCGATGTGCGCGCCGAGAGTGCGAAGCCACACGGCGAGCGCCGGCGTGCCGGCCGCCTTCGCCGCGAACCAGGGTCGGGCGACCATCTCGACGAAGCTGTCCGACACCTCGTTGCGCCAGATGAACGACGACCAGAGCGGATGTTCCGTAGCGTCGATCCGGCCCACCAGCAACCACTTCGCGGCCGTGGTCACCAGGGCGGCGACGGCCCCCGCGGCCAGCAGCACCAGACCCGAGAGCGCGATCGTCCACCCCAGGCCGATCGTGAGCCAGAGCGCATCAAGGGCGACGAGCACGCCGAGGGCGATCAGGACCGTGACGATGACCGGCATGATCCGGAGCATCTCCCACAGCGCCCGCCAGGTGACGAGCCGGGCCGGTGGGTGGAAGGTGCGGGCCTCGTCAACATCCGTCACTGTGCGGCGCAGCCGTTCGGGCGGGTTGCCCAGCCAGGACGACCCGCGTTTCGCCTTGCGCGGCGTGGAGGAGAGCACCGCGACGAGCCCGTTGCGCGGCACCGTGCGGCCCGCGCCCGCCATGCCGCTGTTGCCGAGGAACGCCCGGCGGCCGATCTTGGCCGGCCCGATGTGCAGCCAGCCGCCGCCGAGTTCATAGCAGGCGACCATGGTGTCGTCGGCGAGAAACGCGGCCGGGGCGATGGTCGTCAGGGCGGGGATGAGAAGCACGGTGGAGGCTTCCACGCCGGCGCCCACCTTAGCGCCGAGCAGGCGCAGCCAGATCGGGGTGAGCAGGCTCGCGTAGATCGGGAACAGGAGCGTTCGGGCGCCGTCGAGGATTCGCTCGGTCATCCAGACCTGCCAGCCGATCCGGCTGCGCACGGGGTAGTACCCCTCCCGCAGGCCCACACCGAGCAGCCGAACGGAGCCGAGCACCAGCAGCGCGTAGACCAGCCCGGCTGCCACGACCGCGAGCGGGGTGGCCAGGGCGGCCCGCCCGGCCGCGTCGGCCAGGGTCGCAGCGTCGCCGATGGACGCCCCGACGATGAGCGCGCCGACGAGCACCGCGATCGCGGGCAGGGCCGTCATGGCGATGGCCCCGGTCGCGAAGGCGGTCAGCCAGCGGGTCCCGCGCGGCGGGCGCTCGGCCGGCCACGAGCCGCGGGC
>NZ_SOGO01000036.1:0-3616 GCF_004403415.1 Cryobacterium sandaracinum
CGTTCGTGAAACTCCAACGCTCCATCGTCAAGCACCGGGCCGCGATCCTTGCATCGATCGAGCACGGCCTCTCCAACGGCCGCATCGAATCCGTCAATACCAAGATCCGGCTCATTACCCGCATCGCGTTCGGCTTCAAATCACCCGACGCCCTCATCGCCCTCGCCATGCTCAGCCTCGGCGGCCACAAACCAGTGCTCCCCGGCCGGGTTTAACCCACAGAAGCAGCAGGAGAGCCAAAATCTCCGTCGAATTGGTGAATGCAGGCGTGGGCCTAGCGGAAATTGACGAACTGCAGGGCCACGTCGAGGTCTTTGCCCTTGAGCAGGGCCATGGTGGCCTGCAGGTCGTCGCGGCTCTTCGAGCTGACCCGCAGCTCGTCGCCCTGGATCTGGCTCTTGACGCCCTTGGGGCCCTCGTCGCGGATGATCTTATTGATCTTCTTCGCATTTTCCTGGTCGATCCCTGCCTTCATCGAGGCCTCGATCCGAAACTCCTTGCCCGAGGCGAAGGGATTACCAGCGTCCAGGCTGCGCAGGGAGATGCCGCGCTTGATCAGCTTGGATTCGAAGACCTCGAGGATAGCCTTGACGCGCTCCTCGGAGTTGGCCTTCAGGAGCACCTTTTCGCCGCTCATCTCGATCGAGGCGCCGACATTCTTGAAATCGTAGCGCTGTGCGACCTCTTTGTGCGCCTGGTTGAGGGCGTTGTCGACCTCCATCGGGTCTACCTTGCTGACGATGTCGAACGTTGAGTCTGCCATGCCTGCAATAGTACCCAGTGGGTGCCTATTCGCCCGGCCGGGCAGTGCTGGAGCGCACGAGGAGCTCGAATGGCATGGGGGTGTTCAGGGACGAGAGCTGGTTCTGGCCCGGACGCAGCCGGTCCAGCAGGATCTCGACGGCCTTCTCGCCCTGCCCCTGCGGAAACTGGGCGATCGTGGTGAGGCCGAAGAAGTCCGCGAGTTCGTGGTCATCGATTCCGATCACGGACACGTCCCGTGGCACGACGAGGCCGAGGTCCCGTGCCGCAAGGATGACTCCGATCGCCATCTCGTCTGAGCCGGCGAATACGGCGCTCGGCCGACCGCGCGGGTTGCCAAGAAGTTGAATGGCCGCTTGGTAGCCGCTTTTCATCGTGAAGTCCGCAGGCCTGAACAATTCGGCAGCCGGAGTGATTCCGGCTGCCGTCAGGGCTAACTCATAGCCGACCCGGCGGTTGGTGGGAAGATGGAAGTCCCGGTCGACGTCCTCATTTCCGCCGATGTGTGCGATCCGTGTGTGGCCCAGGGAGAGGAGATGTTCCGTGGCGAGCCTGGCCACGGCAACATCGTCGATCGTGAGCGTGCGAACACCCTCGATCGGGCCGCCGACGCCGACCAGCGGCTTGTCGAGTGCGTGCAGGGTGGCGACTTCGGTCGTGGTCAGTTCGAGCGAAATCGCGATGACAGCATCCACTCTCTGACGCAGCAGGAAATGGTTGAACACGATGCGGCGCTCGCCTCCGCCGCCGGTCAGGCTGAACAGGGTGAGGTCAAAGCCGTTCTTCAAGAGGGATTTCTGCGCACCCTCGACAACGCTGGAGAAGAACCAGCGGTCAAGGAACGGAACGACGACACCGATGTTCTTCATCCGGCCGGAGGCGAGACTCGATGCCGTGGACGAGACGACGTAGCCGAGTTCCCCGGCGGATGCTTCGACCTTTAAACGGGTGGCAGGGGATACATGGCCGTTGCCGCTGAGTGCGCGCGAAACAGTGGCGGTAGAGACGCCCGCGTGGCGGGCGACGTCATCGATGCCTACCATGAGGTTCCTATCGGGAATGAAGTTGAGTCATCTCCGATCATATCCACCGTCCGATAGGTACCGGACGTGCCGATTTCTCACTGGGGACCAAAACCTTGTATTCTGACTGAGCGTCTCCGGTCACGTGTTTTGCATATGGTCGGGTGCGTACTGGCAAGTTACCCAAGTGGCCAAAGGGATCTGACTGTAAATCAGCCGTCTTAGACTTCGGGGGTTCGAATCCCTCACTTGCCACTCTCTCTTCCGCATCATTTAGCGTTGCACCATGACCACACGTGCCTCAGCCGGATTGCTTCGCCTCGCCCAGGACACCGCGCTCGCCGCGGGGCAAATGGCTGCCCGGCGGAGAACTGTCGGGGTGCAGGTCGCCGCGTCGAAGTCCTCCCCGGAGGACGTCGTGACCCTGGCCGACCGGGAAACCGAGTCGCTGATTCGGGTTCTCCTGGCCGACGCCCGGCCCGATGACGGTTTCTTAGGAGAGGAGTCTGCGGCCACCCGCGGCACATCCGGCCTGACCTGGGTCGTGGACCCGATCGACGGCACCGTCAATTACCTCTACGGTTTTCCGGCCTGGGCGGTCAGTATCGCCGTCGTCGAGGGTGACCCCGATCCGGCCACCTGGACCACGCTGGCCGGCGCCGTCTACAACCCGACCGGTGACGAGCTGTTCACCGCGGCAGCAGGTGACGGGGCATGGCTGGGCGTCCGCCGGCTGCAGGTGCCGACGGACGTGCCGCTGTCGCTGGCGTTGCTGGGCACCGGTTTCTCCTATCGCGCGGCCGAAAGAGAGCGGCAGGCGGACGTCGTGCGGGGCCTGATCGGCGAGGTACGGGACATCCGTCGCATCGGGTCGGCCGCACTCGACTTGTGTTCGGTTGCCGCCGGGCGGTTGAACCTCTATTACGAGCGCGGGCTGAGCCCCTGGGACCACGCGGCCGGCGCGCTGGTGGCGCGCGAGGCCGGCGCTCGAGTCGGTGGCTTCGGAGCCGACCGTGAGGGTATGGGCCTGCTCATTGCCGGGGCTCCCGACCTTTATCGGGTCTGCCAACCCCTTCTGGCCAAACTTTTCGATGACTTCATGGCCGACGCGCAAGCGTAGGCGACTGAACCGCTTCGAACGAGACGGATGCCGCGGAAACACCGGTGACCGACGTGCTCGTGGCGGCCCGGGGAGATCGCCGGAAACGGAGGCAGTGCCCCTTTTTCGGGTGTCATTCTGCTTCGAAGAGTAGGGATAACCGGCCTCCGGGCGGTAGCCTGTACTAATTCGTTACTTTGGTTGAGGCCAAGACGACTATCTTCTTCTGTCCAATGCGCCGAAAGAACCGATCCTTTGCTCCCTCACTCCTCTAGCTCGGCTGCCTCGGTGCCGGGTGTGAGTGACCCTGAAACGAAGCCCCTCACGCGTCGCGAACTGCGCGAGCGCGAGCGGATGTCCGTCCCGGTGCTGGACATTCCAGGCTCCGCGGTCACCGACGCACCGACCGCCGCCGATCCCGCTGGTGCCGGGCCGTCGACGCCGGACCCCGACCTTCTGGTCGCCGCGAGCCTCGCTGAACCCGAATTCGAGTCCGTGACGATCGCTGACTCGGACCGCCTGATCGCCGCGCCGGCCGCCGCCGACGCTCCGGTCTCCGACGTGGACCGGCTGCAGACGGCCATCTCCGCCGTCACGACGTCCACGGAGATCCCCTTCCCCACCCGGGCGCAGCGGCGCGCGGAACAGCCCGCCTCCCGCCCCCGCCGCGCATCGGCCCGGGAGCGCCTGGCGCCCGCCGTTCACCCGGCCGCCGCCACCGCGCCGGCACCCC
>NZ_SOGO01000012.1:0-10247 GCF_004403415.1 Cryobacterium sandaracinum
CCTGAGAGTCACCACTGGCCTTGCCCGGGACCGCGCACGTCACATCCCATACGGAGGAGCGCCAATGCCCAATCCCAACAATGAATCTCAGAGCGTCGAAGAGCTCTTGGTTGCGTCCAATAGCGTGGTGTAACCCCCGGCCCTGATGGGCGTGTTGCACCGATGTAAGGCGGCCACCGCGTGATTCTTGGAAAGACCGATCAAGTCTTTTCCGAAGGAGTACACGCGATGACCGCACCCCATTTTATTGACCCTGCCCGTTTCCTGTCCGAACAACTCGAGCAAGCCTCGCCGGACTTGATGCGGCAGATGCTGACCACGTTCATCAACGCGCTGATGAGCGCCGAAGCGGAAGCCGTCTGCGGCGCCGAATACGGCCAAGTCTCCGCCGACCGGGTCAACTCCCGCAACGGCTACCGGCACCGGGATTTCGACACCCGCACCGGCACCCTCGACGTCGCGATCCCGAAGCTGCGCACCGGCACCTACTTCCCGGACTGGCTCCTCGAGCGCCGCCGCCGCGCCGAGGCCGCCCTGACCAGCGTCGTGGCGACCTGCTACCTGCTCGGGGTGTCGACGAGGCGGATGGAGAAACTCGTCGAGTCCCTCGGCATCACTCGCCTCTCGAAGTCGCAGGTGTCGGGGCGACCCTGCCCGGCGCGACTTGGCAGCGCTGTCGCACCCACTACGCCGCGAACCTGATGTCCGCGACCCCGAAGACCAGCTGGCCGTGGGTGAAGACCCTGCTCCACTCCGTCTACGACCAGCCCGACGCGGACGCCGTCCACGCCCAGTTCGACCGGGTCCTGAACGCACTGGAGGAGAAGCTCCCCGCGGTCGCCACCCACCTCGAGGCGGCCCGGGCGGACGTGCTCGCCTTCACCGGCTTCCCGAAGGAGATCTGGCGTCAGCTCTGGTCCAACAACCCCCAGGAACGTCTCAACCGCGAGATCCGCCGCCGCACCGACGTCGTGGGGATCTTCCCCGACCGCGGCTCCCTGATCCGGCTCGTCGGCGCGGTCCTGGCCGAACAACACGACAAATGGATCGAGGGCCGCCGCTACCTCGGCCTCGACGTCCTCAGCCGCTCACGCCTCACCCTCGTCCCGACCGAGAAGGAGGAACCCGCAACCGAACTCGGCGCCCTCAGCGCCTAGAAATCCAAGAATCACGCGGCAAACGCGTTACACCACACATTTGGACTTGACCCCGCTTACACGCCGGGACCTGTTGCCTGGCGGCAGGAATGCCGGTGCGGGCAGGTATGGTGGTGCCCAAGCTCACAAGACTCACAGACACAACAAGACTCACAAGATACACACACACTCACAAGGGATCCACTATGGAGAACCCATTCCGGCCTTCAGCCGGCGCGACACCACCCGAGATCATCGGCCGTGCCGGCCTTCTCGACGAGTTCGCCTACGGCCTACGCCTGGGCTCCGGGGCACCGGGGCTCCTCACCATTTTCACCGGCGCCCGTGGCATCGGCAAGACCGTCATGCTTGGTGCCGCCCACGACCTAGCCCGAGAGAACGGCTGGGCCGTGATCTCCGAGACGGCCACCGGTGGCTTCATGGGCAGGATCGGTGAATCCATGCGCCAACTGGCCGAAGAGCTCGGCAACGGGCCGCACGGACGCAAGATCATCGGTGTTTCCGCTGCGGGCTTCAGCCTCACCACCGAGCTCCCGCCCGAACGCCAGGTCGCCTGGCGGAGCCTCGCCGAAGAACTCCTCCGGCTCCTCCAGAGCCGTGGCACCGGCCTGGTCATCACCGTGGACGAAATCCACGCCGCTGACCGTGCTGAACTGGCCCAACTGGCCGCCAGTGTCCAGCACCTGATCCAGGACCGCCTTCCCATCGGGCTGGTCTTCGCTGGCCTACCGGCCGCAGTGTCGGACCTACTCAACGAAGGCGTGGCGACGTTCCTCCGCCGCGCCGACAAGATCGACCTGCATGCCGCCACGGTCCGGGACGTGGAGGCGTCATTCGCCCAAACATTCGCGGCAGCGGCATTCAACATCTCACCAGCCCTCATCCGGCAAGCCTCCGAAGCCACTGGAGGATACCCATTCCTCATCCAGCTGGTCGGCTACTTCCTCTGGCGGGAAGCCGAAAAGAACCAGGGCACCCTCGACGAGGACGCTGTCGGCCGGGCCATTGATGCCGCACACCGACGCAACGCACGCACCGTGATCGAGGCTGCTCTCTCCACCGCCTCACCCAAAGACATGGACTTCTTGCACGCCATGGCCAAAGACACAGGTCCATCGTCTACCGGCGACATCGGGCAACGGCTAGGTGCCAAGACAAACCTTGTCTCCAACTACCGGACACGGCTCCTGGCCGCCGGCCTCATTGAATCGGCCGGATACGGCAAAGTCGACTTCGCCATCCCCGGACTACGCCGCTATCTCAGTTCCAAGCCCACGGACTAAACCACCCACCGAGCCTCACAACGCGTCCGCGAGGTGGCGAGCCCACCGGCTATCCGTGGGCGGCAAAGGACCGGGCGGCCGCGATGACTTTCGGGCCGACTGCGTCGAGCGGCTCAGTACGCAGTAGCGTAGCGGGCGACTGATCACCCAACTAGCCGGTCCAGATACTCGGCACCGAAACCCGTGTTCCCGGGACGACCGACACCACCTGGGTGTTCCGCCCCGGGAGGGGGATTGTAGGCGTTTTTGCCCGCGATCAGTCGTCGCCGAAGGAGGTGCCGCGCACTGAGGCCTTGACGGTGGCGAACGTCTCGCTCTTCGAACCTGGAGTCCGTCGCACAATATATGGTCCCACCGCGGCAGGCACGATGAATGTCTCCGCGTAGTGCACGACGAAGGGCACGAACGCGCCAGATGGGGAGACGATCTCGACCTCGTCTCCCTCGACAAGGTTGAGCACGTTTACCGTTCCGTGCGTGTCGTGCCCTGCTTCGGTGGTGAACCAGTGCCGGCGAACCTCAATGAATTCGAGTTCGTGCAAGCCGGTTCGTTCCTCTCGCAGGCCCGGGACGTCGGAGAGAACATCGACTTGGCCGACGAGGTTGTCCGTTACCCACTCGGTATTGCGGTCCCATTGGATGTTGCGTTCGCCGTGCTCGATATTGATCGGTCGGGGGATTCCGTCGGTACCGACGCGGCCCCAGTCCCATAGCTTGAAAGTGAAGATGAACGGAGTTGCCGATATCTCGAGCACCATCGAGTTGGCGCCCGAGCAGTGGACTGTCCCGGCGGGGATGAGGAAGTGGTCATGCTTCTTGACGGGGAACATGTTGATGTATTCCTCGGCAGGGAACGGGTGCTGGCCATCGGTGGCTTCGTGGAGTGCGGCCACCATCTGGTGTGGATCAACACCCGTTTTCACGCCCAGGTATACGACTGCGTCATCATCACAGTCCAGGAGGTAATAGCTCTCATCCTGGGTGTAGTTCATCCCAAATGTGTCCTGGATGTAGTCCGTCAGTGGGTGCACCTGGAGTGATAGTTCGCCGCCGCCCATCGTGTCGAGAAAGTCGAAACGGATGGGGAATTCGGCCCCGAATCGGGCGAATGTTTTCTCGCCGAGCAGCTCGCGCGGCTGGGCGAGGACGAGGTCGATCGCTGGGATCTCCATTCGTTGCCCGTCGGGGGCCTGCAGCAAGAGGGAGTTCTCCTCCGGGACGCAATCGAAACCCCAGGCGTAGTTCTCTTGCGCTGGGTCTAGCTCGAGCCGGTCTTTCATCCACTGACCGCCCCAGACGCCGGGGTCGAAGAAGGGGACGACTCGGAACGGTCCCTGAGTCGCCAGCTTCAACGCCCCGCGGAATGCGTCGCCCGTGACCACGTTGCCCGCGGTGGGCGACGTAGTGTCGAGGAGGAAGTCGATCCGGTCGAAAATGGTTCGTTTGTGACGATCGGCGACGCGCCACTCGACAAAGAAGCCGCGCTTGTATTTCCGCAGGATGTCCTCGTCAAAGTTTGTGCATCGCCAGTTCGGGGCCCCGGCGCGCAGGCGTCGCTGAATCTCCCACCGTGGCATGTCCGCGAGCACGACGATCGCATCGCTGGTGCGGACCTGGGCGGCACCCCACCCGATGACAACCGTCGGCACCTGCCTGAGGTCGAGCTGCCGGACGAGATCACCGATGCGTTCGGAGTCGTAGAACTCATCGATGGTGGCGTGGCTCATGACGCCGAAGACGCGGTCGTCGGTGAGATTCCGGGCAATCATCGCGTCGATTACCGCACTCGGTAGCGCCGCCAACTGCTCCATGTCGACCACGTTGTACTCCGGAAGGGTGGCCGTGATCTCGCCGGTCAACGCCGACAGATCCACCCCGGGGTAGCAGTCAATGATGACGAGTGGCGGATCGATGCCCGCACGGAGCGCCGCGGTGCGGTCGATCTCCGCCCACGCCTCGATTCCGGTCCACATCTCGCTTCCCGCCGGAAGCGAGATGCTCGGCAGCTTGTCGTAGCCATTCTGCCCGGGTGCCGGGATTTTGTTCGCCATGTCCTACCCATCTTTGGTATCGTTACCAGATCTTATCACGATCTGCCCGACAGGGCACGTTTCAGGAGCGAACTACGATGAGCTGCGTTGGCATCTCGATCTCACGGGTGGCGGCGGTTGCGCCGTTGGGTGCCATCCGGGCGAAGAGCAAGGTTGCGCTCTCGCGCCCGAGTTGGCGGGCATCGTGGTCGACGATCGTGATCGGAACAGGCATCAGCTCGGCGAGTTCGAAGTCGTCGAAGCTCACAATCGCCGGACCCGCCGCGATCCCTCCTCGCTCCTGGATCCGCGCTCCGATCGCCTTGAGCGCACCGATGGTGTTGCGGTTATTTGCACAGAAGACCGCAGTCGGAGGGTCCTCTAGCTCAAGGAGGGCGGTCATGGAGATCTGCGCCGCTTCGACGTCCTGCTGGCCGCGTTTGACCAGTGCGGGGTCCAGCGGCACGCCATAGTCTTCAAACGCTCGACAGAAGCCCGCGTACCGGCGATGACCTGTGGAGACCGAAGCCACGTTGCCCAAGTACGCGATCCGCCGGTGGCCCGCCTGGAGTAAAGCGGTCGTCCCTGCGTGAGCACCCCCGGTGTCGTCCACAAGGACGGTATCGGCGTCCACTCCCTCGAGCGCGCGTGAGGCGAGGACCAGAGGGGTCCCACCCAGGGCCTGTCCCTGGAGGTGCTCCGAATCGCCACCTGCGGGGACAAGTACGAGTCCCTCGACCTGGCGGCCCAAGAAGTCTGCGACGAGTTGCCGCTCCCGCTCGGTGTCTTCCCCCGTGCTGCCAATAATGATCCGCACGCCGTGCTGCGCCGCGACCTCTTCCACACCCAGCGCGAAACTCGCGTAGTACGGGTTGGCCAGATTCGTGATCGCAACGCCGACCAGACCGCTGCCCTTATTTACTCGCATCCGACGTGCGTTGTCGTTGCGGTGGTACCCGAGCGCTTGGACTGCCTCCAACACCAGCGCCTGGATCTCGGGGCGCACGTTCTGGCCTCCCGCGATCGTCCGCGAGACTGTCATCGGGCTCACCCCTGCAAGTTTGGCGACATCCTTGACGGTGGCGGGGCGTTGCGAAGCCGAGCGACTGCTGGTCGGCGCCGACTCGCCATCGCCCGTATGGTCACCGTAAGCATTTATATTGACCACGGTTCGATCCTACGGGCGGCGACGACCGCGAGGGGGCCGACCGGCCGAACTGCCGGTTCATGTCGATTCGTCTCGTGACGTACACGCAGCTCCGATCGGTTGGGGAAGTCCACGACCATGCGATGCAAGTTCTGCGCGAGAGTGCACCGCTCGGTGAGCCGGCGCCGGGCTTCCGTCCGACGGCAGATGCGAGTAACAGCCCACTTTGACCGCGAACGTGTGCCGCGCAATCTAGGGGACAAAGCCCGCCCAGGACCTCAGGTCCGGTTGCGGTACCCACATCATCCGTTCTGGATCTTTGAGGTACTGGCTGTATACCGGCACTCCTGACTCCAGGCCGAGGTCGGGGTAGTCACGCGCCGGATGAATGTCCAGGTCCCGGCTGATCGGGTAAGCGGGATTGCGTAACCAGTCGAGCTGGGTACCGCTACCGAGCCGTGGGAACCACGCGAGCCCCCCATGTGCCCGAACACCGGTGTAGTCGAACCCAAAATCGCGCACGCACCACGCGCCGAATGTCAGGGGCTGGGTCCGGTCGGCGCTGATGGTCGCATGGGCCCACCCGGGCGGGACAACGACAAGCTCTCCGGGTCCTGCTTCCACCGCGAAGCACCGACCTGGATCGTCCGAATCAGACTCCTGCATCAGAATCACGGCCCGGCCCGACCAGATCTCGT
Source organism: Cryobacterium sandaracinum (assembly GCF_004403415.1). Taxonomy (NCBI): domain Bacteria; kingdom Bacillati; phylum Actinomycetota; class Actinomycetes; order Micrococcales; family Microbacteriaceae; genus Cryobacterium; species Cryobacterium sandaracinum. The sequence goes on from NZ_SOGO01000012.1 coordinate 6,315, forward strand.
ACAGTTCCCCGGTGCTCGAACCGCACGACTGAGACACGGCGTGCACATGCCCCTGGGACCGGACTGGTTCAACGCCAAGGCTCCCTGCGGCGTATGTCACTGCGCCATAGAGCAGGTTGCGTCGGACGAGGTCATCTTTGGCGTCGTCGGTCCCGACGTCCATGGCGATCGCATAGACGGGGTCCGGTCCGTCACACGCCGGATCGAGAAGGCTGGGTCGAATGGCATCGAGATGGCGCAACTCGAGTTCCGGACCGAAAACACCCGATCCGTAGGTGAACCCCATCGGGTACTCCGATGTCTGAATATCGAACCCTGGATAGAAGGTCATATGAAGCAACTCACTTTCATCGTTGAGTCATCCGGTTTACGCGAAGGTCGAGACGATGACCGAATCTCGGCTTCCGCTATTGCCGCGAGTCCGAGGACGGCGGCGTCCGCTCCACATTCACTGGCCCGAAGCGTGACCTTGCCCCACGGAGTCCAGGCATAGTGCGTGAGGTAGTCGGACAACGGGGCGAACAAGGCATCACCGGCCGCGGCGATTCCTCCCCCGACAATGAGGATCTCCGGGTCATAGGCGTGCACGAGGGAGACCGCCAACGCCGACCACACTTCCAAGGCTCGGTCCCGAAGATCACGGCATAACGGATCGATTTCGGCATCTTGGAAGACGTGTGAATAGTCGATGGCGTCCACGGTTGCCAGCGTGCTTGTAGCAAACCGTCGATCACTTCGGGCGAGGCCCGGCAGTACTGACGTCGACGCTTCTGCCTCTGCACACCCACGATTCCCGCATGTGCACTGGCGCCCACCCGCGACGACGGTCAGGTGTCCGGCGATCGCCGCCTGGCCGTGACTGCCGTGCAGCAAGCGTCCGTCGACGACGGCAGAGACCCCGATCCCGGTTCCGAGGGTCATCATGACCACTCCGTCAGCCCCGGCACCGGCCCCGCAGCGCCATTCGCCGGCCAGGGCCGCGACAGCATCGTTCTCAATTATCAGCGGTGCTCCCCAGCCGGCAGCTGCCCAGGCTGGGAAGTCGATTTCGGTTGCGTCCGACCACTTGGCGTTGATGGCCGTTAGTCGACGGGACCGCCGATCGACGATTCCCGGCATCGCCATGCCCACAGAGTGCACGGTTCGTCCCGCAGCAAGTGTGTCGACCAGCTCACCCAGTGCTGCAAGCTTCGGCCCGAGCCCGGCCGCGGAGTCAGATGCGAGCTCAGACCGCGCGGTCACTCGACCGTTTTCGACCACTCCCGCCTTGATCCGGGTGCCACCGAGGTCGATGCCCACGCACAGCCCGGTCACGCCGGCACCAGTACCGGACTGCCATCGACTCGCATCGCCCGGGCAGAGAACCCGGATTCGGCGATGCTGTCATAGTCGTGCCCGGCATCACTGGGCCAGCACGCACCAAACGAGAACACGTCGTCACCCGTGTTGACCGTGCGATGCGCCGTGTAGGGCGGAATCAAGTGCGTGGATCCCGGTGTCATTTCCTCGGCCCAGCAGTTTCGGGCCGTGTCCATCAGGACAAGTAATCCCGTGCCAGCGAATGTGAAGTAAGACTCCATGCGATCTGCCTTGGCATGGAAATGGCCCTTCGTCATAAAGTACTCGGCACCCACCGTGCCCGGCTCGATGAACGTCGTACCCCAGAACACCCCGCCCTCAGTGCCTTCAGGGACAGGGAAGACACAGGCGGTGCGGTACACCAGACGATCCGGGCGCAGCTGGGAAAAAGCGCCCTCATCGGCGAACACCCCGTCAAGATCACGGACCCGCCGCTCAACTCCCTGCACCTCCGGCCCCGTTACCACGCCCGTCTTCCAGTCGGTCATAAACTTCGGCGCACTGATCTTCATCGGTACGTTCATCTTCATTTCCTCTCACTCACTTTGACAACCATCGACGCGCCGACTGCGACTGCCTCGAGTCCCTCTCGTTCCCTACCCGGCAGGGCTTCCCGCCGGATGTCCCGGAAAGGGCCCCATGCTTCACCGGCTCCGCGATCACACACGCAGTCAACCTTGCACGTCCTCTAGTTCTTTGCCCTTCGTCTCCTCGATGAACCTCAGCACGAAGAACAACGAAAGCAGGGCGCAGAGCGCGTAGAACCCATAGGCCAGCGCCAGCGACAGGTCCTTGAGTCCCGGGAAGGTGACCGTGATAATCCAGTTCGAAACCCAGAGGCCACCCGTCGCGAGCGATAGACCTGCGGCGCGCATACGGTTGGGGAACATCTCACTGAGCAGCACCCAGACCACCGGCCCCCAGGACATGCCGAACGCCACGACGAAGAGGTTGGCGGCGATCAGTGCAATCGGTCCCTGAGCGCCTTCCAGAACGGGGCTGCCGTTGACGACGTTCGCAGTTCCGAAAATGATCGACATCGTGGTGAGCGTGACCGTCATCGCAATCGATCCAATGATCAGCAGGGGTTTGCGGCCGAACCTATCAATTGTTGCAATCGCAATAAGAGTGGTCACGATGTTGATCGTCGCGGAGATGATCGTGATAACGAAGGCCTGGCCCTCGTCGAATCCCACGGCGACCCACAGAACGTTGGAGTAGTAGAAAATCACATTGATTCCGATGAACTGCTGGAAGATCGCCAGGCCCAGACCAATCCAGACCACCCGGGCGATCCGTCCATTGGGCGACTTCAGGTCCCGCCACGAGGGGGCCTTCTCACGCTCCATCGTTTCGCGAATCCGCTCGACCTTGGCATCGATGTTCGCCGCGCCAACCAGTTTGGTCAGGATCGCTTTGGCCTCAGAGAGCCGATGGGTCGCGATCAAGAACCGCGGCGACTCTGGAATCGACAGCGATAACGCTCCATACAGAATTGCCGGAACCGCCATCGCGAGGAACATCCAACGCCAGGCTTCCAACCCGAACCAGAACGGCTCGCCGGAGCCCCCAGCCATTTCGGCGATGATGAAGTCAATCAGCAGCGAGATAAAGATGCCACTGACGATAGCGAGCTGCTGCAAGGCGCCCAGCCTTCCGCGGACACGGGAAGGCGCAATCTCGGCGATATACGCTGGCGAGATCACAGCAGCCATGCCGACGCCGAACCCACCCACAATTCGGAACAAAATCAGGACCCAAAGGCTCGGGGCGAAACCCGTGCCAATCGCGCTGACCAGGAATAACACCGCCGCAATCCTCATCACGGCCAGCCGCCCCAAGCGGTCGGCCAGCCGACCGGCGAGAAGTGCTCCGGCAGCCGCCCCGAGCAACGCGGAGGCAACCGCGAATCCGAGCGAGGTTGCGTCTGCCTGGAAGTGGCTTTGAACGGCTGAAACGGCCCCGTTGATCACGGCACTGTCATAGCCGAACAGCAATCCTCCTAGGGCCGCAACGGATGCGATCCGTACGACTCCGCGACCCCCTAACACGCCATCGTCGTCGATTGACGTTTGTCGATTGGCCGCTGTACTTGACGAACTTGGCAAGATCACTCCTTCGTGGGTGCGGACGAAACTGAATGGCCGCGCATTTCCGTCAGGTAACGTTACCAGCAAGAGAGACTTAGCCTAGATCAGCTTCGGGAACAACTTCAAGGTAACGTTACCAGTTTCAAATGTCAACCAGTCAATTTGCACCACTTTGACAGCCCACAGCTGTAGCACACACGAATTCCCAAATCACCCCCCAATTCACAAGCGAACACTCCCGCCTGGGACCTACACGTGAACGGCGAAGGCCCGGGCGGCTGGGTCAAGTCCAAATGTGTGGTGTAACGCGTTTGCCGCGTGATTCTTGGATTTCTAGGCGCTGAGGGCGCCGAGTTCGGTTGCGGGTTCCTCCTTAGCCTGTTGTTCTGGTGCGGCAACCGGCCCTTCGCAGCGACAAAACGCTCAATGTCCTGAACGGTCCGGGCCCATTTCAAAATCTTGTTGGTGGTTCCAGCGAACGACA
>NZ_SOGO01000029.1:0-13278 GCF_004403415.1 Cryobacterium sandaracinum
CGGGCGGCGCAGCGCCGCCCGGGCCGGCGATCTCGGCGCAGCTCGGCGCAGCGCCGCCCGGCCGGCGATCTCGGCGCAGCTCGGCTCAGCGCGGCTCAGCGCGGCGTCGGGCGGTTGGCGCTCACGACCTGGCTGCGCTCGGTGAGCTCGACGACGCGCTGCGTGCCGTCGTCGAGGGTGACCTCCACCTCGAAGGCGTGGTCGAGCGCTCTGCTGCGGCGGAAGTCCGTCACGGTGCCACTGCCGATCTCGGCCAGGGCCGCCTGGCCGGCAGTCGTGCGGTCGACGCTTGCGAGTTCCGCAGCGGTCAGCACGCGGGGTTCGGCCACGGATGCCGCGTCGCCGCTCCAGCTGGGTGCGCTCACCCACACGACGGTGAAGGTCTCATCGAGCTGAACCGCGACCTCGACGCCGTTCGGAAGTCGGGTGTCGACCGTGTAGGACTCGGAGGACTCGGAAAGCGCGTGAGACTCGGCGGGGCCGCGCTGGGCATCCGTCACCGTGGCTGGCCCGACCTCGGTCAGGGCCGCGCGACTCGCACGCGCCAGCTCGGTGTCGGTCAGGGTGGTCTCGTCGTTGCCGAGACCCGTGGCGGCCGCGATTCCGGCGGCACCGGCACCCACGGCGACCGTGGCGGCCACCGCAGCCGCGATCCAGGTTGACTGTCGGATTCCGGGCACCCTGATTGCATTCACACCCCCAGTCTGGGGGACTCCGGGCGGCTTGGATGCCACCGTTCCTGCCGCCGCGCCCTCCACCGTGCCAATTTGCCTTAGTGGCTAAACTAAATGCATTCGACGAAGGTGTGACTCATGTCCGGCTCCTCTCCCACCCCGGCTCGCGATGACTCCACGGGCATCTGATGGGCAGCATCCTCGTCACCGGTGCCTCCGGAACCGTCGGCCGGGCCGTGGCCGCGGCGCTCGCGTCCACCGGCGAGAGCGTCATCTCCGCGGTGCGGAACCCGGCCGGCTCCGAATTCGCCCTGGACCCGCCGGCCGGCACACCCCGTGCCTTCGATTTCTCCGACCCGACCGGGTGGGCCGGCGCCTTCGCCGGAGTCGACCGGCTGTTCCTGCTGCGCCCGCCCGCGATCGCGAACGTGGCGGACACCCTGATCCCGGTGATCGACACGGCGCTGGCGCACGGCATCCGCCAGATCGTCTTTCTCTCCCTGCAGGGTGTTCAGTTCAACCCGGCCACTCCCCACCACGCCGTGGAGAAGCACCTGCGGCGTCGGCGGGCCCCGTACACGTTTTTGAGACCGAACTTCTTCATGCAGAATTTGTCGACCGTGTACCGTGACGGCATCCGGGAGCGCGGCGAGATCTATCTTCCGGCGGCCAGGGCGCGCACCGCATTCGTCGACGCCCGTGACATCGGGCGCGTCGCCGCGCGGGTGTTCACCGAGCCGGGGCACCTCGGCAGTGCCTACACGCTGTCGGGCGAGCAGTCGCTGGATTACTACCAGGTGGCGGACATCCTCTCGGAGGTGCTCGGGTGGCGCATCGTTTATGCGCGGCCGAGCGTCGACGACTACCTCGCCCGGTTGGCCGAGCAAGGCGCAGAGGCCGACTTCATCGCCGTGCAGAAGATGATCTACCGGGTGGTGCGCCTGGGGGTTTCCGCGTGCCCGAACCGGGTGATCCGGCGGCTCTCGGGCGATCCGGCAACCACCTTCCGGCAGTTCGCCACAGACCACCGCGACGTCTGGTCGTAGGCCGCACCGGTACCCGCATCGGCACCGGCATCGCGCGCGAACCCGGTGCGCCAGTCGCCACGCCGTCGACACCCCCCTTCGGGGACTGCGTGCTCCCCGTCCCCAGTCGCTAGATTCGAGTCAGCAAAGGGGATTGCGATGACGGTGGACAGTGCCACGATGCAGGAGAGCCTCGCGGCGCTGTCAGTCACCGAGCAGCTGCTGCGGGTTCAGGGGAGCGTGCCCCGACGGTCGCGGTTCGCGGGGTTCTTCGGTCTATCCCCGCACGGCGCTGACAGCATGTCCTGGTATCTCGGGGCCAAAGGAGAGATTGTGGTGGGCTCCATCCTGGCGACGCTGCCACCCGAGTGGACGGCGTTGCGCGCCGTGCCCGTCGGCTCCGCGACCGCCGAGATCGACCACCTCGTGGTCGGACCCGGCGGAATCTTCACGATCACCACGAAGCACCACCCGAGCAATGACATCCGTGTCGCTCGGGACACGCTGCGGGTCGACGGCGAGTCCGTGCCGTATTTGCACAACGCCGCATCCGAGGCCGAGCGCGTCACGAGCCTGGTGCGAGAACGGATGCCGCTGGTCGCGCCCGTGCAGCCCGTGATCGTGTTCGTAGACCCTCGGCTGCTCACCATCGAGCAGAAGCCCGAGCAGGTCAAAGTGCTCGACGCGGACGAACTGCGCCGATGGCTGGTCAGGCTCCACCCCGTGCTGTCGGCCGGTGAGGTGCAGGAGGTGGCGGACCTTCTCGACAGCCCGCACGTGTGGCACGTGCTGCCCGACACCACCACCGATGATGTGCGCGAGCGGTTCACGGCGCTCGATACGCGGGTGCGATCGGCCGGCATCCGACGGATGCTGTGGGTCCTGTTCGCCGCGGCGGGCGCCATCGCGGCCGGTTACGTCGTGTTCCGGCTCATCGAAGCCGCGCTCGCGACGGCCTGAGCCGGAACGACGCTCCCGAAGCGGGGGCCTACTCGGGCAGGCGGCGGCGGACCTCGTCCGTCAGCGCGTCGAGCGCGGTGCAGATGGCCACCAGAGACTCCTCCACCCCGCGGGGTGTCGCGGCATCCTCTTTGATCGTGTTGATGTGGGTTTCAAGCAGCCCGAGCTGAGTTTGCACGACCCTCATGTTGTTTACCATCCGACCATCGTAGGTGGCCGGTTCGGGCCCGTCCCCAGAGGGAGTGCCACCCGTTGGGGTGAGCCGTTACAATCCATGGTGGGGGACCAGAAAAGATGACGTTGGAAAGTACCAGAATGCGCCAGCGCTTCGCGGCCCAATTCATGATCGAAAAGCTGCTGCGCGAGCAGAGCGGCACTCCTCCACGAACCCTGTGGGCCCGGTTTCTGGGGCGTTCCCCGCTCGGCGTGAACTGTGAAGGCTGGTACCTGGGCGCCCAGGGCGAGATCGTGGTCGGCGAAAAGTTGGCGACGTTGTCGCCGGAGTGGGCGGTCTTCCACGCGCTGCCGATCGGCGGACACGGCTGGGACATCGACCACGTGCTGGTGGGCCCCGGCGGCGTCATCACCATCAATACCAAACAGCACCGCCGCCAGCGCGTGCTCGTGGAGGAACGCAGCGTTCTGGTGGACAGCCGGCCGGTGCCCTACCTGCGTCACGCGAAATTCGAGGCGGAACGGGTCACGACGCTGCTGGAAGACCGCCGTCCGCTCCCGATTCCCGTGATTCCCCTGGTCGTCCTCGTCGGTGCGCGCAGCATCGACGTGCGGTCAGCGCCGGTGCCGGTGACGGTTCTCGATGCCGCCGAGCTCGTTCCGTGGTTGACGTCCCTGCCGATCGTGCTGGGCCCGGCGGATCGTCTGCGCGTCATTGAACTGATCGACGACCCCGACATGTGGATCGATGTGCCGCTGGGTTCCGGCGAGGGCCTGATCGAAAGCTTCTCTCGGCTCGACTCGGAGGTGCGCGCCGCCGCTCTGCAGCGCATGGTGCTGTTGCCGCTCGAGCTGGCGGTGGCAGCGGTGGCCGCCTTCATCGTGCTGAACTCGGCGATGACGTTGGTCGTGGGGATACTCGCGTCCCCGTGAACCCCCGCGACAGACCCCGTGAGACCATCGGAAAACACATGATTTCGGGCTCCCTACACCCTGAACCTTAACGCTCGGGGTCATTCTCACAGGCGACAGGCGTACCCTCGGCACACAGCCTCTCACGAAGGCTGGAAGGGGAGTCAGTGGTGTACATCCGCGTGGAGACCAGCGTCGCGGTGCAACAACTCGCTAACGGTCTGCACGATGCGGGCCGTGATCGTCCTTGGGTTGTGGTGTCGTCGCCGTTCGGCACCAGCCTGCCCGAAATCGGAATCGACCAACTCGCCGGCCAGGTCGGCGACGTCGCGCGCGTCTTCCTGATCGAGACGGGCGAGCTCACCCGCCAGCTCGGCGATCTGCTCCCGGCCCAGTTCCAGGTCTACGGCAGCGCCGGCCGTTCCTTCCCCGTCGGTGACGCGTTCGCCGACCTGGCCCGTTCCCGGCTTCGGTTCACGCACGGCGACCCGCAACACGCCACCGATCAGCTGGTGACGGATGCCCTCGCCCACGCGCATCAGGCCGGCCTCTTCGCGCTCGCCCCGGCATCCGTCATCACCGTGGACGGCACCGTCAAGGGGTTCATGCTGGGCGGTTCCCGGGCCCTGGTCGAACTCGACGGCGGCGGCATGGCCACCGTCTGGCAGGAGCTGACCTACCCGCCGGTACCCCTCGACTGGACTTTGCAGACCGGTCAGCGCATCCAGGGCGCGCTCGACGCACCCACCCATCGTCTCAATGTCGAAATCAAGCCGCCCTCCGTGGCCACGATCGCGAAGCGCTACCCGCACGGCAGCATCACGCTCGCTCTGGTGCAGAAGGTCAGTGCGCAGCGGGCGGTTCTGGCCCTGCATCCGCACCTGGCGCTCACGATCACCCGGGCCGATATCTCGGCCAACTCGCTTGACAAGGTCGATGCCCTACTCTCCGAGGGTGACGTCGTGGCGGCCCGGGTCATCCACCTGCCGAGCGGTGCCCTGCACCTGTGCCTGAGCGACGTCGACGACGACGAAACCGTTCTGCCGTCGCTGTGTGCCGTGCGGAATGGACCTCCCTGGCTGCAGGAAAATCGTCCGCTGCTGCCTCAGGTCGAGGAAGACGCAGGCGCCGCCGCAGTGGTCGAACTCGACAGCCAGTCCGCGCTCGTGGGTGCCTCCGCATCGGCCCGCCGCGCCGCGGGGGTCGCCCGTATCGGCATTTCCGGTGGTGCCGGGGTCTTCGATGCGGCCGGCGTCTCCGGGGTCACTGTCCTGATCACAGCAGGCCCGACATCGGACCGCCTTCACCCGCGCCCATCGCCGGGGCCGGGCCGCGTGCACGCCCTGCGTCCGGTTACAACGGGGGCCACCCCGTTCCGGGTCACGCCCACGCCCATTCCCGCGCCACACTCCGCGCTGCAATCGACCCAGCTGTCCCTCGCCGAGGCGAAGTCCCGCATCGTGCGTCTCGAGAACCAGCTTTCCGAGGCCGGCGCCACCGATTCCGACCTCGCCAAACTGCGCGAGCAGGCCCGCTCCGCACAGTTGCAACTGCGCGATGCCCTCGTCGAACTCGCCACCCTGCGCCACACGGTCGCGGAGCTGCGCGACGACCAGCGGGCCCAACGACGGATGCTGCGCGAATCCCGCCGCACCGTCCCCACCCACTCCGCGGTCAGCGAATACGAGTCGCGGCGAGCCGCCTGGGAGGAACCCTCCGGCTGGGTGCGGCATGAGATCCTCCTCGCCTGGGTCGACCGGGTTCCGGAATCGGACCGCGAGGAATGGAAGCTGCCGCACAGTTACGTGCTGGGGGAGCGGTTCACCGAATCTCTCGCCGGGCTCGACGACGGCCAGCTGGCCAAGGCGTTCAAGGCATCCGTCGACGTGCTCACCGGCCGGGTGAAGACCCTCAAGGGGCGGCACCTGCACGCGCTGCGCCAAGGCGCAGGGCCGGCCGACCCGCACCTGCTGCGCTGGGACGGCGCCCGCTGCATGCGCGTCTCGATCGAGCAGAACACCCCCGCCGCGCGCCGAATGCACTTCTGGCAGCTCCCGGATGGCGGCATCGAGCTGGGCCGCATCGTCACCCACGACGACATGGAAGCCTAGGCCTCGACCGGGACGGACTGCATCCAGCCCCTCGTCCGGACGGATTCCTACCCGTTGGTGCACGGGGGTCACGGCGTCACCGGCACTCTGCCGACAGTGTTGGATGACGTCATTGAGGCCGACGCGGGTCAACCCGCAGCAGGGGTCGACCCGCAGCGTGAGTCGACCGCAGCGTGGTTCGACCGCAGCAGGGAGCCCCGAGCCGGCCTAACCCAGCGCCGCCAGCGCCGACCCGTATTTCGCCGCGAGCCTCTTCTGCGCGCTCGCGTCCAACTGTTCCACCCGCCAGGGCTCCAGGTTGTCGGCGATGTCGGCGCGCTTCACGGCGAGAGCGATCGGGTTGGCGCGAATGCCGGCGTAGTAGTCGGCGTCGCTGACGGCATCCGTTCTGGTGAGCACCGTGACGGCCTCGACCACACCGCCAGGGATGCCCGCTTTGAGCAGGTCGTGGCGGGTGATGTTCGAGTCTTCGAGCACATCGTGCAGCCAGGCGGTGGCCTGCTCGAGGGGATCGTTGAGGCGCTCGGAAACGCGACGGGGATGGTCGATGTAGGCGGTGCCGAGCTTGTCGACCTGGCCCAAATGTGCGGTTGTGGCGATTGTTTTTGCCGCGGCGACGTAGGTATCGCCTGTGGTGACCGTCATGGAGACCCCCCTCTCAGCACTACAACAGAGCAGTGTGAGCGGCTCCGCCCACGACTGCAACGTTAGCCCGGGCCTTCGCCCGTTGCTAGGAGTTCGGCGCCGGGAAAGCGCGCCTCGGCATCCGTCACCCCGAGTCTGTGCCGGACGCACCCCTCGATTTGGGGGGCCCTCGAGCGGCGAAAGTTTTAGCCTCGCCGGTTGCGCGCCGAACCTGGCTGATAGGTTTCTCTCAGGTGACCGATTGGTCGCTGGAGAGACGGTCACCTTCACGTCAATCGCAAGGGCACACCCGTCGTGAGGCGGGGTCGCAAAGGCACGGAACCCTCGGGTCAGCCGGCCTACCGAATGAAAAGGAACCGCCCCAGATGAACCTCACCTCCCTCGAGGCCGACACCAGATGCGGCCGTTCAGCCTCGTCTCTGTCGTCTCGTGGCGCGGTGGACACACCTCCGTTTTGTCGTCCCCATGGGTAGGCGCACGACTGCAACGGTGGAAGCCGGGCGAGATTAGGGATCTCGTCCTGATCTGGCAGTGCGATCGGGAATCGATTCGGGTTCGGTTCCCGATCGCATGCTTGTTTCACTCCCTGGCACGGCCCGCGCTGAGAAGCCCGGCTCGCCGAACCGAGAACGACTGACTCACCCGGGAACACCACTCTCAAGGACTGCACCGACGCGGGCACTGAACCGCACATATGCAGAATCAAGGACCGGTAACAGAACCCGCCGCCGAGCACCTCCGTGCACGCCGGGCCCCTCCCGGTCAACCGGGCCTCTTCGCCGCTCCGATCGCCGAGGCTGGAAGGTTGTGGCGGCCCCCCGCTGACCCGGCGGGTCACCGCGCCCAGGCTCGTGCTCGGACTGTTCAACCTGCGCTGCTGCTGCGCTGGTGCTGCCGGTGCTGCCGGTGCTGCTGCGCTGCTGCGCTGCTGCGCGGGTGCTGCGCCGCTGCGCTGCTGCGCGGGTGCTGCGCCGCTGCGCCCGTGGCGCGCCTCCAGCGCAGCGGCGTAAACCCCGCGCGGGGTTCCGACGCCGCCCGTGAGCCGCCCATCGGCATCCGTCGTGAGCGGAGCCGGTGCGTTCGTGGCTAACTCAGGAGATGCGGGCGGATGCTGCCCGGCAGCCCCGGAAACGCGGGAAAGTTTCGGCCGCGGTGGCGGTTTCTCCTGAGTTGGCCACACTCGCGCGGGCGGCTGTGGACTGGTGCCCGAGAATCGGGCGACGACGGATGCCGCCGAACCGGTTCCCGAATACGGCCGACCGGTGGTTACAGGGCCGGCTTCGTCACAGAGTTGCTCTGCAACGTGACGGCGGTCTGGGCCAGCAACCGGCCGGTGATCGACGCGCCGGTCTTCATCGCGATCATGGTCTTGCTCAGGATCGTGCCCTCGAAGTGCGCGGTGGTGCCGACCGAGACTGAACCGGCGGTCTGCCAGTACGCGTTCTTGGTCTGCACTCCGCCGAGCAGGGTCACGTTCTTGGCCGAGGCCTGGTCGATGTTGCCGGCGATCTGGGACACGAAGACGTCGTCCGGGCCGCCGGTGAGGCGCACATCACTGGAGATGGTCACGTCGGTGTTCCACTTGTAGAGGCCGGGCTCGAGCGTGAGACCGCCGAATTCGCCGGCACCCAGGTCGATGAAGTCAGGGTTCGTGCGCCCAGCCGCGTCGGAATAGGCGATTTCCATGTCACCGACGGATGTCCTCAGGAAGCTCGGGTCCGTCACCGTGCACGGCGGACCGGCGGCGTCGACAGTGAAAATGGTGCCGGTCACGACCTCAGGGCAGGTCAGCAGCACCGCGGCGCCGGTGAACGGGCTGGCCCCGACGTTGCCGTTGACTGCGGATGCGTAGACGTTCGTCACGCCGGTCTTCGACAGGATCGCGAAGGAGTCCGCCGTGCCGAGCTCGACCGGACTCTGGGGGAGTGAGCCGGCGACGGCCGCTCCGCCCAGTCCGGCGCCGCCGACGCCGACCACGGCGACGACGACAAGCAGTGCCAGAACCCGCTTCCGGGCCGTGGATGCGCGGGCTAGGGAAGTGCCGACGGATGATTCGTAGAAGTGGAACATGGTGGTACTACCTGTCGCCAGTCCCGCACGATGCGGGTCTGGGACAGGGCCACTGTGGGAGCGGTCCCCGACGCTACACGTCGGGTTTCTTCGCGCCGGCAGGGCCTATCAGGGCCGACTTCACCCCGAATAGAGCCCCCGGTTCCACGGCAAGCGGGCGTCCTCCACGCACACCATCGCACGCCCCACGGGACCGCTTCCAACGAATCGAATCTGTCTGAATCCGAGACTAGGGGCAGTTTTCACGCACTCCGCCAACAGGGGTTCCGGCCTCCTGAACTTCACCCAATCGTTGCCTACACGCCATCACCTCCGGCTTCGATGCGCTCCTCGAAGGTGAAGCCGCGCTTCTCCTTCTTGCGCACATCCGTCACGTAGCGACCGAGGTTCGCGCTCATCGCGGCGACCTCACCCGACGCGGCAGCGAAGGTCATGGAGCTGGCGGAGTCGAAGCCGAGTGCGGCCCCGGTGAGCACGGCGTCCTGGTTGGCGCCGAGGAACACGAAGTCCCAGCTGTACGATTCGGTCTGCCGGTTGATCAGCGCGCGCACGGCATCCGCGGAGTATTCGCTGCTCGAGTTCTCGCCGCCGTCGGTCACGACCACGACCTGCACGGTGCCGGGACGCGCGTGCTCGGGCAGCACCCGCAGCGTCTCGCCGAACTCCGTGACGGCGATGCCGATCGCATCGTGCAGCGCCGTCATGCCGCGCGGGTCGAGCTCGACGGTGATATCGCTCGGGTCGGCGAGGGTGTGGGTGTGCTCGATTTCGTCGTCGAAGGTCACGATATCCACGGTGAGCAGGCCCGGCTCGGCGGCCTGTGCGGCAAGCATCGCGGTCAGGCCGCCGACCATGTCGTCACGGATGCCGGACATCGAGCCGCTCCGGTCGATCACGAGAAGCAGAGCGGTGTAGTTGGGATCAGTCATCTGTACCTCCTGGTTGAGGCTCCCTCGTGGGGAGTACTTCAGAGTCTCAGGAGCCACTGACAGTGCCCGCGGTGGTGCGGCAGTGGTGCGGCGGTGGTGCCGGCGGCGGTGCGGTGCGGCGGTGGTGCGGTGCGGCTCTGGTCATCCGCTTGCGAGCTCGACACCTTCGGTCGAGTGCGACAGGTCTGCGGGCCGAACTCGACCGGAACTGTCGTTCTCCGCGAGTCCGCAGGCCTGCGGAGCCTGGCAAGCACGGATGCCCGACGTCGAACCAATTCGACGGAGATTCTGGCGAAAATGCGGCTTTCCGGTGTGTTTGGGATGGATTTTGGCAAAATCTCCGTCGAATTCGTTCGGGGCGCGGTTCAACGAGCCGGAGACACTTTCGGGGGGAGTAGGTTGCCATCACGTGGCACAATCCACGCGGCCACGCGGCCGTAGGGCCGCAGAGCCGTAGGGCCGTAGAGCCGCAGGGCCGTAGATCACCGGGTCGCAGAACTCACAGAGGGGTGGAAGAACAATGCTCGAGAGCAGTGTGGTGTGGTTCAACGAGATCGGACTGGGTGACATTCCGCAGGTCGGCGGCAAGAACGCGTCGCTGGGCGAGATGGTCCGTGCCCTCAGCGACGATGGCGTGAAGGTGCCCGACGGATTCGCGACGACGGCGAACGCCTATCGCGCGTTCATCGCGGCGAACGGGATCGAGCCGGCACTGCGGCGCCAGCTCGACCTGTTCCACGACGGCCGCGCCTCGCTGCGCGTCACGGGCGAGGCCCTGCGCGAACTGTTCCTGGGGGGTGAGTTTCCCGCGGACATTGCCGACGGCATCCGTGCCTCGTATCGGGAACTGTCGGAGAAGGCCGGGCATCCGAACCTGCCCGTGGCCGTGCGCAGCAGCGCCACCGCCGAAGACCTGCCCGACGCCAGCTTCGCCGGTCAGCAGGAGACGTTCCTCAACGTGACGGGCGAGCGCGATCTGCTCGACGCCTGCCGCCGCTGCTACGCCTCGCTCTTCACCGACCGGGCGATCAGTTACCGCGAGGTCAAGAAATTCGACCACCTCGAGGTGGCGCTCTCGATCGGCGTGCAACAGATGATCCGAGCCGACGTCGGCGGCTCCGGGGTGATGTTCTCCATCGACACCGACACCGGCTTTCCGGGCGTGACCGTGATCAGCGCCGCCTGGGGGCTCGGCGAAACGGTGGTGCAGGGCACGGTCAATCCCGACAAATATCTGGTGTTCAAGGCGCTGCTCGACCAGCCCGACTGCACGCCCATCATTGAGAAAACTCTCGGCGAGAAGGCCCGCAAGATGGTCTACGCCAAGGGCGGCAGCGCCCGCACCCGCACCATCGACACCCCCGATCGGGAGCGACAGGCGTTCGTGCTGACCGACGCGGAGATCGTGAAACTGGGCCGTTGGGCCGTGATCGTCGAGAACCACTACGGCCGGCCGATGGACATGGAATGGGCCAAAGACGGCCTGACCCGCGAACTGTTCCTGGTGCAGGCGCGCCCGGAGACCGTGCACTCGCAGGCGAGCGGCACCCGGTTCACGGTGAGCACCCGGACCGAGACGGGGCCGCTGCTGGTGACCGGGGTCGCGATCGGCGACAGCATCGCGAGCGGCGTGGCCTGCGTGATCAAGGACCCCGCCGACATCGAGAAGTTCGTCGACGGCGCCATCCTGGTCACCGAGATGACCGATCCGGACTGGGTGCCGATCATGACCCGCGCGGCCGGCATCGTCACCGACCACGGCGGTCCCACCAGCCACGCCGCGATCGTCAGCCGCGAGCTGGGCGTGCCGGCCGTCGTCGGCACCGGGATCGCCACCGATACGCTCACGGATGGCCAGATGATCACGATCTCCTGCGCCGAGGGCGACGAGGGCTACGTTTTCGAGGGCAAGCTGGCTTTCGAAACCGAGGAGATCGACCTTGGCACCGTGCCGAAAACCCGCACCAAGGTCATGGTCAATATCGCCAGCCCGGCCGCCGCCTTCGAGTGGTGGCGGTTGCCTGCCGACGGCGTGGGGCTGGCCCGGATGGAATTCATCATCAACAACCTGATCAAGATCCACCCGATGGCGCTCGTTCACCCGGAGCGGGTCACCGACCGGGCCGCCATCCGTCAGATCGAGGAGCTCACCCGGGGATATATGGACCCGAAGGAATACTTCGTGCAAACGCTCGCACTCGGTATCGCGAAGCTGACCGCGCCGTATCATCCTGACCCCGTGATCGTGCGGATGAGCGATTTCAAGACCAACGAATATGCGCACCTGATCGGCGGGTCGGTCTTCGAGCACTCGGAGGAGAACCCGATGCTCGGCTTCCGTGGCGCCTCCCGCTACTATGACGAGCGCTACCGGGAGGGCTTCGCACTCGAGTGCCGGGCGATCAAGCAGGTGCGGGAGAAGATCGGCTTCGACAACGTGATCGTGATGGTGCCGTTCTGCCGCACCGTGACCGAGGCCGACCGTGTGCTCGCGGTGATGGCGGAGAACGGGCTGGTGCGCGGCGAGTCCGGGCTACAGATCTACATGATGTGTGAGATTCCGGCCAATGTGATCCTGGCGGAGCGTTTCGCCACCCGGTTCGACGGCTTCTCGATCGGCTCCAACGACCTTACCCAGCTGGTGCTGGGCGTCGACCGCGACGCCGAGGACCTCGCCGCCCTCTTCGACGAACGCGATGACGCCGTGAAGCAGATGATCCGCGAGGCCATTCAGAAGGCCCACGCCGCCGGGATCAAGATCGGCATTTGCGGGCAGGCGCCGAGCAACTACCCCGACTTCGCGGCCTTTCTGGTGGAGGAGGGCATCGACTCCATCTCGCTCAACCCGGACAGCTTCCTCAAAACGGTGGGCCGAATCGCGCAGGCGGAGCGGGACCACGACACGGCGTAGGAGGGATGCGCCGGACTAGGGACACGCCGTCGGAGGGGCGCGGCGGCAGAGGGCGCTTCGTCGCGGGGGAGAGGCGGCAGCAGAAGACGGATGCCGGTGCGTGGCATCCGTCTTCGTGTGACGTGTTCGGTGTGGTTAGCGCTCGGCCTCGTCGAAGTCGTCGAGCACGGCCTGCTCGTATGCGGCCTCGGCGGCTTCCGCCTTCTCACGGGCGTCGGCGACGCGCACGCTGATCTCGTGCTCGGATGTGCGCAATCGTGCGGCCGCCCGCGGGCTGGCCGTGTCGAGCAGGTCCTCGAGGGTGTCGGGGTCGAGGTGCACGGCAGCCAGCGCGTCGACTTCGGACCGGGCGACGGCGGCCGTGCTCCGAAGGATGCGAAGCCTCGATTCCTGCGCGAACTTCCGCGAGAGGCGGTCGGTGGCCTCCGCGGGGGTCCGTTCGACGGGAACCATGCTCTGCTCGGACCCGTTCTGGTTGGTGTTGTACCGCTCGGCCCCGCCGCCGCTTTCCGTGTTGCTCATCGTGTCTCCTTTTTTCCGCTGGCAGCCTAGCGCGGCAGGTGTCTGCGGCAAATGGGAGCGGCGGGCGGGGCCTGCGGGGTGCGTGTTGGCGTCGGCGGGGCCACTCCCTCGTGACACTCGACCGCACGTGTCGGTTTCGGCGCCGGAGACCCGCTGCTGCGCTGAGAGTCGCCGTTGCTGCCCAGCGTCGCCGGTAGAGCGGCGTCATTGGGCAGAAACGGCGACGCTGGGCGGTTCGCGGACGAGACGGCCGACCGATTGATCGGAACGCGGCCCGAGGAGACGGCCTGAGCAGACCGCCCGCGCCGCCCGCCCGCGCCGCCCGCCCGGCCGCGCCGCCCGCCC
>NZ_SOGO01000001.1:0-14663 GCF_004403415.1 Cryobacterium sandaracinum
GCTTGCGCTCAAACAACTCGAGGGCCTTGAGGCGACGCTGCAGCATCCACTCAGGCTCGCCCTTGAGATTGGAGATATCGGTCACCACCTCCGGCGAAATCCCGCGGCGGGCGGAGGCACCAGCAGCATCGGAGTCGGACCACCCGAACTCGTAGACACCGAGCCCCGCAAGTTCGGGGCGGTCAAGAAGGACGTCAGACATATTTACCTCTTCTGCCACCCCGGCAACCCGGATATTAGTCCGGTCATCCCGAGCCGGACTCCGTGAGGACACCGGCTGAGAACGAGTTGTGAGGACGGCTCAGGTGCGCACCGCTGAGAGATCAAAGACAATCAGGGCCACGCCGTGCTGCGTCGCGGTCATCTGGACCGCGCGCATAAAAAAAACGGGAACACTTCACCCTAGGCTTCAGGGTTTCATCTGGCTACACTTCGGCTCGTTTTGGCGGGTCACCGGCAGGTCGTCGAGGGGTCGTCGGGGAGGCGCGGGCACGCAACGGATGCCGGCGGCAGTCTCCGGGGTTCGCAGAACGGCCGCGGGAGCTTAGAGTGTCTGAATACTCGCGCAGGCGAAACGCTCAAGCGGAGCGGTCCCGACGCGTCCATGCAGCGTGAAGTCCGAGGAGTCTCATGACCGACACCATTGCCCCCATCGCACCGGCCCACGGCGTCGGCCTGACTGACGCTGCCGCGCTGAAGGTGCGCAGCCTGCTTAGCCAGGAGGGTCGCGAAGACCTGAACCTGCGCGTAGCCGTGCAGCCCGGAGGCTGCTCCGGCCTGATCTACCAGCTCTACTTCGACGAGCGCATTCTCGAGGGCGACGTCGTCGTGGACTTCGACGGCGTCGGGGTCGTGCTCGACAAGATGAGTGTGCCGTACCTCGAGGGTGCCTCGATCGACTTCGAGGACACCATCGCGAAGCAGGGCTTCACGATCGACAACCCGAACGCCGGCAGCAGCTGCGCCTGCGGCGACTCCTTCAGCTAGAGTCGCCGCGGCCGTCAGCGCTGGGGCTGCCCCGGTGTCAGCGGGCGCCGACGACCATCCACTTCGCCGCCCGGGCGCGCAGCCCGAGCGTCACCCCGCGTGCGCCGAGGTAGCCGAACGCGAACGCCGCCATCAGCCAGGCCAGTCCCGCTGGTCCCGACGGCGCCAGCAGCAGCACCGCGACGGCCAGCGGCACGAACGCGGCCAGGTTCACCAATCCGGTCAGGGCCAGGTAGCGCGCGTCGCCGGCACCGATCAGCACTCCGTCGAGCACAAAGACCACCCCGCCGAGCGGAACGGATAGCCCGAGCACGATCAGGGCCGCCGGCAGCAGGTCGCTGACCTCGGTCGCGTTCGTGAACAGTCGGCCGAGCACGCCGCTCGCGGCGATCACCAGCAGCCCGAGCGCGGACCCGCTGAGCACGCCCCATTCGAGGCAGCGCCTGAGCACCGCGCGCACCTCGGCCAGGTTGCCGGCGCCGAGGCCCCGGCCCACCAGCGCCTGTGCCGCGATCGCCAGGGCGTCAAGGGCGAACGCGAGCGTGGCAAACAGGGTCATCGCGATCTGGAAGGCGGCCAGCTCGGGAGAACCGAGGCTCGTGGCCACGAAAACCGCGAGCAACATGGCCGCACGCAGGCTCACCGTGCGCAGGAACAGCCAGCCGCCGGATGCCGCGCCCCGCAACATCCCGACCCGATGCGGGCGCAGCGGCGCACTCTCGCGGCGGGCGTGGCGGCCGACGACGGCAAGGTAGACCGCGACCATCGCCCACTGTGCCACAACCGTGCCGAGGGCGGATCCGACGATGCCGAGTCCCAGGCCGTAGATGAACACCGCATTCAGCAGGATGTTGACCGAGAACCCGATCCCGGCCACCCACAGCGGGGTGCGGGTGTCCTGCAGCCCGCGGAGCAGCCCGGTCGCCGCGAAGACGAGCAGCATGGCAGGCAGTCCGAACATCGATGGGCCCAAGTAGCTGACGGCCGCGGCGGTGACGGCGGGCTCGGCGCCGAACGCGCCGACGAGCAGGGGGGTGGCGAACCAGCCCGCAATCGCGAGCAGCACACCGAGGCCGAGGGCCAGCCAGAGTCCGTCGATGCCGACGGCGACCGCACGGCGGCGGTCACCGGCCCCCAGCCAGCGGGCCACCGCGGGCGTGGTGCTGTAGGCCAGGAAGACCATCAGGCCGATGATCGTTTGCAGCACGGCGCCGGCCAGGCCGAGTCCGGCCAGCGGAACGGCGCCGAGGTGCCCGACCATGGCGGAGTCGGCGAGCAGGAAGAGCGGTTCGGCGATGAGCGCGCCGACGGCGGGGATGGCGAGGCGCAGGATCTCGCGGTCGATGGGCTGCGGGCGGAGCACGGTGATGGTGATGCCA
Source organism: Cryobacterium sandaracinum (assembly GCF_004403415.1). Lineage (NCBI taxonomy): Bacteria > Bacillati > Actinomycetota > Actinomycetes > Micrococcales > Microbacteriaceae > Cryobacterium > Cryobacterium sandaracinum. The sequence continues at coordinate 2,367 of NZ_SOGO01000001.1, forward strand.
AAACTCTAGTTCAGCCCCTCCGCACCCGGTGTCCGCTTCCGGTGGTCGAGCCTGTCGAGACCCGGCGAGCCAATCTCCGCGCTGCCAGACAAGACTTCGAAACTAGTGCAATAAAGTGTCCATAATAAGTGACAGACTCTCGACTACCTGTATGACATCAGGTACCCTCGTAACATGACGAACCTCGCGGATGACCTCAGGCGGGCGGCCGACGCCGTCGCCCTGCTGGGCTCCTCGATCAGGCCGGCATCACCGCCCGGGAGAAGTAGGCCCACGACGACCGCTACCTGCGGGTCTACCGGCTGAGCAACGGCAACGTGCGCCTGAACGGGCTCTTCGCCCCCGAAGACGGCGAGTTCGTGCTCTCCACCTTCGACTCCATCACCAGCCCCCGCCGCGGCGGAGTGCGCTTCGTCGACCCGGAACGCGCCGCCTGGGCCCAAAAAATGCAGGACGACCCGCGCAGCACCGAGCAGATCAACGCGGACTCCCTCGTGCAGCTGCTCACAATCGCCGGCGAAGCCGACCCCGGCCGGGTCTTCGGCGGACGCCGCCCGGCGGTGCGCGTGATCGTGACCGAGAAAGCCCTCACAGCCGAACCCGCCGAGCCGGGTCCCGCCGAACCCGCCGCTCACGGGCAGATCGAAGGCAACCCGGTCCCCATCTCGCAGGAAACCATCGACCGGTTGCTCTGCGACACCGGCACCCGCGGCACCAAGTTCGACGACATCGGCCAAATCATCAACGTCGGCCGTGACGAACGACTCTTCACCGAGAAACAACGCGCCGCGATGGGAGTGCGCGACGGCGGATGCCGGTGGGTCGACTGCGACCGATCACCAGCCTGGACCGAAGCCCACCACATCAACGAATGGCTCACCGACAGCGGAGACACCAACCTCGCCGAAGAAGTACTGCTCTGCCACCCGCACCACCTGCTGCTGCACAACCAGCACTGGAAGATCACCCGCACCGGAACGCAACACTGGCTGCGGCCACCGGTGGAGAACGATCCGGAGCAGACACTGATCGCGCTGCCGAGCAATGCGGTGGGGCTGTAGCTCCGGGTCTCGGCGCGCTCGACCAGCGGGCCGGGAGGTCCACCGCCATCCGTGTGCACACCCGATAGGTCTCTACCAGCTCGGCCACTGTCACAGCGAATAGGGTGGAGGCATGACTGACCAGGGGACCGCATCCGGAATCGACCGCGACGAACTTGACCTCGAGGTGCGTCCGCAGGACGACCTCTTCCGCCATGTGAACGGCAAGTGGATCGCCCGCAGCGAGATCCCGGCCGACAAGGCCCGCTGGGGCTCGTTCTACCTGCTCGCCGAGGAATCGGAGAAGGCCGTCCGGGAAATCATCCTCGAAGCCCAGACCGCCGCCCCCGGCACCGAGGAGCGCAAATTCGGCGACCTCTATGCCAGCTTCCTGGACGAGGACCGCGTCGAAGAGCTCGGAGCGACCCCGCTCGCGGCCGATCTCGCCATCGTCGACGCCGTCACCTCCATCCCCGAGCTGCTCGGCACCCTCGGCCGCCTCGAGCGCGCGGGCGTGCCCGGCGCCTTCGGTCTCTTCGTCGACAACGATCCGGGGGACCCCGAGCGCTACCTCGTCTTCGTCGAGCAGGGCGGGCTCGGCCTCCCCGACGAGTCCTACTACCGCGACGAGAAGTTCGCCGCGATCCGGGAGGCCTACCAGGCGTTCCTGACCCGGATGTTCGGCCTCGTCGGCACCCCGGATGCCGCCGGTCGCGCCGAGCGCGTGTTCCTTCTCGAAGCCGAGCTCGCCACTCACCACTGGGACAAGGTGCGCTCGCGCGACAGCGAGAAGACCTACAACCTCAAGACCTGGGGTCAGGTCACCGCGTTGGCCGCCGGCGCCGACCTGCACCTTTGGCTTGACGGGCTCGACGGCCCGGCCGGTGCTCTCGACGAGGTTGTCGTGCGCCAGCCCAGCTTCGTGACCGGTCTGGCGGAGATGCTCACCGAGGACCAGCTCGAGGGCTGGAAGGACTGGCTACGGTGGCAGATCATCCGTTCCAGCGCCGCGTTCCTGTCGAGCGATTTCGTCGAGTCCAGCTTTGACTTCTACGGTCGCACCCTGACCGGCACTCCCCAGTTGCGCGAGCGCTGGAAGCGTGGCGTCTCGCTCGTCGAGGGGGCGCTCGGCGAGGCCGTCGGGCGCATCTACGTCGAGCGGCACTTCAAGCCCAGCGCGAAGGCGAGCATGGACATACTCGTGGCCAACCTGGTCGAGGCCTACCGCCGGAGCATCACCGAACTCGACTGGATGACCGCGGAGACGCGCGCCCGTGCGCTCGACAAGCTCGAGAAGTTCACCCCCAAGATCGGCTACCCGGTCAAGTGGCGGGACTACTCGACCCTTTCGGTCGACCCGGCCGACCTGATCAAGAACGTGCGCGCCACGAGCGAGTTCGAGTTTCAGCGGGAATTGGGCAAGATCGGCAACCCGCTCGACCGCGACGAGTGGTTCATGACCCCGCAGACGATCAACGCGTACTACAACCCGGGCTTCAACGAAATCGTCTTCCCGGCCGCCATCCTGCAGCCGCCGTTCTTCGACGATGCCCGCGATTCCGCCGCCAACTACGGCGCGATCGGCGCCGTCATCGGGCACGAGATCGGCCACGGCTTCGACGACCAGGGCTCGAAATACGACGGCACCGGGCTACTCACCGATTGGTGGACCGAAGATGACCGCACGGCCTTCGAAGAACGCACCGGCTCCCTGATCGAGCAGTTCAACGCGCTCGCCCCGCATCAGGTTCCCGACCACCACGTGAACGGCGCACTCACCATCGGCGAGAATATCGGCGACCTCGGCGGGCTCTCCATCGCTTGGAAGGCCTACGTGATCTCGCTGGACGGCCAGGCGCCGCCCGTGATCGACGGACTCACCGGCACCCAGCGCTTCTTCCTCTCCTGGGCACAGGCCTGGCAGCTCAAGATGCGTGACGAGGAGGCCGTCCGCCTGCTCTCGATCGACCCGCACTCGCCCAACGAATTCCGCTGCAACCAGATCGTGCGCAACATCGACGAGTTCTATACGGCGTTCGGCGTCACCCCGGACGACGCTCTCTGGCTGGACCCGGAAAAGCGCGTTACGATCTGGTGACCTCAGCGCGACCGTAAGCCCGTGTCACCGGGGTCGAGCAGCCCGAATCTACGTAAGGACCTGCCCACTGTGGCCATGCCATCCCAGGACTCAGAGCGCCGGTCTCGCCATTCCTCGGCGCGCCGCGGCAGGCACGGCGGCGTGGACGCCACGGCGAACTTCGGCCGCGGGTTCCAGGCGCTCGGTGACCTCGCGGTCGACGGGGTGCAGGTGTCGGCCCGCGCCACCGATTTGGTCACCGGCCGGGTGCTGTTCTCCGTGGACGACCACGTGGTCATGCCCACCGCCGGCATCGGCACGGTGCTTCTGCTGATCGAGGTCGCCGCCCGGCTCCGCGACGCCGACTTCGGCGCGTACACGATCCTCGATCGCACCGTGTCCGATTCGGTCGCCGGATCCGGCCTCTGGCAGCACCTGCAGGCTCCCTCGCTGCCGATCGCCGACCTCGCTGCGCTGATCGGTGCCATCAACGACAACCTGGCCACCAATGTGCTGCTCCGCGCAGTCGGCCTGGACGCGGTGCGGTCCCGCGCCGAGCAGCTCGGACTCAGCCGCACCGCCCTGCTCGACCTTGTGCGCGACCGGCGCGGTCCCGATGACGCGCCTCAGCTCTCGGTCGGCAGCGCCAAGGAGCTCACCTGGCTGTTCACGGCGCTGGCCCGGGGGGAGGTCGTCGATGCGGAGGCGAGTGAGCGCGTGCTCGGCTGGCTGTCGCTCGGCGCCGACCTGTCCATGGTCGCCAGCGCGTTCGGGCTCGACCCGCTCGCGCATCGGTCCGGAGATCACGGCCTCCTGCTGGTCAACAAGACCGGAACGGATGCCGGCGTGCGCAGTGAGATCGGCATTCTGCGCGGCCCGCGCGCCGGGGTGACCTACATGGTCTCTATGTCCTTCGCGGACACCCGCCTCTCGTCCCGGCTCGCGGTGCTCGACGGGATGCGCGCGGTCGGCCTCGACCTGCTTGAATACGTGCACTGACCGGCGCCGCCGGTGAAAACAGGAAAACAGGGCTGCCCCCGCGAAGGAATCCTTCGCGGGGGCAGCCCTGGGCGATGGTGGCGCACCCGCTCAGCAGCACCGACCCTGGGGGTTGATGTCCTGGCGGTCGGTCTGGTCGCGCCAGAATTCGCGTTCCGTCATCATCACTGGTCCGGAGCAGGCGGCGGCATCCGGGTCATGAATCGATTCGTCGTGGGCCTCATGGTGGGCCTTGTACTTGTCGTAGGCGTCTTCACCCATGACCCCCCTCATGAACCAGGCGAAGCTCTTCGCGCCGTGGCGAACACTGGCGAGCAGATTCATCGGCGGGTCGTCCTCCCTGCCTTGTCCAGCTTGGCCTGGGCGATCTGGGTGTCCCAGCGTGCGGCCAGCTTCTTCTCTTCCGGAGTGGCTACGAAGCCGGACGGGGCGAACATCTGCGACGCCACCGCGTCATCCTCGGCGGTGCCGAAGCTGCGGGTCTTGTAGGACTTCCAGGTGGCTTGCACGGCGGTGACCATCACGATGATGGCCAGCACGACGAACAGGATCGAAAGGACGCCCTGCACCATCGTGTTGCGCACGACCGCCTCCATCGCCTCCACGGTCTTCGCCGTGCCGAAGCTGGTGAGTCCCTCATCCAGAGCGTTGGAGAACGCTCGATTCTGGGCGAAGTAGCCCACGGCGGGAACGGTCGAGAAGATCTTCAGGAACGACGCGTAGATGGTCACGACGGCGGCGAAGGTCAGCGGCAGCGCCACAACCCAGAGGTACGTGAACAGCCCTCGCTTGGCCACGATCGCCAGGCAGACGGCCAGGGCGATGGCCGCCAGCAGCTGGTTCGCGATTCCGAACAGCGGGAACAGGGTGTTGATGCCACCGAGCGGGTCGGTGACGCCCATCACGAGCACGGCACCCCAGGCGGCGACCATGATCCCGGTCGTGACCCAGGCGCCCGGGCGCCAGGAGGTGTTCTTGAACTTCGGGAAGAAGTTGCCGAGGCTGTCCTGCAACATGAACCGGGCCACGCGGGTTCCGGCATCGACGGCGGTCAGGATGAACAGCGCCTCGAACATGATGGCGAAGTGGTACCAGAACGCCATCATCCCCGAGCCGCCCACAAGCTGGTGCATGATGTTGGCGAGGCCGACCGACAGGGTCGGGGCGCCGCCGGTGCGGGACACGATGGTCTCCTCGCCCACGTTCTTCGCGGTCTCGGTGAGCATCTCGGGAGTCAGGTTGACACCGGTCAGTCCGAGGCTGTTCACGAATGTGACAGCACCCTCAACAGTGCCGCCGGTCAGGGCCGGCGAGGAGTTCATGGCGAAGTAGATGCCGCGGTCGATCGACAGCGCGGCGACGAGCGCCATGATGGCGACGAATGATTCCATCAGCATTCCGCCGTAACCGATGAACCGGGTCTGGCGTTCCTTCTCGATCAGCTTCGGTGTCGTGCCGGAGGCGATCAGGGCGTGAAAGCCGGACAGGGCGCCGCAGGCGATGGTGACGAAGAGGAACGGGAAGAGCGAGCCGCTCACCACGGGGCCGCCGCCGTTCACGAACTCGCTGGCGGCCGGGGCTGAGATCTCGGGGCGGACGATGATGATGGCGATTGCCAGCATCCCGATCGTGCCGATTTTCATGAAGGTGGACAGGTAGTCCCGGGGGGCCAGGAGCAGCCAGACCGGAAGGATGGCGGCCACGAAGCCGTAGACGATGATGCCGATCGCGAGGGGCAGCGGTTCAATGGCGAAGAAGGTCGAGCCCCACTCGGTGTCCGCGATCATGCCACCACCGATGATGGCGGCCAGCAGCAGGATGAAGCCGATGATCGAGACCTCGGTGACCCGGCCCGGGCGGAAGAAGCGCAGGTAGACGCCCATGAACAGGGCGATCGGAATGGTCATCGAGACCGAGAAGACGCCCCAGGGGCTGTCCGCGAGGGCGTTGACGACGACGAGGGCGAGGATGGCCACGATGATGACCATGATCGCCAGAGTCGCGACGAGGGCGGCCGTGCCGCCCACCTTGCCGAGCTCGTCCCGGGCCATCTGACCCAGGGAGCGTCCGCCGCGGCGCATTGAAAAGAACAGCACCATGTAGTCCTGCACCGCGCCGGCAAGCACGACACCGACGATGATCCAGATCGTGCCGGGCAGGTAGCCCATCTGGGCGGCCAGCACGGGGCCGACGAGCGGTCCGGCGCCGGCGATCGCGGCGAAGTGGTGACCGAAGAGAACCCGGCGGTCCGTGGCCGCGAAGTCTTTGCCATCGGCCTTGTACTCGGCCGGCGTCGCGCGCCGGTCATCGGGGTGCAGCAGGTGCTTCTGGATGTAGTTGGAGTAGAAACGGTAACCGATCAGGTACGTGCAGACGGCGGCGAAGACGAACCAGATGGCGTTGACGGTCTCGCCGCGAACGACGGCGAGCATCACCCAGCTCAGCCCGCCGAGCAGCGAGATGCCGCCCCAGATCCCGATCTTCAGGGGGGTCCAGTGGGCTTCCTCGGCGTCGTGGGTGGTCTGGTCGAGAGCAACGGGCAACAGGAGGGGATCCCGGTCCAGCTCCTCACCCCGTTTGGCTGAATCGTGTGGCGTTCGGGGCTTGGTGCCCATGATCTCTCCTTTGAGGTACCCGCAAGGACTGCGGAAATCCTTAGCAAGGCTAACAGCTTGGCGGCACCTTCCGGACGGACGCCTAAAATGGACGGAGCGCCGGGCGGCTTCTGCCTGTCCTGTGTGCTTTCCAGATCCCCCGCCCTCTCGACCATTGGAGCCCCGTGGCCGCCCTCTCCCGCCTCGATTCCGTCATCGCCCTTGCCCGCCACCGCGGGTTCGTGTTCCAGGCCGGTGAAATCTACGGTGGGTCCCGGTCTGCCTGGGACTATGGGCCGCTGGGCGTGGAGCTCAAGGAGAACATCAAGAAGCAGTGGTGGCGCTTCATGGTCACCAGCCGCGACAACGTGGTGGGCCTCGACTCCTCGGTGATCCTTCCCCGCAAGGTGTGGGAGGCATCCGGTCACGTCGAGGTCTTCAGCGACCCGCTGGTCGAGTGCACGAGCTGCCACAAGCGCTTCCGCGCAGACCACCTCGAGGAGGAATTCGAGGAGAAGAAGGGCCGCCCGCCCGAGGGCGGCATCGACGGCATCCCCTGCCCGAACTGCGGAAACCGTCATATTTGGACCGAACCGCGCGCTTTCTCCGGCCTGCTCAAGACCTACCTCGGCCCGGTCGACGACGAGGCCGGCATGCACTACCTGCGCCCCGAGACCGCGCAGGGCATCTTCGTGAACTTCGCCAACGTGCTGCAGGCTGCTCGCATGAAGCCGCCGTTCGGCATCGGCCAGATCGGCAAGAGCTTCCGCAACGAGATCACCCCGGGAAATTTCATCTTCCGTACCCGCGAGTTCGAGCAGATGGAGATGGAATTCTTCGTCGAGCCGGGCACGGATGAGACGTGGCACCAGTACTGGATCGACCAGCGCCTGAAGTGGTATACCGGCCTCGGCATCAACGTCGACAACCTGCGCCTGTTCGAACACCCGGCCGAGAAGCTCTCGCACTATTCCAAGCGCACCGTGGACATCGAGTACCGCTTCGGTTTCAGCGGCAGCGAATTCGGCGAGCTCGAGGGTGTTGCCAACCGAACCGACTTCGACCTCAGGACGCACGCGGAGGCATCCGGCAAGGATCTGTCCTACTTCGACCAGACGAAGAATGAGCGCTGGGTTCCCTACGTGATCGAGCCGGCGGCCGGACTGACCCGCTCTCTGATGGCGTTCCTGGTAGACGCGTACCACGAGGAGGAAGTGCCCAACGCGAAAGGCGGCGTCGACAAGCGCACCGTGCTGAAACTCGACCCGCGCCTGGCGCCGATCAAGGTCGCCGTGCTGCCGTTGTCCCGCAACGAGGCGCTCTCGCCGATGGCCAAGTCCCTCGCGGCGCGGCTGCGCGAGTCCTGGAACGTGGACTTCGACGACGCCGGCGCCATCGGCCGCCGCTACCGCCGCCAGGACGAGATCGGCACCCCGTACTGCGTCACGGTCGACTTCGACTCGCTCGAGGACCAGGCCGTCACCGTGCGTGACCGCGACACCATGGCGCAGGAGCGCGTGCCGCTCGACAAGCTCGACGCCTACCTGGCCGAGCGCCTCCGCGGCGCATAGCTGAGTCCGCCGGCCGCGCGCTTTCGGCTGGGGCCGGGGGTACCGCTGGCGGTACCGGTGGGGTGCTGGGGCCGGGGGATACCGGTGGCGGTGCCGGTGCCGGTGGGGTGCTAACTCAGGAGAAGTCCCGCGGGCGAGCTTCGGCGGTCCCGGAACGGCGGCACCGCGGCGACCGGACACACCGGTTTTCCTGAGTTGGCCCCACAGGTGGAGGGAGACGGATACCTAGCGAGCCGCCACCGCCGCCGCACGAGTTCAGGGGCGGGCGAGCTCGATCAGGGTAACGCCGCCCGGCGCGGCCGGGTCGCTCATGGCGGCGAGGGCGGCGGGCGCCTCGGCCAGGCTGAGGCGGCGGCCGATCAGGTCCTGCGGGCGCAGCCGGCCGGAGGTGACCAGGGCCAGCAGGGCCGGATAGTCGCCCGCGGGCATCCCGTGGCTGCCCATCACGGTCAGTTCGCGGGCGGTGACGTCGCCGAGCGGAAGCCGTGGGTCTTCCGCCAGCAATCCGATCTGGACGTGACGTCCCCGGGTTGCCAGTGAACGGATGGCGATGCCCACCGTGCTCTCCCGGCCGAGCGCCTCGACGCTGACCTGCGCACCCGCACCCGCATCCGTGCCCCTGCCCGTCACCGAGCGGATCCGCGCCACCACCTCATCGTTCGAGAGCCCGGCGGAGTCCACCGTGAAGGTCGCGCCCACTCGCGCGGCCGTCTCACGGGCCGCGGCACTGATGTCCACGGCGATCACGGTCGCACCGAGCGCCGCGCCGATCATGACCGCGGAGAGACCGACGCCGCCGCAGCCGACCACGACGAGGGTCTCGCCCGCCTGCAACCGGGCCTGATGCACGAGTCCGCGATAGGAGGTGGCGAAGCGGCAGCCGAGCAGCGCGGCGGCACCGGCATCCAGTCCCACGGGAATCGCGATCAGGTTGATGTCGGCGTTGTGCAGGGCCACCCGCTCCGCATAGGAGCCCCAGTGGGTGAAGCCGGGCTGGGTCTGGTTGCGGCAGACCTGGCCGTTGCCGTCCCGGCACTCCGGGCAGTCGCCGCAGGCGCAGACGAACGGCACGGTGACGCGCTGGCCCACGGCGAAGCGGCGCACCTCGGGCCCCACGGCGTCGATCACGCCGACGAGCTCGTGGCCCGGAACGTGCGGCAGGGCGATGCCGGCGTCGTGCCCGAGCCAGCCGTGCCAGTCGCTGCGACAGAGGCCGGTGGCCTCCACTCGCACGACGACCCCGGACGCGGACGGCACCGGGTCAGGAACCTCCCGCAGCTCGGGTACGGCACCGAACGCGTCGAACCAGACGGCTCTCACCCGCGGATCCCGGCCGTGCTGTGCACGCTCGCACTGTGCAGGCTCGCACTGTGTGCGCTCGCACCGTGCGGGGCCAGGCCGCCCACCGTCAGGATGCCACGGGGCCGATATCGGCGACCGTGGCCGCGGTCCCGGCGGCGGGCAGCTCAACCTGGATGCCGAACAGGGCATCGAGTCCGGTCAGGAATGCGGCCTGCTCGCCCGCTCGGGCCAGCTCGCGGGATCGCACCATCGGGGTGTGCAGAAGCACGCCGGCCAAGTGGCGCAGGGCCGCCTCGGTCTGCTCGCTGTTGTCGCCGCGGTTGCGCGCCCGTTCGATCTCACCGTCGAGGAGGTCGAAGACGTAGCTACGAAGGGCCACGACGGCCGGGGCGAGGCTCTGCTCCTCGGCAACCGCGGAGAACTTGCGGGCGGCGCGGCCCACGAGCAGTCGGGCGTCGCTGGTGGCGTTGAGCTCCTCGAGCGGCGCGTGGATGCGGATGGTCTCGAGGTCGAGCAGCTCGACGCCGGCCAGGTCGGTGACGTCCGGGTCGACGTTGCGCGGCAGGCCCAGGTCGATGATGAGCCGGCGCGGGATCTCGGTCGGGGCATCCGTCATCGGGCAGGAGGGCAGTGTGCGCGCTTCGGCGGCCGGGAGCTGCAGGGAGAGTGCGCGGCCCGAGTGGAGCAGGGCCGCGTCGATCACGTGGGTGTCGGCGGTCGTGCAGGTGAGGATCAGGTCGGCCTCGGCGGCTTCGATGGCGAACGCCGACTCGGCGACGGCGGTGATCTGATGCGAGGTGGCGAACTTCTGGGCGCGGCCCGAGGGGGAGTACACCCGCACGTCCTCGGCGCCGAGGTCCCGCAGCGCGGCGAGGGAAGCCCCCGCGTAACGGCCCGTGCCGACCAGGAGCACGCGGGTCTGGGCCCAGTCCGTGATGCGGCTTTCGGCCAGTTCGAGGGCCAGGCGCACGAGTGAACGCCCCGCGGCTCCGATGCCGGTGCGGTTCTTGACGCCCCGCGAGGTCTGCGACGCACGCTGGAAGAGGCGTTCGAGTTCGGGGCTGGTGGTGCGGGAGAGCCGGGCCTGCTCGAGGGAGCGGCGCACCTGGCCGGCGATTTCGCCCTCGCCGACGACCACCGATTCGAGGCCGCTCGTCACGGCGAAGAGGTGCTCGGCGACGCCGCTGCCGTGCACCAGGTCCAGGGTGTTCCGCAGAACGTCGACGGCCACGCCGGTGCTCGCACTGACGCCGTCGATGGCGGCGTGCACGGCCGAAAGTGGGGAGGAGCCGAGCGGTTCGTCGAGGTCGAGGTAGGCCTCGAACCGGTTGCAGGTGGCCACGACCACGGCACCGACCAGGGCCGGGTGCCGCTCGAGAATGCCACCCGCCGTGTCGTTCGCACCGACAGACAATTTCTCCAGCACGTCGAAGCTGGAGTTCTTATGGCTGGCGGACAGGCAGATCAACACCAGACGAGTCTACGACCTGTGGCTGAGGGCCCGAATCGCCCGCGTGTCGGAAGTTTGACAGAATCAAGATAATGAACCTCGACGCGCAACACCCACTCGCAACCGGACTTACAGCCGATTCACGTCTCATCCGCGCCTACCAGGGCACCAGGCCAGACGTCACCCCCGTCTGGTTCATGCGCCAGGCTGGCCGTTCGCTGCCCGAATATCGCTCGCTGCGGGTCGGTACGCGCATGCTCGACGCCTGCCTCGACCCGGAGATGGCGAGCGAAATCACGCTGCAGCCGGTGCGCCGCCACAACGTCGACGCCGGCATCCTCTTCAGCGACATCGTCATTCCGCTCAAGCTCGTGGGCGTCGACGTCGAGATCGTCGCAGGCACCGGCCCCGTCCTCGGCACGGCCGTGCGCACGGCGAAGGATGTCGCGGAGCTCACTGCTCTCGACCCTGCCGTGCTTGAGGGGAACCTCGCCCCGATCACCGCGGCGGTCGCGCGCACAGTCGCCGAGCTCGGCTCGACGCCGCTGATCGGATTCGCCGGGGCCCCGTTCACGCTGGCGGCCTATCTCGTGGAGGGCGGTCCGTCGAAGGACCACATCAACGCTCGCACGCTCATGCATGCGGACCCCGACGCCTGGGCCACCCTGATGGAGTGGACGGCCGAGGTCACCGGACGATTCCTGCGCGCGCAGGTTCTGGCCGGCGCCAGCGCCGCCCAGCTATTCGACTCCTGGGCCGGCGCGCTCTCGCTGGCCGACTACACGCGCTTCGTCGCTCCTGCCTCCACCGCGGCGATCGCCCACGTGCGCGACCTCACCTATGGCGAGGGCGCCGCGGGCACAGATGCCGAGGGCGTCGCATCCGTGCGCCGCAACGTGCCCGTTGTGCACTTCGGAGTGGGCACGGGCGAGCTGCTCAGGGAGATGCACGGGGTGGGCGCCGACGTCGTCGGAGTCGACTACCGGGTGCCGCTCGATGAAGCCAACCGTCGCCTCGGCGGACTGGTCCCGGTGCAGGGCAACGTCGATCCGGCGCTCCTCGCGGCACCGTGGCCGGTGCTCGAAGCGCATGTCCTCGACGTGCTCGAGCGTGGGCGCACGGCACCGTCCCACGTGCTGAACCTGGGCCACGGCGTTCCGCCGATGACCGACCCGAACGTGCTGACTCGCCTGGTGGCCTTCGTGCACGAGGTCACCGCAGTCTCCGCCGGCCCGGCCGCCGCCGGCCCGGCCGCCGCCGGCCC
>NZ_SOGO01000045.1:0-14916 GCF_004403415.1 Cryobacterium sandaracinum
CGACCGGGCGCCGCCGACCGGGCGCCGCCGACCGGGCGCCGGCAGCCGGCAGCCGGCCCGGCGCACGGCGGCATCCGGACCACGAGACGGCGGCACCATCCAGCCCCCCCCGGACGACCCCGTTCCTACCCCTGTAGATAATATACGATCTGTGATACCGTTTCGGGATCGCACGATTCCAGCACCACACAGGGAAATACAAAGGGGTATTCCATGGCATTGACGACCGTCCGAGCGAGCGCCGCGAAAGCGACCGCTGCGAAACGACACGAGGAACGCCGGGTCCTCGCCGGCACCATGGTGGGCACCACCATCGAGTGGTACGACTTCTTCATCTACGCGCAGGCCGCCGGCCTCGTGCTGGCCGGGCTGTACTTCGCCCCGCTCGCCAACGACAACGCCGGTCTGGCGCAGCTCGTGGCCTGGGCCTCCCTCGGCATCAGCTTCCTCTTCCGCCCGCTGGGCGCGGTCGTGGCCGGCCACCTCGGTGACCGGCTCGGCCGCAAGGCCATGCTCGTGCTGACCCTCGTCATCATGGGCGCGGCCACGGCACTGATCGGCCTCCTGCCGACCTTCGAGCAGATCGGCGTCTGGGCGCCGATCCTGCTGATCGTGCTGCGCATCCTGCAGGGCTTCTCGGCCGGCGGGGAATGGGGCGGTGCCGCCCTAATGTCGGTTGAGCACGCCCCGGTCAACAAACGCGGATTCTTCGGCGCGTACCCGCAGATCGGCGTGCCGACCGGACTCATCCTCGCCACCGGCGTCATGCTCCTGGTGACCAGCACGATGAGCGAGGAGGCCTTCCTCGCCTGGGGCTGGCGCATCCCGTTCCTCGTCTCGGTGCTGCTTATCGTGGTCGGCTTCATCATTCGCCGCTCGGTCGACGAGAGCCCCGTCTTCAAGGAGATGCAGGATCGCAAGAAGGAATCGGCCGCCCCCCTCCGCCAGCTCTTCCGCGGCCACTGGCGCCAGGTCATCCTGACCGCCCTGATCTTCATCGCCAACAACGCCGCCGGCTACCTGCTGATCGCGTTCTTCTCCTCCTACGCCACCAAGCCGGTCGAGGCTGGCGGCCTGGGCATGGAACGCTCCCCCGTGCTGCTGGCCAGCACCATCGCCGCCGCGTTCTGGCTCGCGTCGACGATGATCGGCGGCATCCTCTCCGACAAGATCGGGCGCATCCGCACGTTCCAGTTTGGCTACGCCTGGCTGTTCCTCTGGGCCATCCCGATGTTCCTGCTGATCGACACCGGCGAGATCCTCTGGTTCACGGTGGCGCTCGTCGTGCTGGCCAGCGGGCTCGGCTTCTCGTACGGTCCACAGGCGGCGCTCTACGCGGAGATGTTCCCGGCTCAGGTACGCTACTCGGGCGTGTCCATCGGCTACGCCATGGGTGCCATCCTCGGTGGGGCGTTCGCTCCCCTGATCGCGCAGCTGCTGCTGGACGAGACCGCCTGGTCACCGTCGATCGGCATCTACATCATGGTGCTGGCCACGATCTCCTTCGTCGCGGTCTCCGTGGTGAAGGAAACCCGTGGAGTCCCGCTCGGCATTTCCCAGCACGACTAGAAAGCCGCAAAACATGCCGAACTCGACCTCCGTGGGCGCCGCCGACGTCAGCGCAAGCAACAGCGCAAGCAACAGCGCAAGCAACAGCGCAAGCCCCAGCGCAAGCACCAGCGCGACCGGCAGCGCAAGCAACAGCGCGGGTATCAGCGTCACCGCCACCACCGATCTCGCCACACCGGGCAAGATCATTGCGGTGCACCTCAACTACCCGAGCCGGGCCGCCCAGCGCGGCCGCACGCCGGAGCAGCCGTCGTACTTCCTCAAGCCGGCGTCGTCGCGGAGTTCCAGCGGCACGCCGGTGGAACGGCCCGACGGATGCGAGCTGCTGGTGTTCGAGGGCGAGATCGCACTGGTGATCGGGCACCGCACCCGCGGCGTCTCGCCCGAGGAGGGCTGGGCGGCGGTCTCGCACGTGACCTGCGCCAACGACTTCGGCGTGTACGACCTGCGCTACGCCGACAAGGGCTCGAACCTGCGCTCGAAGGGCGCCGACGGCTTCACCCCCGTCGGGCCGACACTGCTGCCGGCGGCCGGCCTCGACCCGGCAGCGCTGCGCATCCGCACCTGGGTCAACGGCACGCTCGTACAGGAGGACACGACCGCCGACCTGCTCTTCGGGTTCGGCCGGCTCGTCGCCGACCTCTCGCAGCTGCTCACGCTCGAGCCCGGCGACCTGATCCTCACCGGCACGCCGGCCGGATCGTCGGTCGTCGTGCCCGGCGACATCGTCGAGGTCGAAGTGGATGCCCCAGGAGCCCCGGGCGCACCCCGCACCGGCCGCCTCGTCAGCCCGATTCGGCAGGGCACGGTGCCATTCGGCGCGTTCGGGGCCGGCCCGCGGGTCGACGATCTGCAGCGCACCGAGGCGTGGGGTTCGGCGGAGGCGGCCGGGCTCGCACCGGCATCCGTCACCGCACCCACAGCGGAGCAGACGCCCCCGCCGTTCGCCCTCACCCCCGAGCTGAAGGCCCGGATCAACAGTGTGGGCACCGCCACCCTCAGCGCCCAGTTGCGCAAGCGCGGGCTCAACTCGGTGTCGATCGACGGCCTCGGCTCGACCCGGCCGGGCGCCCGTCTCGTCGGCCGGGCCCGCACACTCCGGTACATTCCGGCGCGGGAGGACCTGTTCGAGTCGCACGGCGGCGGCTACAACGCCCAGAAGCGCGCCTTCGACTCGCTCGGACAGGGCGACGTGCTCGTGATCGAGGCCCGCGGCGAGCGCGGCACGGGCACGGTCGGCGACATCCTCGCCCTGCGCGCCCAGATGCGCGGCGCGGCCGGCATCGTGACGGATGGCGGTGTGCGCGATCTCGCGGCCGTCACCGCCCTGGAGATCCCGACCTACCACGCCGGACCGCACCCTGCCGTGCTCGGACGCCGGCACGTGCCGTGGGACACGGACCTGACCGTGGCCTGCGGCGGGGCATCCGTGCAGTCCGGCGACGTGATCGTCGGGGACGCCGACGGGCTGATCGTGATCCCGCCGCACCTGGTTGAGGAGGTGGTCGCCGCAGCCATCGTGCAGGAGCGCGAGGAGACCTTCATCGCCGCCATGGTCACGGCCGGGCACGGCGTCGACGGGCTCTACCCGATGAACGCCGAGTGGAAGGCCCGTTATCGGGTCTGGCTGGAGGAGCAGGCATGACGGCCTCGGTCTCGACAGGCTCGGCGGGCTCGACTGGATCGACAGGCTCGGCGGGCTCGACTGGCGTTGCGACTGGCGTTGCGACTGGCTCGACCAACGGCGTCTCGACCACCGGCGCGGAGGCGTCGCTGAGCAAGGCGCAGCTCGCCCACCGGTGGATCCGGGCCCGCATCTCCGACGGCAGCTTCAGCCCGGGCTACCGCCTGGTGCTCGGGCATATCGCCCGGGAGATCGGTGTGAGCACCGTGCCGGTGCGGGAGGCCATCCGCCTGCTGGAGGCAGAGGGTCTGGTCACGTTCGAGCGCAACGTCGGCGCCCAGGTGGCCATGCTCGACGTCACCGAGTACACCCACACGATGCAGACGCTGGCCCTCGTCGAGGGCTACGCCACCGCCCTGTCGGCGCCGCGGCTCGACCCGGAGACGCTGCTGCGCGCCCGGGAGATCAACGCGGAGATGGACGAGTGCCTGCACCACTTCGACCCGGTGCGTTTCACCTGCCTGAACCGCGAGTTCCACTCGGCCCTGTTCGAGGCCTGCAGCAATGCGCATATCCTCGACCTGGTGCAGCGGGGCTGGAGCCGGCTCGGCACCCTGCGCGAATCCACGTTCAGCTTCGTGCCCGGTCGGGCGCACGAGTCCGTCGCCGAGCACACCGCGCTGCTCGACCTGATCAAGGACGGCGCCGATCCCCTGCAGATAGAACTGGCCGCGCGCGACCACCGGCTCGGCACCCTGAACGCCTTCCTCGCCCAGCAGCACACCGCCCCCACCGCCTCCACCCCCTGACAGCCAATCCCGCAACTGTTCCCGTAACGGACGACTGTTGCCCGCACACCGGGAACATTCGTCCGATTCGGCAACAGTCGCGGACGCATCCGTTGCCCTCGAAAGGAAGAACAATGAAGTTCCGCACCGACCCGAGTCAGATCACAGGCTCTATCGCGCCCCTGATGAGCCCGTTCACGGCCGACGGCGCCGTCGACCACGCCGGCCTCACCAACCTCGTGAACTGGCAGCTCGCCTCCGGCACGCACGGGATCTCGCTCGGCGGCTCCACCGGCGAGCCGAGCTCGCAGACCATCATCGAGCGTGCCAGCGCGATCCGCACCGTGGCCGCCGCGGTCGGCGACCGGGTGCCGTTCATGCCCGGCACCGGCTCGGCCAAGCTCGACGAGACCCTCGAGCTCACCGCCGCGGCCCAGGACGCCGGCGTCGACGCCGCCCTGATCATCACCCCCTACTACGCCCGCCCCACCCAGGAAGCCCTCTACGTCTGGTACAAGACCGTGGCCGAGGAGTTTCCGGACCTGCCCATCGTCGCCTACAACGTGCCCAGCCGCACCGCCGTGGACATCGCCCCGGAGACCATCGCCCGCCTCTACCGCGATTTCGACAACTTCGTCGGCGTCAAGGAGACCACCAAGGACTTCGAGCACTTCTCCCGGGTGCTGCAGCTCTGCGGCCCCGAACTGCTGGTCTGGAGCGGCATCGAACTGCTCTGCCTGCCTCTGCTGGCCCTCGGCGGCGTGGGATACATCAGCGCCACGAGCAACATCGCCCCGGTCGCGCACGTCGAGATGTACAACGCGTGGATGGCCGGCGACATCGAGACGGCCCGGCGCATCCACTACGGCCTGCACCCACTCGTCGACCTGCTTTTCGTCGAGACGAACCCGGCCCCGGGCAAATGGGTGCTCGAGCAGCGCGGCCTGATCGAGAGCGGCTTCGTGCGCCCGCCGCTGATCACCCCGACGGATGCGGGCATCGCCAAAATGCAGGCGCTCCTGGCCGCCGGCGAGCAGTACCTCTCCCCCGTCGACGGCTTCACTGTCGCCGGCTTCACCCCGAAAGCAGCCTGAGCCATGACCGAGACCGCCGTGACCGACACCACCACCACGAGAACCCGCGCGCAGCACGTGCCCGAGAACCTGCCGTCCCGCATCCAGCACTTCATCGGCGGCCGGTTCGTCGACAGCGTCTCCGGCGCGACCTTCAACGTGCTCGACCCGGTGTCGAACCAGACCTACGCCACCGCCGCAGCCGGCCAGAAGGAAGACGTGGACCTCGCCGTCGCCGCCGCGACCGACGCCTTCGTGGCCGGGCCGTGGCCGAGGATGAAGCCGCGCGAACGCTCCCGCATCCTGAACAAGATCGCCGACGCCGTCGAGGCCCACGATGCCCGCCTCGCCGAACTCGAGACGTTCGACACCGGCCTGCCGATCACCCAGGCCCTCGGCCAGGCCAAGCGGGCAGCCGAGAACTTCCGCTTCTTCGCCGACCTGATCGTGGCGCAGACCGACGACACCTACCAGGTGCCCGGCAGCCAGATCAACTACGTCTTCCGCAAACCGGTCGGCGTGGCCGGGCTGATCACCCCGTGGAACACCCCGTTCATGCTGGAGAGCTGGAAGCTCGCCCCCGCACTGGCCGCCGGCTGCACGGTCGTGCTCAAGCCGGCCGAGTTCACGCCGCTGTCGGCGAGCCTGTGGGCGGAGATCTTCCGCTCCGCCGGGCTGCCCGACGGGGTCTTCAACCTGGTCAACGGGCTGGGTGAGGAGGCCGGGGACGCGCTGGTCAAGCATCCGGATGTCCCCCTCATCTCGTTCACGGGCGAGACCACCACGGGCCAGACCATCTACCGCAACTGCGCCGCGAACCTCAAGGGCATGTCGATGGAGCTCGGCGGCAAGTCCCCCGCCGTGGTCTTCGCCGACGCCGACCTCGAGGCCGCGCTCGACTCGACCCTGTTCGGGGTGTTCTCGCTCAACGGCGAGCGCTGCACCGCCAGCAGCCGCATCCTGGTGGAACGCCCGATCTACGACGACTTCTGCGCCCGCTATGCGGCCCGGGCACAGAACATCGTCGTCGGCGACCCACACGACCCTGCCACCGAGGTCGGCGCGCTCGTGCACCCCGAGCACTACGCCAAGGTGATGAGCTACGTCGAGATCGGCAAGAGCGAGGGCCGCCTGCTCGCCGGCGGCGGCCGCCCCCAGAACCTGCCAGAGGGCAACTACGTGTCCCCGACCGTGTTCGCGGATGTCGCCCCGACGGCCCGCATCTTCCAGGAGGAGATCTTCGGACCGGTCGTGGCGATCACGCCGTTCGACACCGACGAAGAAGCCCTCGAGCTGGCCAACGGCGTCAAGTATGGCCTGGCCGCATACATCTGGACCAGCAACCTCACCCGGGCGCACACCTTCGCGCAGTCGATCGAGGCGGGCATGGTCTGGCTCAACTCACACAACGTGCGGGACCTGCGCACCCCGTTCGGAGGGGTCAAGGCCTCGGGCCTCGGCCACGAGGGCGGCTACCGCTCGATCGACTTCTACACCGAGCAGCAGGCCGTGCACGTTTCCCTCGGGCCTGTGCACACCGCCCGCTTCGGCGCCCACTGATCTCGGGTCCCCGGTCCCGGGTCCCGACACGCTCGACCACCGCGACATCTCAATGAGGAGGATTCCATGACCACCACCCCCATCCCCACGCCGACCGCGACCCCGCCGGACATCCTGCGCTGCGCCTACATGGACATCGTCGTCACCGACCTGGCCCGCTCGCGTGCGTTCTACGTCGACGTGCTCGGCCTCGTCGTGACCGAGGAGAGCGACACCGAGATCTACCTGCGCAGCTTCGAGGAGTTCATCCACCACAACCTGGTGCTGCGCCAGGGCCCGGTCGCCGCAGTCGCCGCGATGGCCTTCCGGGTGCGCGCCCCCGAAGACGTGGGTCTGGCCGAGGCCTGGTATCAGGAGCTCGGCTGCCGCACCGAACGCCGCATCAACGGGTTCGCAAAGGGTGTCGGTGACTCCGTGCGCGTCGAAGACCCGCTCGGCTTCCCCTACGAGTTCTTCTACTCGGTCGACCACGTCGAACGCCTGGCCTGGCGCTACGACCTGCAGGGTCCCGGCGCCCTCGTGCGCCTGGACCACTTCAACCAGGTCACCCCCGACGTGGGACTCGGCCGCGGCTACCTCGAGGACCTCGGCTTCCGCGTCACCGAGGACATCCAGGACGAAGACGGCGTCACCTACGCGGCCTGGATGCGCCGCAAGGACACCGTGCACGACACCGCCCTGACCGGCGGCGACGGCCCGCGGATGCACCACATCGCCTTCTCCACGCACGAGAAGCACAACATCATCTACATCTGCGACAAGCTCGGCGCCCTGCGGATGTCGGACGTCATCGAGCGCGGCCCCGGCCGCCACGGCGTCTCGAACGCGTTCTACCTCTACCTGCGCGACCCCGACGGCCACCGGGTCGAGATCTACACCCAGGACTACTACACCGGCGACCCCGACAACCCCGTCGTCACCTGGGACGTGCACGACAACCAGCGCCGCGACTGGTGGGGCAACGCGGTCGTGCCGAGCTGGTACACGGATGCCTCACTGGTGCTCGACCTGGACGGCAACC
This sequence comes from Cryobacterium sandaracinum, assembly GCF_004403415.1. NCBI lineage: Bacteria > Bacillati > Actinomycetota > Actinomycetes > Micrococcales > Microbacteriaceae > Cryobacterium > Cryobacterium sandaracinum. The sequence goes on from NZ_SOGO01000045.1 coordinate 7,636, forward strand.
CCCAGCCGGTCATGGCCCGCACCGAGTCCAGCGAGATGGCCGTCACGGTCGGCGCCGACGGGTTCTCGTACACCCGCAAGAACGACGTGGAGCACGGCTTCAAGCTCGGCAATACGCTCTGACACTTACGTGCGGGTGATGTCAGGCCGTGCGCAGTTCCCCGCGCAGGATCGACTCGCCGGAGTGCTGCGGGTCGCCGTCGTCGGGTTCCGCGGAGACGTCGACCAGCGGGTACTGCGACAGGTCGACGCCGTCGGGGATGGCGAAGCGCCCGGACTCACCGTCGAGCAGTCCGATGCTGATCAGCCCGGACGCATCCGCCTTGATCAGCCACACCTCGCGCAGATCGGTGTCGGCGCTCACCCCGGTGACGTCGAGCACGACCTCCCGGTGGCCGTCGGCCGTCTTCGCGACGTAGGCGCTGCCGGCGGCGTCCCAGCCGGGGTACGGGTCCAGCTGGGCCTCGGCGAGTAGCACCGGCGCGGGTTCCTGCTGCTGTGCGGACTGCCACCAGATGCCGCCGCCGAGGCCGCCGAGCAGCCCGGCGATGCCGGCGGCCACGGCCATCGGCATCCAGTTGCGGCGTCGTGGGAGGGGGCGCAGGGCGGAGCCGATGTCGGTGACCGTGGCGGACGGGGTCTCGACAGGCTCGACCACCGGTGCAGCGGTCTCGACAGGCTCGACCGCTGCAGGGGGCTGGTCCGCTGCCTCGTAGCCGCTGCGCCCAGGGGTGGCGGCCACGGCGTCGGACAGGCCGAGGGCGGCGTGGATACCGGCCCAGACTCGATCGCCGGGCTCCACGAGTTGCACGCTGCGCGCGGACCGGCCGACGTGGGCGGTGTGCTGCAGGGCGATGAGTTCCAGGGAGCACTCGGGGCATTCCGACAGGTGCTGGCGTTCGGGTTCGGTGAGGTCGAACTCTGTCATTGCAATGAGAGCGAGGTTTTCCCGGTCAATGTGTGTCATCGTTCGCCTCCAATCTGGTGCGCAGTCTCGAAAGACTTCGGCGGATGTGACTCTTAACGGTGCCGAGCGGCAGTCCGAGGTTATCGGCGATTTGGGTGTGCGTGAGATCGTCGTAGAAGGCCAGCTGCATCACCTGCTGCGGAACGGGTCCGAGCCGGCGAAGTTCGTCGCTCATCAGCACACGATCCGCGATGTCGGCGGATTCGTCGGTCTGGCTGAGCGCGGTGTCGACGAGGGCAGCTTCCTCGACCCGCCGCCGTCGTGAGCGGGCCTCGTGGGCATCCGCAACGGTGTGCCGAGTGATCCCGACGAGCCAGGCCGGCAGAGGCGACCGCGACGCATCAAATCCGTCCCGCCCGCGCCAGGCGGCGATGAAGACCTTCTGGGTGACGTCTTCGGCTTCGCCGGGATCGCCGAGCGAACGAACGGCGATCGTGTAGACGAGGGATGACCAGCGGGCGTAGGCCTCGGCGAGCGCACGTTCGTCTCCCGCCCGAAACGCGAGAACGAGCTGGGCGTGGTCGTCTTCGTCGGTGAGTGCCGTCACGTCGTATCGGTTTCCCCCGGTTGGTGAGCGCATCGGGAGGTCGTACATGTCAGACTCCGCCGGAGAGCAAGCCTCGACCACCGTGATGACCAGCATAGCCACCCCTCTGCGTCATGGTGCCTGGGTCATGCGATTGGACTCGCCGAGACGATTACGTTGGACAGATAGGTGCGGGCGTCGTAGTCGAATTCGCCGCCGCAGGTCACAAGGGTGAGCCGGTTGGGACCGGACCGGTCGAAGATCGAGTTCCAGGGCACATCCTGTTTGACCACGGTTTGAACGGATTCCACGGAATAGCGACGCTCCTGACCGTCGTCGGTGGTCACCACGATCTCGGTGCCCGCACGCGCCGAGGCGAGCTGGGCGAACGGTCCGATGTCGTAAATCAGGGAGTCGACGTGAGCGGCGATCACGGTCGCGCCGGTGGTGCTGGCCGGTGACGGTCCAAAGCGATACCAGGCGGCGAGCGAGGGGTCTTTTGGCAGCTCCATCGCCCCGTCGTCGGCCAGACCGACGGACTCGATTGCCATGTCGATTCCGAGGGAGTCGACTCGGATGGTCTGGGGCGGCCGGGCCTGCGGGGTCTGGTTCTGATCCAGCGAGGAACTGACGGTCGGCACGTCGACCTCGGCGACGGGCAGCGGGGCCGACGGCGTCGGAGTCGGCGCTGCGCTCGTCGGGGGAACGTAGGCCGTGGGCGATGATGTGCTCGGGGCGCTGCTGCAGCCCGTGAGCAGGGCGAGAGCCACAGCGAGCACTGTGAAAGTGCCCGCTGTGGCTCTCATTGTGGATCTCCCTTTCTTACTGGCGTGACTAGCGGCGAGCCGCGGACAGGCGACGCATACCGACGACGGCGGCGGCGACCAGACCCATCAGCGCGGCGGCGAAGCCACCGACCATGAGCCCCGTGGAGTCGTCCGCCTGGTTGGTGGCGACGAGACCGGCCTCACCGGCGGGGATGCTGTCCGGGTTGGAGTGAAGCCCGTCGATGGTCTGAACGGCCAGGGCCAGGTTCTTGTCGGTCAGGCTGCCCCACGCGTAGACGATCGTGTTCGTGCCCTCTGCGACGTTGACGTCTGCCGGGCCGATCACCGGGTCAGTCGTTCCGGTTGCGGCGACGGCGGCCGAGATGGTGCCGGCCGGCAACGTAAGCACGGATTCCTTCGGGTTCACCAGGGCGGTGATCGCGACGGCTCCGTTGGCGAGAACATCGACCGCGGGGGCTGCTGCCACGTGGCGAACCGTCAGGCGGCCCTCTCCGGCGGCGAGCTGCGAGATGTCGTTGGTGAACAGCGACGCCGTGGGCTTGCCGGCCTCATCGAGGTGCGCGGCGGCGGTGTAGTTCTTGCCGGCTTCGAGCGGGAGGTCGACCGGGCCGATGGCAGGTGCGCTGGCATCCGCTGCGTCCGACGCGGTGATGGCCACCTTGTAGGTGCCGGGTGCGAGGTCGAGCGGACCGGCGAGGTCGCCCGGCTTGAAGTCGTCCAGGGTCAGCTTGTCGTTCACGTAGACGTCGACGGTGAGGCCGGGAACTCCGTGGAACACGGACAGCTTCGCGACGTCTTCGGCTGCCTGTGCCGGAGCGAGACCGCCGAGGGCGACGAGAGCACCGAGAGCGCTGGCCGTCATTCCGATCTTGAGGGACTTGTGCATCGTTTCCTCCTGCGTAATGGATCTGTGAGTGGGTCACTCTGAAGAGATTCTTGAAACCTCTTTAACCCCTACTTCTCTCGCACGTCCCCAAACGGATGCACATGCATGGAAATCTCTGTAAAACTTTTTTTGCGGGCTGCAGGTCGCGCGCGATTTCATCGGCTCGCCGCGGCGCGATGCAGGGAGATGTCCCGGCGAAAGACCAGCATCACCACCACCAGCGACACGGCCGAGAACGCGGCCCCGCCCGCGAACATCGCCGGGTAGCCGAGCCACGGCTCGAGCAGGGACAGCGCCAACGGCACGAAGAACCCCAGGTAGGTGATGCCGTAGTAGATCGCGGTCAGCCGGGCGAGGTGGTCGGGCGGCGCGATCCGCTGCACCTCCTGCAGCCCCGACACCATCAGCAGGCCGTACGCGGCGCCGAGCAGGGCCGCCGCCGGCAAAATCAGCCAGAGCACGGGTGGGCTCACGGCGACGGATGCGAGCAGCAGCGACCCGACGGTCAACATCAGCGCGAACATGATTCCTCGGGCATTGTGCCCGGCGGTGATGCGGTGGCTGAAGAGCTGCAGCGACGCCCCCGCGACGAGAGCCACCACGCAGAGCAGGGCCGCGAATGCCACCGGCGCGGACGGGATCTCGGTCGCGGCGAGCGCCGGCAGAATGGCGTAGGCGGTCGTGGCCGTTCCGAACACCCACGGCGCCACCGGCACGATCAGGAGCAGGAACCGCGGGTACGGGGAGATGGCCGGGTGGACGGCCGGCAGGGCCCCGGCCGCGATGCCCCGTCCCTGGGACTCCGGAGTGCAAAACAGCAGAAGGCCGAAGAGCACGGCGATGACGGTGTGCGCCGCGTACGGCAGCACGCCGGGGAACGGCGCCCACTGGGCCAGCGCTCCGGAGCTCGCCGCGCCGAGTGCGAAACCGAGGGACAGCGCGATGGTCGCCCGTCGTGCCCCCGAGGAACGGTCGGCCCCGAAGTCGAACGGTCTCGCGGAGAGTTCCTTCACCCAGCTGGTGCCCACGGCCATGGCCAGGCCGAGGGCGACGCCGGAGAGGATGCGGCCGGCCAGCAGCATGGGCACATTGCCCGCGGACAGGGCCAGCAGCACGCTCCCCGCGATCGCGACCCAGGGCGCGGGCAGCATCAGCGGTCGGCGGCCGAACCGGTCCGACAGCGGGCCGGCGATCAGTAGCGCCGGGATGATGCCGAGTACGTAGGCCCCGAGCAGCAGGTTCGCCAGCTGGTTGGAGAACCCGTCCGCCTGTCGGTACATCACCAGCAGTGGGGTGAATTCGTTGCCGCCCCAGGCGACGGCGAAGATCGCGGCGGCCGGCGCGAGCCAGTACTTCCTGCCCCGGGCGCCGGTGAACGAGCCGGATCCGGTGGTCGAGCCTGTCGAAACCGAACCCATCGCATCCTGGATGTCGGTTGTCATGACGGTCCCCCGGTCGGCATTCGGCGGCCTCGGCAGCGAGGCCCGTACGCCCCCAGCCTAGGGGAGGCGCCGGGGCTCACTCCCCCAGCCGGCGGCGAACCAATTCGACGGAGATTGTGCAATATGTGCGGGTTTTCGGAGTGTTGGACGCGGTTATGGGCACAATCTCCGTCGAATTCGTCAGGGTCAGGGCCAGGGCCAGCCGAGCTCGCGCGTGTGGCCAACTCAGGACATCCGTCGCCCGGTGGCCCGGCCGCCCCGGACCAGTGCGGAACCAGCGCGGATGTCCGGGCCGGCCCGGACGGATCTCCTGAGTTAGCCCCAACATCGGCCGGTTGCCCAGCAGCGCCAGCCGGATGCGCAGCATCTCTTGTGCGGTTCGGGCAGCCCCCACGCGCTCCGCCCCACAGCGCGAACGAATTCGACGGAGATTTTGCGATATGTGCGGGTTTCTGAAGGTGTTTAGGGCGATGCAGGCAAAATCTCCGTCGAATTCGTTAGGGGCGTAAGAGGCGAGCGAGTGCCCGGACTCAGGGCGCTCAGGGCGCTCAGGCCAGGAACTGCAGTGCGGCGCGCTTGAACTCGCGGGAGGTGAGCGTGTTCACGTGGTCCCGGCCCGCCAATTCGAGGTAGTCGGCACCACGCGCGCGGGCAAGTTCGGCGACCCCGGCCGGGATGGAGTCGGCACCGCCGGCGACGTAGAGCACGGGAATCTCGACCGGCACGTCCAGCGAAGAGCCGGCCACCCCGCCGACGCACGCCACAAGGGCCTCACGGTCGGCGCCGGCGGTGATCGCGGCACCCAGTATCGCCGCGATCGACGGGTCGGAGCCGGCGGTGCCGTCGGTCACGAACCGGCGCACGGCATCCGGATGCCACGTCTCGAACAGTTCGTCCGGCCCGGCTCCGCCGAGCACCAGTCGGCGCACCCGGGACGGCGCCAGCCGCGCGAGCGCCGCCGCCACGCGCGAGCCCATCGAATAGGCGACCACGTCGACCTGCTCCAGCCCGAGGGCGTCGAGCACGACCACGAGGTCGGCGGCGAGTTGCCGGGGCAGGTAGTCGATGCTGCGGTGCGGCTTGTCGCTGCGGCCGTGACCGCGGAGGTCGAGGGTGATCACGCCGCGCCCGGCGTCCTGCAGGGCTCGCACCCAGCCGGTGCCGACCCAGGTGACCTGCGATGTCGACGCGAACCCGTGCACGAGCAGGATCGGGCGCTCGCCGGGCACGACGTCGTGGGCGATCCGCACGCCGTCGAGGCGCTGCGCGAACAGCGCCCCGCCTGCAGAGCCCACCGGAGCAGAGCCCGCCGGAGCAGAAACCGCCGAAGCAGAAACCGCCGCGGCCGTCCCCGCCGGGGCCGGACTCGCCGGGGCCGGACTCGCCCGGCCGGTCACCCCCACGCTCAGACGACCACGTCGGAGGTGACGAGCACGGCACCGGCATAGGCCAGCTCGCCCAGGGCCGCGTCACTCGTGTCCGGGGCGACGCCGGCGACGAGGTCGGTCAGTACCCGCACATGCTGGCCGTGGCCCCGCGCATCCAGGCCGGACGCGCGCACACAGTGGTCGGTGGCGAGGCCGACGATGTCGATGTCGGTCACCCCGTTCGCGATGAGCAGCTCGCCCGTCTTCTCGCCGCCCACCGAGATGCCGTCGAAAATGGAGTAGCCCGGTTGGCCCTGCCCCTTGCGAATGTGGATGGTCGTGTCCGGCAACAGCAGCGAGGGGTGGTACTCGGCGCCAGGGGTGCCCGCCACGCAGTGCACGGGCCAGGGGTCCATGGAGCCTGGCTCGCCGGCCCGGGCGAAGTGTCCGCCGTTGTCGCTGTCGGGGTCGTGCCAGTCGCGGGAGGCGAAGATCACGTCATAGGCATCCGGATGTTCCGCCAGCAGCGCGCTGACGCCCGCGGCCACCGCAGACCCACCCTCGACGGCGAGGGCCCCGCCCTCGGTGAAATCGTTCTGAACGTCGATGATGAACAGGGCCCTGGTCACGGATTGCTCCTTCTGTCGCCGGTTGAAGTCAGGAGTTCGACAGGTTGTCGCCGCAGCGGAAGAACCCGGCGGTGATGGTGTCGAGCGCCTGCTTCGCATTATCGCTCACATCCCCGAGCGCGTAAACGGCGAAGGTGAGCGGCGTGCCGTCGGCCGCCCGGATAATGCCGGAGAGCGTGTAGCCGGTGTCGATCCAGCCTGTCTTGGCGAAGACGGCGCCGTCGGCGACGGTGTTGTCGCCCGTGAACCGGTCGCTGTAGGACAGCGATCCGGTGGGTCCACCGGCGATCGGTAGGCCGTCGAAGATGACGCCGAGGTCGCCGTCGCGCGCGTTGATCTTGACGAACAGCCGGGTGAGATACGACGGCGGTACGGCGTTGTCGTCGCTGAGGCCTGAGCCGTCCCGGATGATGATGCCGGTCGTGTCGATGCCATAGGCGTCGAGCGCCGTGACGACGGACTCCTGCAGGGCGCCGAAGGTGTTGCCGGCCCCGGACTCCACCGCGACGAGCCGGGCGAGCATCTCGGCGAGGGTGTTGTCCGACACGATCAGCGACTGCCCGATCAGCACGGACACGGGCTGGGACCGGGCGGCGGCGAGCTGTTCGGCCCCGGCCGGCGCGGTGCCGACGCTGACGCTCACGCCGCCGCCGAGCGCGGCGGCGAAGGCCGCGCCG
>NZ_SOGO01000043.1:0-24841 GCF_004403415.1 Cryobacterium sandaracinum
GGCGCAGCACGCGCGCAGCGCCGGCGAAGCGACCGGGGAGCCGCCCGGGGCGGCTACCGCGGGCGGGCGGCGTCCAGCCGCGCGGCAGCGAGGCGCTCGGCGGCGGCGAGCGTTGTGATGCCTTGCTCGCGGGCATCCGTGAAGATCTGCGCGACGACATCGCCGATCGCGGCGACCCGCTCGGTCACGACGGCCCGGTCGGCGTTCGGCTCCGAGGCCAGGGCCAGGTAGATGACGCCGCCGGCGTTCACAACGAAGTCGGGTGCCCAGAGGATGCCCCGCGCGTCCAGCTGGGCGGCACCCTCCGGCTGGGCGAGCTGGTTGTTGGCGGCCCCGACCACCCCGAGCACATTGAGTTCACCGATCACCCGGGCGGTGAGCACCCCGCCGAGCCCGCAGGGCACGAACAGGTCGGCCGGCACGTGGTGCACCTCGTCGACGGGGACCCAGGTCGCGCCGAGGCCGGCGGCGACCTGCTGCTTGCCCAGGTTGACGTCGCTGACCGTGAGGCGTGCCCCGGCGGCGGCGAGCTCGCCGGCAAGGCGGCCGCCGACCTGGCCGAGGCCGGAGATGACGATGTGCCGGCCGGAAACCTCGCGGCTGCCGAACAGGGCGTCGAGGGTGGCGAGCACGCTGGCGTAGACGCCGGCCGCGGTCGCGTCGGCCGGTTCGCCCACGCCCCCGCTGGCGGCCGGGAGACCGCAGACGTGGTCGGTGCGTTCCTTCACGATGGCCATCGACTCGGCGTTCGTGCCGACGTCCTCGGCCGTCATGTACGCGCCGTCCAGACTTTCGATGGCGTCGCCGAGGTCGAGCATGACGTCACGCCGCTCCGCCTCGCTCAACTCGGTGCCGAGCGGCACGTGGATCACGGACTTGCCGCCGCCCAGGTTCAGCCCGGCGGCCGCGTTCTTCAGCGTCATGGCCGCGGACAGGCGCAGGGCGTCGGCGACGGCATCCGTCCAGTTCTCGTACTGCCACAGGCGGGCGCCGCCGAGGGCCTGGCCGAGCCGGGTGGAGTGCACGGCCACGGTGATCACGAGGCCCGAACGGATGCCGGTGGTGATCAACACGCGCTCGTGCGTGAATGGGAGGCCGATCAGGGCATCCAGCGAGGTGGTGGGGTGCGTGAGCGTCATGGGGTGGTTCTCCTCGCTGGTCGGCCTTGTGGGCTGGCTGTGCCGCCGCGATCGTGACGCGTCGACTGCACCAGAATAGCCGCGCGACTCCCCGACTGCGCGTCGTGACCGGCGGCGCGTCAGCGCTTCTCGGCCGGACCCTCCTGCACGGGGATGGTCGCGGTGAACTCGGCCGCCCGCGCCTTGGCGTTCTCGTCGCCGGAGAACAGCCCGATGGGCGCGGTGACGGGGTGGGCCGACGGCGCGGCGCGCGCGGGAACCTCCGCACGCGGGGGTTCACGCCGCAGTTCCATCCGTCCCACCGGCAGTGCCTCGGGGTTGTGCGTATTGAGCCAGTCGATCAGGTTCTCGCGCACGAGGCAGCGGAGGTCGAACAGGGTGGGAGCGTCGGCGGCGGAGACCAGCACGCGCACGCGCACGAAGCCGCCCACGGCATCCGTCACCTGGAGTACGACCACGCGGCCGTCCCAGAGCTCGGTCTGCGCGACGATGCGGTCGAGTTCCACGCGCATGCCGGCGGGGTCGACACGCCAGTCGAGGTCGAACTCGACCGCGCCGAGCAACTCGCTGTTGTGCCGGGTCCAGTTCTGGAACGGGTTGGTGGTGAAGTAGGTCGACGGCAGCACCATGCGGCGGTCGTCCCAGATGTGCACGACTACGTAGGTGAGGGTGATCTCCTCGATCTTGCCCCACTCGGTCTCGACGATGACCACGTCGTCGACCCGCAGGGCGTTGTTGAAGGCCAGCTGGATGCCGGCGAACACGTTCGCGAGAGTGGACTGCGCGGCCAGGCCGGCCACGACGCTGAGCAGACCGGCTGAGGCGAACAGGCTCGCGCCCAGGGTCGCGGCGCCGGGGATACTGAGCAGCACTGCCCCGATCGCGCAGATGACGATCACGACGACGCCGATGCGCCGCAGCATCCGCAGCTGGGTACGCACCCTTCTCGCGACGCGGTTGTCGCGCACGTCGATGCGGTAGCGGGCGGCCGCCACCTCCTCGAAGAAGTAGAGCAGCGCGCAGACCAGCCAGGTGGACGCGGCGATGAAGAGGGCCCGGAAGAAGAAGTCGACCAGTCGTTCGATCCCCTCGGAGGTCTGCAGGAACAGCGTGTGAACGGTCCAGATCGCGCCCACCAGCAGCGTCAACCGGAACGGCGTCCTGACCAGGCCGACCAGCGTGCGCGCCCAGGCTTCCTTCCGGCCCACCACCCGGAAGACCAGGGCGACGATCGCCGTGATCGCCACCGCGGCCACGACCGCGACCGCCAGGGCGACGAGGTAGCCGGTCTGGATGAATCCCTCGAGGTCTGGCACGGCGTTCCTTCCTGCCGGGACGGGTCTGGCGAAGCCACGGTTCCTTCAATCGTGCCAGATTCCGTGGCCGCACCGGGGCTGCCCCGATGAACGCCTAGTGGAAGAAGTGGCGCTCCCCGGTGAAGTACATGCTGACGCCGGCATCCGCGGCCGCCTGGATGACCTCGGCGTCGCGCACGGAGCCGCCGGGCTGCACAACAGCGGTGACGCCCGCGTCGAGCAACACCTGCAGGCCGTCCGCGAACGGGAAGAACGCGTCCGAGGCCGCGACCGAGCCGGCCGCCCGGTCGCCGGCCCGCAGCACCGCGAGGTGGCAGGAGTCGACCCGGTTGACCTGGCCCATTCCGACGCCCACGGATGCCCCGCCGCGCGCCAGCAGGATGGCGTTCGACTTCACGGAGCGGCAGGCCTTCCACGCAAACTCGAGGTCCGCCCGGGTGGCCGCGTCGACCTCGTCGCCGGCCGCGAGGGCCCAGGTCGACGAGTCGAGGTCGTCGAACGTGTCGGACTCCTGCACGAGCAGGCCGCCAGAGATCTGGCGCAGTTCGAGCGAGGATCGGTGGTAGTCAACCGGAAGCTCGAGCAGGCGGATGTTCTTCTTGGCGCTGAGCAGCTCGAACGCGGCCGGTTCGAAACCCGGGGCGACGAGCACCTCGGTGAAGATCTGACTGACGGTCTCGGCCATACCGAGGGTGACCGTGCGGTTGGCCGCGATGACGCCGCCGAACGCGGAGATCGGGTCGCAGTCGTGCGCGCGGTGGTGCGCGGAGGCGATCGCGTCGGGCGCCTTGGGGTTGGCGACGGCGATGCCGCAGGGGTTGGCGTGCTTGATGATGGCGACGGCCGGTGCGACGAAGTCGTAGGCGGCGCGCACGGCGGCATCCGCGTCGACGTAATTGTTGTACGACATCTCCTTGCCGTGGCGCTGCACGGCCTGCGCGATGCCCTGTCCGCCCTCGCCGAGGTAGAGGGCCGCGGCCTGGTGCGAGTTCTCGCCATAGCGGAGCACCGCACTGCGGGTGGCCTCGATGACGAGGGTCTCGGGAAACGGCATCTCCTCGGAGAGGGCGTCGCCGATCACGGCGTCGAACTCCTCGAGGATCTCCTCGTCGAGGGCCGCTGCGTCATCCTGCCACTGGTCGTAGACGTTCTCCGTGAACCAGGCGGAGACGCTCAGGTCGTAGCCGGCGGTGTGCTCGAAGGCGAGCGAGGCCAGCTTCTGGCGCAGCGTCAGCGGGGTGCCGCCGGCCTCGACGGCTGCGATGATCTCGTCGTAGTTGTCGGGGTCCACCACGATGGCGACGTTGGCGTGGTTCTTGGCCGCGGCGCGCACGAGGGCCGGGCCGCCGATGTCGATCTGCTCGATCACGTCGGCCGGGACCGCACCCGACAGGGCGGTCTCGACAAACGGGTACAGGTTCACGACGACGAGCTGGAATGCGGCGATGCCGAGGTCGGCGAGCTGCGCCTCGTGCGCCTCGAGGCGCAGGTCGGCGAGGATACCGGCGTGCACTCCCGGGTGCAGGGTCTTGACCCGGCCGTCGAGAGATTCGGGGAAGCCGGTGACGGCGGAGACATCCGTCACGTCGTGGCCGGCGGCGCGGATGAAGGCGGCCGTTGAACCGGTCGATACGATTTCGACGCCGGTCGCCGCGAGAGCTGCGGCCAGTTCGACCAGACCCGTCTTGTCGCTCACCGAGATGAGGGCGCGCTGCACGGGCACGACGTCGCGGTGGCGGTACAGGCTCGGGGCGTTAGTGGGACCGCTCATATGTGGGGATACTCCTTGAGATCGACGTGTCCGTTGGCGATATCGAGCACGGCCTGCACCAGCAGGCGACGCTCGACGATTTTGATGCGGTCGTGCAGGGATGCCTGGGTGTCACCGTGCAGCACCGGCACCCGTTCCTGCGCGATGATCGGTCCGTCGTCGACGCCGGTGTCAACCACGATCAGGCTGGCGCCGCTTTCGGCGACCCCGGCGGCGAGCGCGTCACGCACCCCGTGCGTCCCGGGGAATTCGGGCAGGTAGGCCGGATGCGTGTTGAGCAGGTTCGGGGTCAGCGCCGCCACCACCCGGGGCGGCAGCAGGCGCATGAAGCCGCTGAGCACGATGAGGTCGGCGTCCCACTGCTGGATCTGCGCGAGGAGCTCGTCGCCCCAGGCCTCCCGGGACGGATGCGACGTGTACGGCACCGTGAACGTGGAGATGCCGTATTCCTCGCCGAGCACGAGCCCGTCGGCGTCCCGGTCGGAGCCGATGGCCACCACGCGGGCCGGGTATTCGGCGTCGCGGCAGGCCTCGAGCAGGGAGCGAAGGTTGGATCCCCCGCCGGAGATCAGTACGACCAAGTTCAGCACGGGAGAAGCCTACCGGCGAGGGAGCGCGTCGCGCAGCCGGCCGAGGAGACGACCGACCCCGGTATCCCCACTGCGCGCCGCACGTGAAGCGGTTGCCGGCTTCGTGCCCGGCTTCGTGCCCGGCTTCGTGCCCGGCTTCGTTCCCGGCATTTCGCCCGTCGCACCGCGCCCGGAGCCGTTCGCGCCGACCGTGGGCGCGGGAGTCAGGAGACCGAGGCAGGCCGCGATGCCGACCTCGAGCGCGACCAACGCCCCGACCAGCAGCGGGTTCGGGCCGACCTCGACAAGACGGCCCGGGCCGAGAGCTCCGCCCGACCACCAGGCCAGCAGCCCGAGAAGCACACCGGCGACGAACCCGGTGCCGAGGCCAGTGAGGAGCCGTTCCGAGATGGAAGGAGGGACATCCGCGGTCGCCCGCTGCCTCAGGATGACGGCGGCGAGGAAACCGACCAGCAGCGGCACGAGCAGGCCGACAAACCCGAACGCCAGGCTGCCCTGCGGCAGCACGCCAAGGATCGGCAGGCCCGGTAGGGTGCCGAGCGAGGTGCCGACAGGGGACACGCTGGTGCCCACGCCCACCGCGATGCCGGGTCCGGCAAACCAGGCCGCGGCCCAGATGACCAGGTTCGGGATCAGCGAAAGCTGCAGGAGTGTGAGCGCGATGCCGCCCAGGACGCCGGCCTGCACGGTCTCGTAGAGTCCGATGATGGTGGCGTAGCTGGTTAGAATCAGCACGAAAACGGTGATCCCGGAGACGCAGAGGATACCGGCGGCCGCGGCCGTTCCGCTCCGCAGCGCCGCGGCGGCGCCCGCGCGCACCGCGACCGGGAGCAGGCCGGCTGCGGCACCCGTGCTGCTGGTGTTGCTGCTGGTGCTGGTGCTGGTGTTGCTACTGCTGGTGTTGCTGGTGTTGCTGGTGTTGCTGGTGCCATTGAGGCCGTGGACGCTCTTGCCGGCGCTGCTGCCGGCGCCGGAACCGCTGACGCTGGCGACGTTGCCGGCGCTGTCGGCACTGCTGCCGGTTGCGCCGCGGCCCGCGCCCCGGACGACTCCCGGGAGGCGGCCGGGCAGGCCGGGGATGCTGCCGATCAGGCGGCCCAGCTGACCCTGGCCGGCGCCGATCAGAACGCCGGCGGCGAAGATGAGCGGAGGCAGAACCAGACCCTGTACCGTCTGGGGGCGCACGGCATCCGTGCCGGCCGACAGCACGAGCAGAGCGGTCAGCAGAGCGTAGCCGGCGATGGCGCCCGTCACCCCGACCCAGCGGTAGGGGGTTTCCGCCGCCCGGCGGCCGGTGCGCAAGCCGAAGAGCACGGCCATCAGCGCGAAGCCCAGCAGTGCGATCGTGATCGGGAACGCGGCGTCCGAGCCGGGCAGGTTCAGGGCGGCGACGAGAGTCGGGTCGAGTTGGACGACCAGGTCGACGCCGTTGCCGACGAGCCAGACGTCGACCGCGGCACGCCAGAACACAAGCCAGTTGACGGCCATGTCGAACTGCGTGGCCCACAGAACCGTGAGCGGAACGAGCGCGATGCCGACCCCGATGGCTACGACAATGAGCGCGTCGAGCGCGGCAAGCAGGGCGGTCGTTAAGCGTTTCATCCGATCGGAGCCTACCGTTTCCGCCGCCCCGGCTCCCCTGCCCCCCGCCGCGCGCTGACGAATTCGACGGAGATTTTGCTCGATCCAGGCTGGAACAGATATTTCGGTCCGGTTCTGACCAAAATCTCCGTCGAATTCGTTCGGGCCCCGGGCACGGCAGAGGCAGGGCGGCAGAGGCACGGCAGGCGGCAGGCACAGGCACGGCAGGCGGCAGGCAGAGGCACGGCAGGCAGGCTCGCCGGCCCCGGCCGACAACGCGACAGGGCCCGCCTGGTGAGGCGGGCCCTGTTGTTCGGTGCTTGTGCAGCGATGCCGGTTACAGCGCCGCGAGAACCTCACGCAGCAGGGTGGCGGTCTCGCTCGGCGTCTTGCCGACCTTGACCCCGGCGGCCTCGAGGGCCTCCTTCTTGCCCTGGGCGGTTCCGGCCCCGTTGGAGACGATGGCGCCGGCGTGGCCCATGGTCTTGCCCTCGGGGGCGGTGAAGCCGGCTACGTAGCCGACAACGGGCTTGGTGACGTGGGCCTTGATGTACTCTGCCGCCTTCTCCTCGGCGTCGCCGCCGATCTCTCCGATCATGACGATGGCGAGCGTCTCGGGGTCAGCCTCGAACGCCTCGAGCGCGTCGATGTGCGTTGTGCCGATGATGGGATCGCCGCCGATGCCGATGGCGGTGGAGAAGCCGAGGTCGCGCAGTTCGTACATCATCTGGTAGGTCAGGGTGCCCGACTTGGAGACGAGGCCGACCGGGCCCTTGCCGGTGATGTTCGCCGGCGTGATGCCCACGAGCGCCTCACCGGGGGTAATGATGCCGGGGCAGTTCGGACCGATGATGCGGGTCTTGTTGCCCTTGGCGTTGTTGTAGGCCCAGAACTCGGCCGAGTCCTGCACGGGCACACCCTCGGTGATGATGACGAGCAGCGGGATGCCGGCGTCGATGGCTTCGATGACGGCGTCCTTGGTGAAGGCCGGTGGCACGAATGCGATGGAGACATCCGCGCCCGTCTTTTCGATCGCCTCGGCAACCGTGCCGAACACGGGCAGCTCAACGCTGCCGTGCCCGACGGTGGTGCCGGCCTTGCGAGCATTCACGCCGCCTACGACCTGGGTGCCGGCCCTCAGCATGAGGGCGGTGTGCTTGGTGCCCTCACCGCCGGTGATGCCCTGCACGATGACCCTGGAGTCCTTGTTGAGGAAGATTGACATGTTCGAAAATCCTTTACTTCGCGGCGTGGGCGAGTTCGGCGGCCTTGGCGGCACCCTCGTCCATGGTGGCGGCCAGTGTGACGAGCGGGTGGTTGGCCTCGGTGAGGATGCGACGGCCTTCCTCGACGTTGTTGCCGTCGAGGCGCACAACGAGCGGCTTGTTGGCGGCGCTGCCCAGTTCGGCGAGCGCGCCCACGATGCCCTTGGCCACAGCGTCACAGGCGGTGATGCCGCCGAAGACGTTGACGAACACGGCCTTGACCTGCGGGTCACCGAGGATGACGTCGAGACCGGCGGCCATGACCTCGGCGGATGCTCCGCCCCCGATATCGAGGAAGTTGGCAGGCTTGACGCCGCCGTGGTTTTCGCCGGCGTAGGCGACGACGTCCAGGGTGCTCATCACGAGTCCGGCGCCGTTGCCGATGATGCCCACTTCGCCGTCGAGCTTGACGTAGTTGAGGTCGTTCTCCTTGGCCTTCGCCTCGAGCGGGTCGGCAGCGGCCGCATCCTCGAGGAGGGCGTGCCTCGGGTGGCGGAAGCCGGCGTTTTCGTCGATCGTGACCTTGCCGTCGAGGGCGATGACGTCGCCCTCTTCGGTCAGCACGAGCGGGTTGACCTCGACCAGGGTCGCGTCTTCACCGGTGAATACGTTGTAGAGCTGCACGAAGACGGGTGCGACCTTGTCGACGAGGTCGGCCGGGAACTTCGCGTCGACCGCGATCTGACGGGCCGTGTTCAGGTCGATCCCGGCAATCGGGTCGATGGCCGTGTAGGCGAGCGCTTCGGGCTTCTCGACAGCGAGAACCTCGATCTCCACGCCACCCTCGTAGCTCGCGAGCGAGAGGTAGGAGCGGTTGGTGCGGTCCAGCAGCACGGAGAAGTAGAACTCCTGCGCAATACGGGCTCCGCCGGCCACCATGACCCGGTTGACGGTGTGGCCCTTGATGTCGAGTCCGAGGATGGCGCGCCCGGCGGCTTCAGCGTCGTCGGGGGTCTTCGCCACCTTCACGCCGCCGGCTTTGCCGCGGCCGCCGACCTTGACCTGGGCCTTGACGACAACAACGCCGCCCAACTTCTCGGCCGCGGTGCGCACCTCCTCCGGAGTGTCCGCGATGATGCCCGGCAGAACCGGGACTCCATACTGTTCAAACAGGTCTCGTGCCTGATATTCGTAAAGATCCACGCTGCTCTTCCAATCCGCGTCGTAGCGTTCCTGCAAGGTCTTGAGGGGCAAGGGCACGGATGCCCGCGCCGCAGATAGCTCGACATCAAGACATACGTACCATTTGAAACTCTATCGGTCCCCGCCGACATCGCGAACACGCCGTGCGCCGCACGTCGGTCGCCGTGAAGTTGCCGCCGTGAGGCAAGCCAGTCCTTGCTGGCGCGGCACGCATCCGCCTGCTTGGATTCAGTCATGACTGAACCCGAACACGGCGTCGATCCCCACTCCGCCGACCATGCCTCGCGCCTGAACTGGCTGCGGGCCGGCGTGCTCGGAGCCAACGACGGCATCGTGTCGGTTGCGGCCCTGGTGGTCGGCGTCGCGGCGGCGACCACGGATGCCTCGGCGATCCTGATCGCGGGTGTCGCCGCCCTGCTCGCCGGCGCGATCTCGATGGCCCTGGGCGAGTACGTCTCGGTGAGCAGCCAGCGCGACACCGAGCGCGCCCTGATCGCCAAGGAGACCTGGGAACTCGAGAACATGCCCGAGCAGGAGCTCGCCGAACTGGCCGACCTTTACCAGGCAAAGGGGCTCACCCCCCGGACGTCGAAGCAGGTGGCCCTCGAGCTGACCGCGCACGACGCCCTCGCCGCGCACCTCGAGGTGGAACTCCACATCGGCGCCGACGAGCTGTCGAACCCGTGGCACGCCGCCTACGCCTCCGCCATCGCGTTTACGGTCGGTGCGAGCCTGCCGCTGCTGGCGGTGCTGCTGCCGCCGCCGGAGTGGCGCCTGCCGGCCACTTTCCTCGCCGTCGCGATCGCCCTGGTCATCACCGGCTGGCTGAGCTCCTACCTCGGCGGCAGTCCGAAAACCCGCGCGATCTCCCGGGTGCTCGTTGGCGGCCTGCTCGCGCTCGGAGTCACCTGGGCGATCGGCTCCCTGCTCGGCACCGCGGTCTGATCGGCAACGCGGTCTGATCGGCACCGCGGCCGGATCGGCAACGCGGTCTGACCCTCCGGGCCCCCGTAGGCTGGAAGCATGGCAATCCAGCAGAGCAGTCGGTCCAGTCTCCTCCTCGCGGCGGGACTCGACGCCGCCCTGGTGCTGGTCTTCGTGCTGATCGGCCGGGCCAGCCACCAAGAGGATATTCTCGGCACCCTGATCACCGGGCTGCCCTTCCTTGGCGGTCTCCTCGTGGGCTGGCTCGTCATGCGCGCCTGGCGCAGCCCGCAAAAGATCGTCTGGACAGGCACCGGAATCTGGCTCTTCGCCGTCGGCGTCGGGATGCTGCTGCGCACCGTGAGCGGGCAGGGAACGGAATTCAGCTTCGTCGTCGTGGCGACCGTCGTGCTCGGGGTGTTCCTGCTCGGCTGGCGCGGGCTCGCGGTGCTCCTCCGCCACCGGCAGGCTCGCACCCGCGCCGTCGCGTAGCCGCTCCGTCGCACGTACGCTCGCCGAACGGTGAGCAGAGCTCCTCTCCCCACGGGCCACAGGGTTGAGGAGCCGAACTCACGGCTCGGCGAGTCTCTCGAGTACGCGGCGCTTCAGCGTCTCCGGCCTGAACGAATTCGACGGAGATTTTGCCAGAAACGGCCCTGATTACCCTCGAAAAGCCGTTTTTCAGGAGAATCTCCGTCGAATTGGTTCGCCGCGGGCACGGCGCTCCTCCGGGGGTGAACGGCGCCACGCGGTGCGGTCGGCTCTGATCTTCCGAGAGCGACAGAACCAATCGGTTTGACGAGGCCGGCTACTCCCGGGGTCCGGGCTCGCCGGGCTCCTCGGTTCCCCGGTCGTCGTCCTCGTCGTCAAGCTCAACCGGGCGCTGGTCGGCGTCGATCATCCACACCGCATCTCCGTGCTCGGCGAGCGGCACATCCTTGTCGAGGGTCAGTTCGATGTCATCGATCTCGCGGTCTTCGTCGAGTCCGTCGCTCGTCGCATCCGCTCGCCGCGGCCAGAGTCCCTCCGGGTCGCTCGCCATGATGACACCTCCAGCTTGATGGGAGCCGCCCCGTTTGGGCATTCCCGCGGCGGCAACGCTACGCTCCCGAGCCGCAAGCGACAAGGAAGGGCATCCAGGCAGGGCGACAGGCCCCGCGCCCGCGAGCCCGGTCAGGCCGACGCTGCCCGCAGGCCCGACGCTGCCCGCAGGCCCGACGCTGCCCGCAGGCCTGGCGTGGCCAGCAGCGAACCGTCGCGCAGCACCGCCAGCACATCGATCGGGAAAGCCTCCGTGCTGCGGTCCAGTGCCGCCTGCCCGCCGGCGACGATGGCCGTGGCCAGCACATCCGCGGTCACGATGTCCCGGGCGAAGACGGTGACCTGGCGGTAGGGCGACACCCCGCCGTCGACGGTGGTCCAGATGTGGTCGCCGCGCTCCGCGCTGCCCGAGGTGGCCACGGCCCGCACCGGCAGGGTCAGCGGCACCGTGGCGAGCAGGGTTCCTCGGTCCAGAGGGTCGACGATCCTGGCCGACCAGCCGAGGCCGGGCGCCCGGTCACCGCCGACGAGGATGTCCCCGCCTGCGTTGAGCGACCAGTCCCGGGCTCCGATTCGGTTCAGCAGGTCTCCGGCCTCCGCGATCGCGAGGCTCTTGACGATGCCGGACAGGTCGATGGCGCCGTCGGCGCGGTGCGGGGTGAAGACCCCGTCGGTGCGGCCCCGCCACGCCAGGGCGAGCGCTTAGCAGTTGCGGAGTTCGGGCCCGGCCTGGGTGAGCCGCAGCTCGCCGCGGTTGACGCGGCTGAGCTCCGACCCCTCCCGGTGGAGGCTGAAGCGTTCGTTCCAGCCTCGGAACACCTCCACGACCGCGTTCCGGGCAGCAGCCAGGCGGGCGTCGTCGTGCGGGGCGGCGCCGTCACCGAGACGGATGCTGATGACGGTCCCCATGCTCAGAGCCGTGATCGCCGTGTGACCGGCCACCGCGCTAGAACTGTGCGGCATCGAGGGCTGCCTGGAGCGAACGGAGGTACCCCTGGGTCGTGTACGTCGCGCCGCTGACGTTCGCCACGTTGGCGGACTGCGCGGCGAGCACCTCTTCCCGCAGGATCGGGGCCGCCCGGTTGCTGATCTGGACCGACTTCCGGTCGTCATTGGTCAGCTGCAGCGGGGTGACCATGGTGATCGTGCCGTTGTCGATGGTCACCGACACCTGCATCGGGCCGAACCGGGTCTGCACGGCTGAGCCCTCGAACGTGCCGGTGACGCTGGTGGGCGCGAGCGCCTCGTCGACAGGTGCCGACGCGTCGATCGTGGTCGTCGCACCGCCCGTGCCACCGCCCGTCGAGGACACGCCCGTCGTTTCGTTGGACGGCGGCCTCGTCAGGGTCGTCGTCAGCGTGGCCTGCAGGGATTGCACGGCGGGGGCTCCGACGAGCCAACCCACCGACAGAACGGAAACGGAAGCCAGGGCGGCCGCAGCCGCTGCTCGAATTCTCACCAGTCAAACCTTTCGAAATGAATCTGTCGCGGGGGAAGGCCGGCCGAGCGGGCATCCCGCACGACCTCATCAGTCCACCGCCGTGGACCACAGACATACACGTCCGCGTCACGCAGCCGCGGCACCAGGGTCAGCAGGTTCACCGGGCCCGCCACCGCGTCGGCGGGCAGCCAACTCTCCACACCCGGCAGCCGCTTCCCCACGATGACGCGAAACTCCGCACCCCGCGCCCGGCACAACTCGGCGAGTTCGTCGGCCAGGTAGCTGTCTGCGAACGTGTGGGAGCGCAGGATGACCGTGGCCTGCCCGGGCAGGAAACTCGCCGTCTCCAACAGGGAGCGGATCGGGGCGACGCCGATACCGGCGGCCACGAGCACGATCCGCGGTGACGTTCTGGCCCGGTCGGTGAACAGTCCGTATGGGCCTTCGACGCTCACCCGGGTGCCCCGGCGCAGGCCGCCGAGCGCGGCAGAGGCGTCGCCAAGGGAGCGCACCGTGATGCGCAGGGAGTTGCCGGTGGGCGCGGCCGAGAGGGAGAACGGATGCGCCTGCCACCAGAGCCCGGGAGTCCAGAACCGCCAGATGAAGAACTGCCCGGCGTCGGCCTGAAGCCGGGCCAGGCGGTGGCCGGACACACGGATCGAGACGACGCCGTCGGCGACCCGGTCGACGCCCTCCACCCGCAGCCGGGCCCTCAGCGAGCGGACGACCGGCAGGATGACCCGGAAGACGAGGATCGAGCCGGCCACCCCCACGTACAGGGCCAGCCAGTAAAACCACTGCGGCGAGCCGGCGACCAGGAGGGCCCCGACGGTGAGCTGGTGCGGCAGCGACGCCAGCACGGCCACGTAGGAGAGCAGGTGCACGATGTGCCACACCTCGTACGGCAGGCGGTGCCGAACGATCACGATCGAGCTGACGACCACCAGCACCAGGAGTCCGAGGCCGATGACGGCCAGGAGCATGTCCGGCAGCACGGTCAGCATGCGCCACACCTCGGCGACGACGCTGATCTCGCCGGCCAGCGCGTAGCCCACGATCAAAAGCCCGGCGTGCGCGAGGATCAGGGAGAGCGCCGGCTTACCGAGCGACTGGTGCAGGGCCATCGCACCGTCGTGGCCGAAGGCCCGGTCGATGGCGGGCAACCGTGCGGCCAACAGCATCATGATCAGGAGCAGGTCTGTGCCGATCAGTCCGGCCAGCACGCCAAGGGAGGTGAGCACGTCTGCGGGGGTGGCGAAGCGGGCAGCGCCGCCATCGGCCAGGAACAGGGCGATGACGAGGGCGACGGAGACGGTACAGAGAACCTGCAGGGTGTCAGCCAGCCGCATCCGTTGCCGGTATTCGGGGCGCACGCGCGGCGCGGGAGCAGTGCGCCGACGCGGCGGGGTGGTGCGGGTGTCGATGCTCATGCGAAGAGCCTCGCGAGCGTACCAATCGACGGGCTATCGAAAAGCTGGGAGCAACCTGTGCAGTTCCTAAGCGTTCAGGGGTGGACGCTTTCCACCGAGCCGACGCGAATGCTGCCGGGCGGGGCCGCGCGCCGCGAGCACGATCAGCACCGCGACCACGCCGCCGAGCGCGGTTTCCACCACCCGGTCGACCAGCAGCGTCGGCACGGCGACCGGGTCGGCCAGGTGAGCCACGGTCAGCGCCAATGGCGTGACGAACAGCAGGGCGGCGCCGTAGTGCCTGCCGATCAGGATTTCCGCGCCGAACTGGCCGATCGCGATCACCGCGATCAGCACCCAGACGGATGGCCCGGGCAGCAGCACGAGGGCGGTCACCGCCACTCCGAGCGCGGTACCGATGATGCGGTGCACCGCCCGGGAGATGGAGTGCGCGGCACGGGGCGGCGGGAGCACGGCGACCACGCTCACCACTGCCCGGTAGGGGTGCCCGATGCTCACGAAGAGGGCGAGCCCGCCGGCCAGCAGCACGCCGACCTGGTGCTGCAGGATGGTGAGCCACGCCTGGACGTCGCGGAACGCGGCCGGTCGCAGCAGCGGCGTGCGCGGCAGCTCCTTGAACAGGTCGCCGGAGCGGTCTCCGACCAGGCGCCGAAACGCCCAGCCGGACATGGTGAGCAGCCAGGCCAGCGCGGCGCTCGTCACTGCCACCAACAGGCGCGGCAGCATCTCGTCGACCGGCGCGGGCACCTGCGCACAGACCAGGTAGGCGAAGACGAAGAAGATCGGCGTGCCGGGGAACAAGCCATACGTCGATGCCAGCAGGATCCCCGCCGTGATCACGAGCAGGAGCCCGAGCACCAGGGCCGGCAGGGTTGCCTCGGCCACGCTCATCACGAGCCCAGCGGCGACGCTGACCAGCAGGAAGGCCGCGGCGCGCCGGGACCCGCGGCACGCGGCTCCGCCACTAGAGCTTCTCGATCGGCGCGATCTTGATCAGAAGCTTCTTTGCGCCCGCCGTGTCGAACTGGACGTGCGCGATGCGCTTGGTGCCGTCACCGGTGACCTGGTTGACGCGGCCGTCGCCGAAATCGACGTGACGGATGCGGTCGCCCTGCATCAGGGTGAGGTCACCGTTGTCGCGCACCTGGCTCGGCACCCGGCTGGCCCATTCGGTCTTCTTCTTCGGCGCGGGCGGCAGCGCCTGCGGGTCACCGCGCCCCGCGAACCCGCCGCCGAAGCCGTCGCGTCTCGCGTTCAGCGCCCGGGGCTGGGTGCCGCCGCGGGAGTTCGCCATGCCCGGGGACTGCTTCCAGTCGATCAGGTCGACGGGGATCTCCTGCAGGTAGCGGCTGGGCATGGCCACGTTGATGTCGCCGAACTGGGCCCGGGTCATCGCCAGGGAGAGGTAGAGCCTCTGGCGGGCTCGGGTGATGCCCACGTAGAACAGGCGCCGCTCCTCGGCGGGCCCGCCGGGCTCGTTGGCCGACATCTGGTGCGGCAGCAGGCCCTCCTCCACGCCGGTCAGGAACACGGCCTCGTATTCGAGTCCCTTCGCCGTGTGCAGGGTCATCAGGGACACCGTTCCGGAGGCGTCGTCGAGGTCGTCGGCGGCGGCGACCAGGGACACCTGGGTGAGGAAGTCGACCAGCCCCGAGTCGGGGTTCTCCTTGTTGAAGTCCTTGGTCTGGGCGACGAGTTCCTCGATGTTCTCGGCGCGCGCCTCGTCTTGCGGGTCGCGGCTGCCTCGCAGCAGGCTGAGCAGTCCGCTGCCATCGAGCAGGAACGTAAGCAGCTCGGACACGTTCGCCGTGCCGGCCGGGTTCTCCGGGTCGAGCTTCAGCGCCGCCTCGTCGAGCAAGGTTGCCAGCTTCAGGATGGCCCCGGTCACCTTGGGGCCGAGGCCCAGCGATGCGCAGTCGCGCATCGACTGCCGGAAGCTGATCTGGTTCGCCTCCGCGAAGCTCGCCAGCGCCGTCTCGGTGGCCGGGCCGATTCCGCGCTTGGGGGTGTTCAGGATGCGACGCAGCGCCAGTTCGTCGTTCGGGTTCGCGACGGCGATCAGGTATGCCAGCGCATCCTTGATCTCAGCCCGCTCGTAGAACTTGGTGCCGCCGACGACCCGGTAGGGCACCGCGGAGCGCACCAGGATTTCTTCAAGCGCACGGGTCTGCGCGTTGGTGCGGTAGAACACGGCCATGTCGCGGTAGGCCATGCCGGCGCGGTGCAGCACCTCGATCTCGTCCGAGACGAACTGGGCCTCGTCGTGACCGGAATAGGCCGTGTAGCCCACGATCTTCTCGCCGTCGCCGCCCGCGCTCCACAGTTTCTTGTCTGTGCGGTCGAAGTTGTGGCCGATCACCGCGTTGGCGGCCGAGAGGATGTTCTGGGTCGAGCGGTAGTTCTGCTCGAGCAGGATCACCCTGGTGCCCGGAAAGTCGCGCTCGAACTCGCTGATGTTGCGGGTGTCCGCGCCTCGGAAGGCGTAGATCGACTGGTCGGAGTCGCCGACCACGGTGAGCGAGGCTCCCGGGATGCCGCCGGAGGCGTCGCGCAGGTTGCGCACGTGCACACCGGTCGCCTCCATCTCCTCGGCCAGGTCGGGCTCGACGGGACGGGTCAGCTCGCGCACCAGCGAGTACTGCGCGTGGTTGGTGTCCTGGTATTCGTCGACCAGGATGTGGCGGAACCGGCGCCGATAGAGGGCCGCGACCTTCGGGAACGCGCGGAACAGGTAGACCGTCTCGCCGATCAGGTCGTCGAAGTCGAGGGCGTTGGCCGCGCGCAGCCGATGGGTGTACTGCCGGAAGATCTCGACGAACATGACCTCCTGCGGGTCGCTCATGTTCGCGTTGCGGGCGTAGGAGTCGGCGTCCGCGAGCTCGTTCTTGAGCTTGGAGATCTTCGCTGACGCATTACCGGGCGTGAAGCCGAGCGTATCGGCGTCGAGGGCCTTGATGATGCGCTTGAGCGTGACCTTGGTGTCGGCCGAGTCGTAGATGCTGAACGTGGCGGAGAGGCCCGCGCTTTCCGCTTCGCGGCGCAGGATGCGCACGCAGGAGGAATGGAAGGTGCTGATCCACATGCCGTCGGCCCCCTGGCCGAGGATCGCCCGCACCCGCTCCCGCATCTCCGCCGCGGCCTTGTTGGTGAAGGTGATGGCGAGGATCTGGCTCGGCCAGGCCTCGCGGCTCTCCAGCAGACTGGCGATGCGGCGGGTGAGCACACTGGTCTTCCCGGATCCGGCGCCCGCGATGATCAGCAGCGCCGGTCCGCGGTACAGCACGGCCTCGCGTTGCTGGGGGTTGAGCCCTTCGAGCAGTGGACTCTCTCGGTCGCGCGGAGCCGCTCCGTCCAGGATGATGGGCACCGCGGAGGGGACCTGGCGGGCGGGCGTGTGGTCCGGGTCGAAGAGGGTCGTCATATCGCTCCCAATTCTAGGTGCTGCGTCTGACACCGCCCCGGTGCGGGGCAGCGCCCCGGTCAGTCCTCCGCGGCCAGCTCGTCCCGCACGAGCACCGCCAGGTCGGGGTGGTCGGCGAAGACCCCGTCGATCCCGGTGCCGAGGATGGTGCGGAACTCGGCCTGCCAGTTTCCGAAGTCGGCCCGCAGCCGCCCACGGCGGAACGTCTTCGCAAGGTACCGGTTCTCCGGGCGCAGCGTCCAGCAGTAGATCTCCAGGTCCGCGGCGTGCGCGGCGTCGACCAGGTCGGAGGCGCCGGAGACGTGACCATCGGCATCCGTGGCCAGGATGAGCGATTTGGGCACGCTGATCCCGTCGACCGTGCCGCTCAGCCCGTAGAGCCCGGTGTCGGAGAGGTAGTCGGCGTAGTGGGGCGCTTTCGGCCCGAGCAGCGCGACCTCGTCGGCGGGTTTGCCGCGCGCCTCGAGCAGGAAGACACGCTTGCCGTAGATGCCGCGCGCGTAGACCTTGTCGAGGAGGCTGCGCTCGAAGCTCTCGATGGTGAGGCGGCCGTCGCCGGCGTTCCAACCGGCGTCGTTGACCTCGGCGGCGAACAGCTCGTCGAGCGGAAGCCCGATCGACTCGAAGTAGGTGGCGTGCTTGAGCTCGGCGACGACGCCGATGGGCCGGCGCACCCGTCCGGACAGCCGGTCCATCAGCTTGAACACGTCCCGCAGGCGCAGCAGGGGGAACCGGTCGTCGAAGGTGGCGCTTGCCTTCCGCACCTCGGGCAGGCGCTCCCGGGCGCGCAGGGTGCGCAGCTCGGCCCAGGTGAAGTCCTCGGTGAACCAGCCGGTGAGCCGGATGCCGTCGATCACCTTGGTCGCCCGGCGGCCGGCGAACTCGGGGTGCGCTGCGACATTCGTCGTCGCCCCGATCTCGTTCTCGTGGCGCACCACAAGTACACCGTCGCGGGTGGCGACGATGTCAGGCTCGACCGCGTCCGCGCCGAGAGCGACGGCCAGTTCGTAGGCGGAACGGGTGTGCTCTGGTCGGTAACCGCTCGCCCCGCGGTGACCGATCACAATCGGCTGCATTTGCCAACCCTACGCGTGCAACTGCCAGAATCGAGGCGATGACACCCTGGACCGTTCCACCGACCCGCCTGCACCGGTGGGGCAGCTACCGCGCCCGCTACGTGACCGGACTGACGCTGGTCGTGCTCGGGGTGCTGGCCACGAACTTCACCAGTACCTACAGCCTGTTCTTCCTGGCCATCGGCCCGCCCCTGCACGTGCTGGGCTGGCTGATTCTGCCGGGGGCCCTGTGGCGGCGGCTCACGGTTCTGGTTCCGGCCCTGCTGTGCAGCATCCTGCTGCTGGGCGGAGCCGATTTCAACGGTGTCTTCGCCGTGCTTCTGGCCTGCTGGCTGCTCGTGCGGCACCGCCCGTGGTTGAGCTACCTGGCCCTGATCCCGTCGATCACGATGAGTTTCCTGCTCAAGGACGCGCTGAACAATTACGACCAGAACTGGGTCGGTTATCTAATCGGTTTCATCACCACGGCGGCCGCCTCCTGGCTCGCCTGGTGGCTGGCCGGCTGGTCGGCGGGGCGCCGCCCCCGGTCACCGCGAGTCGCAAACCTGAATACGGCGGATCCCCAGCAGATCTGAATAGAATCTAGGAACAGTCCAGCACTTACCGGTGTTGGCTCCGCTACCTACCCACTTGATTGTGAGCTTCGGCAACCATGGCATCTTCCAACCCCGCATTCTCCCGAAACGCCGCGTTCGGCGCTCCTGGCGCCACTGCAGGTGGCAAGGTGCTCTCCGACAGCGACCTGCAGGGCATGTTCAACGCTCCCTCCGCCGGTTCACAGGACACCGACCGGATGAGCTACGACGACACCATCCGCAAGACGGTGCTCAGCTTCGCCTTGCTGCTGGTGACCGCAGCCATCGGCTGGCTGGTCACCCCGGTGACGATGCTGCCGCTCATCGTCGGCGCGATCGCGGGTCTGGTCCTCGGACTGGTCAACGCGTTCAAAAAAGAGCCGTCGCCGCCCCTGATCCTCGCGTACGCCGCGGCCCAGGGCCTCTTCGTCGGTGGCATCTCGATCGTCTTCGAGCAGATCTACCCGGGTGTCGTCACCCAGGCCGTGCTCGCCACGCTCGTCGTCGTCGGCGTCACGCTGGCCCTCTTCGCCAGCGGCAAGATCCGCGCCTCCAAGAAGGCCACCAAGGTCTTCATGATCGCCATGATCGGCTACGGCGTGTTCTCGCTGATCAACTTCGGCATGATGGTCTTCGGCGCGACCGACAACGCGTTCGGTCTTCGCAGCGCCGAGATCTTCGGCATCCCGATCGGCCTCCTGATCGGCGTCCTCGCCGTGATCATGGCCGCGTACTCGCTGGTGCTCGACTTCGACTTCATCCAGCGCGGCGTCAACAACCGCATCCCCCGCAAGTACGGCTGGACCGGCGCCTTCGGCATCATGCTCACCGTCGTCTGGCTCTACGTCGAGATGCTCCGCATCTTCGCCATCGCCCGCGAGTAGTACCCACCCCGCCGCACGACCGCACGCAGAAAGGGCCGCCCCATCGGGGCGGCCCTTTCGTCGTCCTCACCCCCAAAGTTGCTTGTCCCTCAGCGATCGCGAGGCGGGGAGAGGGCGTGTCGCGGGGTGTCGAGTTATGGGCGGCGGATGCCGGCCCCGGAGCGAAGCGGAGGGTCCGGCATCCGCCGCCCATTGTTTGAGCTGAGGAGCGACACGCTCACTCCCCGCGTTACAACCGGGAGCATTCCCCTACTCCCATTCGATGGTCCCCGGCGGCTTGGACGTGACGTCGAGCACGACGCGGTTCACCCCGTCCACCTCGTTCGTGATCCGGTTCGAGATCCGCGCCAGCAGGTCGTACGGCAGGCGGGTCCAGTCGGCCGTCATGGCGTCTTCCGACGACACCGGGCGCAACACGATCGGGTGCCCGTAGGTGCGGCCGTCACCCTGCACGCCCACGGACCGCACGTCGGCGAGCAGCACCACCGGGCACTGCCAGATCTCACGGTCGAGGCCCGCGGCGCTCAGCTCGGCGCGCACAATCGCATCCGCGTGGCGAAGCAGGTCGAGCCGGTCCTGGGTGATCGAGCCCACGATGCGGATGCCGAGTCCGGGTCCGGGGAACGGCTGGCGCTGCACGATCTCGGCCGGCAGTCCCAGCTCGGCGCCGATCGCGCGCACTTCGTCTTTGAACAGGGTGCGCAGCGGTTCGATCAATTCGAACTGCAGGTCTTCCGGCAGGCCCCCGACGTTGTGGTGGCTCTTGATGTTGGCGGTGCCGCTGCCGCCGCCGGACTCGACGACGTCCGGGTACAGGGTGCCCTGCACGAGGAAGCGGATCGGGTCTTCATTCGTTGCCGCCGCTTCCTTGATCAATTCGGCCTGAGCCTGCTCGAAGGTGCGGATGAACTCACGACCGATGATCTTGCGCTTGGTCTCCGGGTCGCTGACGCCCTCCAGCGCGGTCAGGAACCGCTCACGCACATCGACGGTGACCAGACGCACGCCGGTGGCCTTGACGAAGTCTTCCTCGACCTGACGGCGCTCGTCCTGGCGGAGCAGGCCGTGGTCGACGAACACGCAGACGAGCTGGTCGCCGATGGCCTTGTGCACGAGGGCAGCGGCCACGGCGGAATCGACTCCGCCGGAGAGCCCGCAGATGACCTTGCCGGTGCCGACCTGGGCCTGGATGCGGGCCACCTGTTCGGCGATGACGTTGCCGCTGTTCCAGTCGGCGGGGATGCCGGCGGCGCGGTGCAGGAAGTTCTCGAGCACGTTCTGGCCGAATTCGGAGTGCTTGACCTCGGGGTGCCACTGCACGCCGTAGAGCCGGCGCGTATCGTTCGCGAAGGCGGCGACCGGGGTGGAACTCGTGGACGCGAGCACCGAGAAGCCGGCGGGGGCTTTCGACACGGAGTCACCGTGGCTCATCCACGCCGTCTGCTCGGCCGGCTGCCCGGCCAGCAACGCGTTGCCGCTGTCGGTGACTCTGACCGGGGTCGCGCCGTACTCGCTCCGGCCAGTGCGGGCCACCTCGCCGCCAAGGGTCGTGGCCATCACCTGAAAGCCGTAGCAGATGCCCAGGATCGGGATGCCCAGGTCGAAGATGTCCGGGTCGAAGGTGGGGGCACCCTCGGCGTAGACGCTGGACGGCCCGCCGCTGAGCACGATGCCGAGCGGGTTCTTCTCCGCGACCTCGGCCGCGGTGATCGAGTGGGCCACGATCTCGGAGTAGACGGATGCCTCGCGCACCCGGCGCGCGATCAGCTGCGCGTACTGGGCACCGAAGTCGACCACCAGAACGGGGCGGGCACCGGTCGAGGCGCTCACAGCGGCGCTCACGAGCGGGCCTCGGCCCCAGCGGCAGCGGCAGACGAGTCGGCGTGCGTCGCCAGGAAGGCGTTGACCTCGCGCGCGACGCGCACCTCGAGGAAGAAGGACAGGGTAGGAATGATGCCTCCGAGTGCGATCAGCAGAAACTTGGGGAATGACCAGCGCATCAGGCTCCAGAGCTGGAAGTCACTGAACAGGTAGAGCACGTACAGCCAGCCGTGCACGATCAGGATGCCGGTGCTCAGGTTGAATGCGGTCACCGAGTCCCGGGCGACGAGGGCGATGATCCCGTTCGGGCCGCCGACTTCGATTTCGAGCTGCAGCACGAACTTCAGGAAGACCTCGACGCAGAGCAGCAGCAGGAAGACACCGGTGATGACCGAGGAAACCTTGTAGAGCCGGAGCGCACCGGGGATTTTGGGGATGTCGGCAGGCTTGGGGTCAAGTGGCATGGGCCAATTCTAGACGGCCTCCGTCGCGTCGATGGCGGCCTGCTCCTGCTGACGCTCCCAGTCGTCCCGAACCAGGCGGTACCAGAGGAACACCGCGAAGCCGGCGAAGACTGCCCACTCGAGGGCGTAGAAGATGTTCAGCCAGTTGACCGATGCGTCGTTGCCGGGCACGGGCGAGTCGATCACGGTGAGGTTCGCGGCAGCATCCGTGTCGACGATGTAGCCGGCGTAGACGGACTGGTCGGTGAAGTCCGCCCACCGGTTGATCAGCGCGGCGGTGGAGACCGTGGTCTGGGTGCGCGGGTCGCTGTCCTCGTCCGGCACGACGGGAGCCTCGGAGGGAACGAAGCGGCCCGTCACGGTCTGCTGCTGCGCGGCGGCCTGCGCCGAGAGCGCCTCGATCGCCGACCTGGCCTCCTCCTCGGTGGCGGCCCAGCCGCGAGCCACGGCGATGGTGGAGACGGGCACGGATGCCGTTTCCACCGTCGACAAGCGGCTCACTACCCAGAAACCGCTGTCGCCCCCGTTGAGGCGTTCGCTGATCAGCACGTCGTCCCCCGGCACGAAGGAGCCGTCCACGGTGACCAGCTGGCCGGTCGCTGACTCGCGCGGCGGCCCGTCCGGCGACACCGCCTCGTGGAGCGGCTGCACGGTCTCGGTGCTGCGCTCCACGACTTCGCCGGACGCGATGGCGCGTTCGAGCTGCCACCGGCCGAGCAGGGCGAAGGCCGCGGCGATCGCGAGCGCCAGCAGCAGCGCGATCAGCCAGCGCGGCCGGAGCATGGTTGTGATCATGAGTAGTCCCCTGAAGCGGTGTCACGCGCCGGCTTGTCGACCGGGCCGGTTTCGGCCGGGCGCCGGCCGGAGATGAAGTCGAGCATGGAGTCCGGGGCCGCGGACGCCGGTCCGTCGGCCGCGGCGGCATCTGCCTCCGAGTCGGCGGTCGCGTCGGCAGGTGCCATGGCCGACCCCGCGCCGGGTGCCGCGGCGGTCGGGCGCTGGCGGTGGTCGGCGAGGAGACGGTCGGCGGCGCGTTGGGCATCCGTGCCGGTGTCGGCGGCGGTGGCCGCCTCGACCAGGGCGATTTCCTCCGCCAGCATCACGTCGTGGGCGCGTTTCCGCGCCGGGACGGCTTTCCGGCGTCGCCGCAGGGCCGCGCCGATCTTCTCGGAGTTCGCCGCGAAGAGCGGCCCCAGGATCGCCATCGTAAGCACGTAGAGGCCGGCGAAGGGCTGCAGCCGCTGATCGAGACCAGCGGTCACCGACAGGGTTGCCAGGATCAGCGTGAACTCGCCGCGGTTGACGAAGATGGCCGCGGTGTTGAGTCCCTCCCGCGGGCCCATGCCGTGCAGTTTCGCCATCAGCATTCCGGAGATCAGGCTGAGCACGAAGGTCATGCCGACGGCCGCGAACACGATGGTGATCACCGATCCGAATTCGGCCACGTTCAGCGCGAGGCCGAAGTTGAGGAAGAAGAAAGCCCCGAACACGTCGCGCAGGGGTACGGCGACGCGCTCGATCCGGCCGCGGTACGTGCTCGCGCCGAGCACCACCCCGATCAGGAAGGCCCCGATCGCATCCGTCACGCCGATGATCTCACCGATCCCGGCAAAGAGCACGGCGAGCCCGAAGAAGAGGATGGTGAACAGTTCGTCGTCCTTGGTGCGCATCAGCCGGGAGACGGCTTTAGCGCCCCAGCGGGCCACCGAGAACATCACGACGAGAAAGAGGAAGGCGATGCTCAGTTGCAGCACGATCGGCCAGGCCTCGGTCTTGCCGCTGAGCACGACGGAGACGATCGCCAGGTAGACCGCGATGAAGATGTCGCCGACGACGGTCACGCCGAGGATCATCGGAGTTTCCTTGTTGGCAAGCCGGCGCAGTTCGATCAGGAGCTTGGTGATGATGGCGCTCGAGGAGGTGCCGGTCATTCCGGCGATCACAAGGGCCTCCCGGCTGCCCCAGCCGACCATCAGGCCGAACGCGAAGCCGACTCCCATGTTGATCAGAACGTAGGAGCCGCCGGAAATCAGGAGTTTTCCGGCGTCGCCGAAGAACGCCTCCTGGTCGAATTCGAGGCCGAGGCTGAACAGGAGCAGGATCAGCCCGAAAATGGCGATCAGTTCGATGTCCGCCGACTGGAAGTCCAGCGGGAACCAGCCGGTGTTCGGGCTGGCCAGGAGCCCGACAATCATGTAGATGGGGATGGACGGCAGCCCGATCAGCTTTCCGGCACGACCGAGGAGATAGGCAACGACGAGCAGGATGCCAAGAGTGATGAGGTCTTCGCCGAGTTGCATGTTTAGCCCCCGGGCGGCGCGTCGACGGACTTGGCCTTAACCTCGCCGGTGCGAAAGAAGGCGAAGGCCTTCGCGACCTTCTCGGGCGAGCCGGCGACGACGAGCGTGTCGCCGGGGAAGACACGGAAGTCGTGGGCGGGCGCCGGGTTCGCGGACTCCCCGCGGACGACGGCCACGACCGTCAGACCGGCTATGCCGCGGTCGGCGGGGTTGCCGAGCGCCTGGCCGGCGATGTGGTCTTCGTAGTCGACGGTGAACCAGTCGATGCTGAGGCCGGGGATCTGGTCGAGCGCGGTGAGCGACTCGGTGATCTGGGTGCCGCCGAGGAGCTCGGCGAGTGTGTGCGCTTCGTCTTCGTTCAGCCGCAGGGACACCTTGGCGGCGTCGGGGCCGCCCTCGTCGTCCGCGAAGGTGATGAGGTCGCTGTGCCCCGAGCGGTGGGCGATGACGCCCACTTTGCCGCCGTCATCCGTGATGAAGGTGTGCAGCACTCCCACCCCGGGAAGTTTGACCCGCCGAACGTCAACCATGGTGCAACTCCTGAGGTTTGTGGGCAGTCAGCCCAGTCTACCGGAGCGAGTTTGCGTGCCTCCCGCCCGCTGTCGCGCCGCCAGCCCCGCGGCCCCGCAGCCCCGCAGCCCGCCGCCCGCCGCCGCGCC
>NZ_SOGO01000027.1:0-29982 GCF_004403415.1 Cryobacterium sandaracinum
ACCGCCGACGCGACCGCAGCGGTGGTCAACATCGACACCGTCGACCCGACCATTTCGTACACTCTCAACCCGGTCGCCCCCGAGGGCAACGACGGCTGGTACACAACGGACGCGGGCGTCATCGTCCACTTCACGTGTGAGGACGTGGGAGGGTCCGGAATCGCCACGTGCCCGGGCGACACAACCCTGCCGGACGGCGCGAACCGGTCGGTGACGGGTACCGTGACCGACAAGGCCGGCAACACGACGACCGTGACGACGACCGGGATCAACATCGACTCCGTCGACCCGACCATCTCGTCCACCCTCGACCCGGCCGCTCCCAACGCCGCCGGCTGGTACGCGGCGGACGTCGTCGTCGGCTTCACCTGCCGTGATGCGGGATCCGGCATCGCCACCTGTGCGGGCGACGTGACCCTGGTCGAGGGGGCGGGCCAGTCAGTGACGGGCGCCGCGACCGACCGGGCCGGCAACACCGCGACCGCGAGCGTGTCGGG
Source organism: Cryobacterium sandaracinum (assembly GCF_004403415.1). Classification (NCBI taxonomy): domain Bacteria; kingdom Bacillati; phylum Actinomycetota; class Actinomycetes; order Micrococcales; family Microbacteriaceae; genus Cryobacterium; species Cryobacterium sandaracinum. The sequence continues at coordinate 498 of NZ_SOGO01000027.1, forward strand.
GATCGACATCGACACGACCGCACCCACCGTTGCTCTCCTGGGCGGCCCCACCGGCAGTTACCAGTACGGAAGCAACCCGGCCGCGCCCAGTTGTTACGCGACCGACGCCCTGTCCGGAATTGCCTCCTGCGTCGTGACCGGCGGCGGCACCACAGTCGGGGATCACTCGTACCTGGCGACCGCCACCGACACGGCCGGCCATACGAGCACGTCGAGGGTCGCGTACACGGTGCTGGCCTGGACCCTGAAGGGCTTCTACGCCCCGGTCGATATGGGAGCCAACGTCTGGAACACGGTGAAGGGCGGCAGCTCCGTCCCGCTGAAGTTCGAGATCTTCTCCGGTGCCGAACTCACCAGCGTCTCGGCCGTCAAGAGCTTCACCGCCACGGCCGTGACCTGCCCCGGTTCGTCCGCGGTGACGGATGCGATCGAACTCACCACCACGGGCGGCACGAGCCTGCGGTATGACTCGACGTCGGGGCAGTTCATCCAGAACTGGCAGACCCCCAAGAAGCCGGGTACCTGCGCCGTGGTCACCATGACCGCCCAGGACGGTTCCACGATCAGTGCCAACTTCATGCTGAGGTAGGCACCGAGCGCAAGCGGAACACGGAAGGCCCCGAGCGGAACTCGGGGCCTTCCGTCCTGCGCCCCCAGACGCGGGAATCGTGCCGGCCGCCGCGGTCCGCCAGGCTCTACGACCGAGGTGAGCCCCGCTCGCCGCGTTCGTCACGGAGCAGCTCGAAGGCGCTCTCGCGGTCCGTGAGGGCGAGCTTGCGGAGCACAGCCGAGACGTGCACCCGCACCGTCGTCGGCGACACGAACAACCGGGCGGCTACCGCCTTGGTGGAGTTTCCCTCCGCAAGCAACTCCATCACCTCCCACTCCCGCGCGCTGAGCTTGCTCGCGGCCACGGAGCGGCGCAGGAAGCGGCGCCGCGCGGGCGCCCGGAACTCGCCGAGCACCCGCAGTATGAGCTCCGGCGCCATGGCCGCCTCGCCCGCCAGAACGGCCCGCAGCGCACCCGGCAGGGCGCCGGGATCGGTATCCTTGAGCAGGTAGCCCGAGGCACCCGCGCGCAGGGAATCGAAGAGGTCGTCGTCGTCCTTCGACATCGTGAGCATCACGATGGGCGTCTCCGGCAGGCTCCGGCCGATCTCCTGGGCGGCGTGGATCCCATTCCCCGGCATGTTGATATCGAGCAGCACCACGTCGGGGCGGTGATCGAGGGCGAGCCGGATCGCATCCGCTGCGCTTGCTCCCTCGCCGCAGATTTCGCAGCCACCGGCCTCGAGGGCCTGGCGGATCAGCGATCGTATCGGGGCATGGTCGTCGGCGATGACGACGCGGATGCCGGTGCCATCTACCACTGGACCGTCACCACGCTTCCGCCCGCGGGTCGTGCCTCCACGTTGAACGTGCCCGGAAGCGCCCGCGCCCGGGCCTGCATGCTGACCAGGCCGTAACCGGTTGTGTCGGTGCCGGCCGGCACATCGAACCCCACCCCGTCGTCCGCAATCGCGAGGCGCCGACGGTCTCCGGCCTCGCTGAGCCGGATGTGCACCCCCGTGGCTTTGCCGTGGTGCACCGCGTTGGACACCGCCTCCCGGGTGATGCGCATCAGCGCGTGTTGCTGCTCCGAATCGACGGTGATGGCCTCATCGAGGTCGACCCGCAGGTCGATTCCGTACCTCGCGGCCAGCTCCGTGGCCGCCCGGTGAACGGTGAAACTCAGCGGCTCATCGCTCGTGCGTCCGAGCGCCTGCACGGCCGCCCGCGCCTCGTCGAGGGCGCGATCACAGGCGTTGACGATACGGATGCCGGATGCGACATCCACGGGAATGGCGCGGCTTTCCGCGCGGATATAGGCGAGCTCCTGGATCACTCCGTCGTGCAGCTCGCGGGCGAGCCGCCGCCGATCATCGAGCACCGCCGCGGTGACCTGCGCCCGCCAGTAGGTGCGGATCTCCCGCGCCGCGCCGACCAGCAGCAGCAGGTAGCAGCCGGTGCGGAGAAGATCCCCGGTGTAGAGCCAGTCCGTGTACAGGGATGGGAAGAGCACGTAGTTCAGGCGGGCGAACGCCCCGAGCGCACAGGCCGGGCCGAGCCAGCGGAGCAGTTCGTCGTCCCGTTTGGCCGACTGTGACGCAAAGGCCACCGAGGCGATGAAGAAACTCACGGCCGCCGCGCCCTGGGCGAGGAGCAGCACGGGATGGCCCGTCAGGAGCGCGTTCTCCGCGGACACCGGGGCGGAACCCGGGTCGAACGCCACGGGGAGCCGGTCCCGGCCGGTCCAGAGGGCGAGGTAGACCGCGGCCAACAGGGGGAGGGGGGCCAGCGTCAGCAGCCGGCGCCGGAGCATCCGTTTCGCCGGTCGCGTGTGCGCCAGGGCGGCGGCCAGGATCAGCAGGGCGCCCACGACCCGGATGGCCAGCGGAAGCCAGATGTCGAGCGTTCCCGCGCGGATTCCGCCGAGCACCTCGGTCAGGTAGGTCAGGCCCAGGCCCGCCGCGGCCAGCAGCACGAGACCCTGGGAGAGCAGCAGATCCTGCAGCCGGCCGTGCCGCAGGAACCGACCGAACACGAGGGACGCCACCAGCAACGCCACGCAGGCGTCGACCGAGTCGAGAACGAGGTGAGCCGAGGGATTGCGGACCCCGAAGACCACGGCGGGGCTCCACAACAGGGCGCTGGTGACGGCCAGCCCGACGAGCCAGGCGGCGATGGTGAGTCGTGAGCGACCCGCCCACGCCCCGAGCGCGTGCACCCGCCGGTCAGGCTCTGCGCCGCGGGAGTCGTCCTGCGGATGCCCGGCCGGGGACAGCGGCGGGGCAGCGAAAACCGCGGGGGAGCGAAAACTTCGGGGTCCTGTGGTGCCCATGAGAATCGCCTTGGGAACGCGTTTCCGGAGCTGTCGGGTCAGCCGCTCGGGTGAGGTGAGCCTAGCCGCGCCGCCTCCGGGCGGTCAGTCCCCGAGTGGGGGACAAGGCAGACGGATGCCCGAACGCGCACTGCGCGTCCGGGCATCCGTTCTAATGCGGGTGCTAGTTTCCGGCGTGAATGTCCGCGTCGGCACCGGCCCCCGCGTCGGCACCGGCACCGGCGTCAGCCTCGGCAGCCACGTGTGCCTGGACCCGCTCGGCGATCTTCTGGACCACGCTGCCGTAGTCGCCGCTGAGGGCGGATTCTTCGAGCTTCTGCGCGGCGGCCTCCTGCTCGGCGGCGGGCGCGTTCTTCAGCTCGGCCAGGTCGGCCTGCAGGTCGGCCGGCAGCTTGTCGAGGAGCGCGGGGTTGTCCGCCAGCTTGAGGGCCAGTTCCGTCACCGAGGATCCGGCGTCCGCGGTCGGGTCGGTGTCCGCGGTGCCCGGCGCGGTGCCGAGGTCACTGCCCAGGGCGGCCTCCACGGCGGCGGTCAACGGGTGCTCCGGGTTGTCCCGTACGGCCTCGGCGATCTTCGTGATCTCCTCGCCGTAGCCGCCGGCCAGCGCGGTGGTGCGCACGGTGTCGACGGCGGCGGCCCGGTCGGTCGCCCCGGAGGCGTCCGTGAGCGCGGTCAGGTCATCCTGCAGGTTCGCCGGCAGGGTGTCGAACAGCTCGGCGTGCTCGGAGAGGGTGGTGGCCACCTTCTGGGCCTTCACATTGCCGCTCTGCCCGTGGGAAAGGTCTGCGCGAAGTTCGGCCGAAAGCGACGCCAGGAATTCGCCGTTCGCCGTGGCGCCGGCATCCCCGCGCGTGCCGGCACTCGAGCTGAAACTCGTTGTGGGCTCGGCGCTGAGAGGGGCGGCGGTGGCGCCCTGCGCGCCGACGCCGAGAAGGGCTCCGGCGGTCAGCACGGAGGCGGCGCCGAGGGTGACGCGCTTGGTGCGGGAGGTGTCGGCTGCCGGGGAGATCGTGTGCTTGTTCAAAGTGGATCCTTTCGATTGCGGCGGCCGGTCGGCGAAAAACCCGATCGACCGTTCGTAGTCATCGGAGGAGTTTAGGTACCGGGAGTGGGGGGCCGGTCCGTGCGGGCTGGGAATCGGGTTGGCTGCCCAGCCGTTCCGGTCGGGTGTGTCACCGGGCCCCGTCACCGTCCGGTGCGCGCACATTCGGGCCAGGAATGCCGTCTGACCAGGGGTTGAGAGTGCCAGGTCACGGGTGTTCGCCCGGCCGGGCGACCGGACCCGGCGGAGCCCCGGGACCTCGGGGCGATTACGCTCTGCGCGGAGAAACCGGCGGAGAAACCAGCGCGGAAACGCGAACCGTCGGGACCGCTCAGGGCGTCGGCAACAGCCCGTGCTTGCGGCAGGGCTGGCCGCCGACGAGGTTCAGGCACGAGTTGAACGCCGTGGGATAGCCCACGGCCTCCGACGCCCCGAACCACTGGTTGTAGAACCGCCAGAAGTTCAGGTTGCCGTGCGTCGAGCATCCGTCGCCGTCGGTGCCCGGGCGTGCCAGCGCGGCGGAATTGGGCTGGTACGGCGTGTAGTTGTAGAGGTTCGCGGTGGCCTGGTTCTCGATGGTGACGGAGGACGCCCCGCAACTCGCATCCGGATTGAAACCCACGCGCACGGTTCCGATCATGTAGGCGCGCTCGGGCTCCTGGGTGTATTGCCGGAACTGCCAGGCGGCTCGGTAGACCTGGTTGAAGAAGCCGAAGTACGCCGTGTCGCAGTCGGCCGTGTCGGGGCAGCCGTAGCCGGTGGCGCGCAGATAACCGGATGCGCTCGGCCGGGTGAGCAGGGACTGCTCCTTCTGCAGCAGAACGAGCAGCACCTTCGGGCTGATGGAGCAGGCCGCGGATACCTTCGCGATGATGCGGGCGGCCGGCTCGTTGCGGCCCCCGGGGTAGGCGGTGCAGTGCCCCTCGCCGTGGGCCGGCTGGGAGATCGTGTTCTCCTCGTAGTCGGCCAAGCACGGTGAGCCGTCGCTGGGGATGCAGGAGCGCTCCCTCAGGAACGACTGGATCTCGCCCTCGTTCAGGGAGTCGACGTTGTAGAAGTTGTAGTCGCTGATGATCGCACCGGGGGCGAAACCGGTAGGCGCGGCTGCTTCGTCGGTGGTGTGCACCGACGCGGCCAGCGTCAGGCCAGCGCCCAGCACGGCCAGAGTGACGACCATCGCCAGTGAGGTCTGTCGTCGACGCGGCGTGCCCAGGTACGTCATAGGGGAGACCTTACCGGGGCACTGCGGGAAGGGGCTGGGAGCAGGCGGCCGACACGCAGCAGCGCGCGCGTCGCGACCCGGGCCCCCGGAGTAGCTTGGGGTCATGCCTGACACACAGCCAGAACAGACTCCCGTTTCCAGCGACAGCATCGTCGTCGGACACGACGGATCGGGTCACGCCGATCACGCCGTGACCGTGGCGCTCGACCTCGCCGAGCAGCTGCACGCACCGGTCGTGCTGGTGCGCGCGTGGTCCATCGACACGGCGCCGCGCCCGACCAACTGGGAATTCGGCTATGTCGCGTCGATCGAGGACTATGCCGACGCGGTGCGCATTGAGCTCGGCGAGGCCGTGATGGCCGAGGTGGCCAAGCACCCCGACGTGAAGGTCACCTACCGGGCTGTCTACGCCAGTCCGTTGAAGTCCCTGATCGACGTGTCCCGAGGCGCACGGATGCTCGTGGTCGGCTCCCGCGGCCGCGGCGGCCTCAGCGGCATGCTGCTGGGTTCCGTGAGCGAACAGTGCGTGCGGCACGCCAAGTGCCCGGTGCTGGTCGTGCGCCCGAACACCTGAGCCGACCGCTGGCGGCGGTCGGCTCCAGTCAGCTCTGGTCGGCGTCGATCCGGTTGCCGACCGCGAACCAGGCGACCGCCCCGAAGACCGGCGCGCAGACGACGGCCAGCACCCAGCCCGCCCGCGCCGCCTGCCGCAGGTGGATGGCCCGGCTGATCTGTGTCAGGGCGGCGGCGATCAGCGCCGCGCTGCCGAGAACGGCGAGGCCGCCGAGTCCGAGTGCTGCCATCTGCACCATGCCTGCACTATCGATCATTACGACCTCCCCCGTTGAACCCCCTGAGACGCCCGTTTTCCCCAATCACAGCGTCCCGTGCCTAAACCATACCAAACGGTATCTTCTGTGGGGTCGATTGAGGCAGATTGGTGCCGATTGAGGCAGAGACGATACAACGGATGCGCGGGGCCGTGTGCGACCCCGGTTCGGGCAGTCGCTACGCTGGAAACCGGAATAACCGAGGAGTGGAATGGCGCAGCAACAACGGGCGATCGGAACGCGGGCCGCGATCATCCGAGGTGCGGCGGTCGCCTTCCGGGAGCACGGGTACGGCAGCACGACCCTGGCCGGACTGGAAGTCGCCGCCGGAGTGAGCAAGGGCGCACTCTATTTTCATTTCGCGTCCAAGGAGGCGCTCGCGCTCGCCGTGATCGAGGCGCAGCACGAGGCCTCGATCGGCTTGGGCCAGAGGCTGCTGGACGGCACGACGCCCGGGTTGCAAGCCCTCATCCTGATGACTTTTGAGCTGGCGGCGCAGGTGCGGGACGAGCCGGTGGTGAGTGCCGGCATCCGTCTCACCATGGAGGCCTCCAATTTCTCGGTGCCGGTGGTCGGTCCGTTCCATGACTGGATCGATGTCTGCGGGAAGGTGCTGCGACGCGCGATCGATGAAGGAGACGTTTCGGCCGATCTGAATGTAGAGGCCGCCGCGCACTTCATCAGCCCCGCTTTCACGGGCGTGCAGACCGTCTCCCAGGTGCTCACCGGGCGGGCGGACCTCTTCCAGCGGGTGGAGGAGATGTGGGCGCTGGTGCTGCCGGGCCTGCTCCCGGCCGGGCTTCCGGACGAGCGGCGGGCGAATCTGACCGCCCTGCCGGCCCAGGTACGGGCGAGCTGCGCCGCGGGCCCGGGCGCTGCGGGCGGGGTAGTGGATCGGGCCTAGGACCCAGCCGAAGCGGTCGACCCTCCGGCGGACGCGCGTGCCCGGCGGGAGCGCCACCACGCCCAGACCGTAGTCAGGATGCGCTTGAGGGCCACCGCGATGCGGTGCGCGGTGGGGAATTCCGTGCCCAGGATCGCGATTCCGAGGAAGACGACCAGCCAGCCGGGCCCCGGCAGGGGCACCAGGAGGAGCCCGATGACGGCCACCGTGGAGCCGAGCACGCCGACCACAGTGCGGTAGAGCCAGCGCAGCCGCGGATGCTGGTCCACCCAGGCGCGGCTCCGGCGCAGGAAGCGCCGGATCGGGTGCGCGGAAGTGCGTTCGCTGGCGATATCGCGCTGCAGGATGACGGTCATTCGCTCAGGTTAAGCGGGGTCGCTGGGAACCTGCTGCGCGGGCATCCGTCGCCGCTGTCGCCCCCATCGCCGCGGCGTGGCACGGGCCTCGGGGGTACTGCGTGTGGCATCTGGAGCAACATCCGGGTAACCACATCCGGGTGACTACATTCGGGTGACCACATTTGGGTGACTACATTCGGGTGACTACATTCGGGCAACACGGAGGAGACGAATCATGGCCGCACTTGCAAAACGCGAGCGTTTCGAAATGCCGGAGCCGGTGCGGCGCTTTTTCGACGGCGACTGGGACACTCCGGCCCTGCGGGTGGAGGAATTCCGCGACGGCGGCAGCTTGGTTGTGAGGGCGGAATTGCCCGGAATCGACCCGGAAAAGGATGTCGATGTGTCGGTCAGCGACGGCGTGCTGCACATCCAGGCCGAGCGGCAGGAAAAGACCGAGCACAAGGACAAGGACGGTTACCGGACCGAGTTCCGGTACGGCTCATTCACGCGCGACATTGCGCTGCCCCGCGACGATGCGGGGACCCTCCAGCCCCGAATGGGGGACGCAATGCGCCACTTCTCTTGACTCGCGTCGCCTTAACCGGTTTAGTTGGCTGTACCAAACCGGTTCAGGCTGAACCAGGAGAGAAGAAATGACGTACAACGCTGTTCGCTCACAGTCCCCCCGCCCGCGATCTCTGAAAGCCGTGGCCCTCACCGCCGCGGTCTCGCTGCTCCTGCTCGGAGCCGGCAGCGCCGCGGCCGCCGCGGCACCGCCATCCGGAGAAGCCGGCGCATCCGGTGCACCGGCCGAAGTCGTCGCCACCCGGCCCGCCGCCGCTGCGTCCGCGCCGCTGACCAACCTGTCCCACCTCACGTTCCTGCTCGACACCGTGCCGCTGGCCACGGTGGAGGGGCACACCACCTACGAAATCGACGCGCAGCCCACCGCCCAGGCGCCGTGGACCTACGCCGATAAGCAGGCCGACGGCAGTTACGGCAGGGTCGGCGGCGGGTCGCTCGACCCCTCGACCGGGCACTGGAGCCAGGGCGCGTACAACGCCGACGACATCGCCCGCACCGCGGTCGTCTACCTGCGCCACTGGCAGCAGACCGGTGACGAGACCAGCCGCGAGCACGCCGTGCAGACGCTGCGCTCCCTCACCTACCTGCAGACCACGACCGGTCCGAACGCCGGAAACGTCGTGCTCTGGCAGCAGCCCGACGGCACCCTCACCCCCAGCGCCAGCCCGGTGGAACTGCCCGACCCGAGCGACTCGGCCGAGTCCTACTGGGTGGCCCGCACCGTGTGGGCCCTCGGCGAGGGCTTCGCCGCGTTCCAGGCTGCCGACCCCGACTTCGCCGCGTTCCTGCAGGACCGCCTGCACCTGTCGCTCGACTCCCTCGAGCGCCAGTCGCTCGGCAAGTACGGCACCTTCGATGTGGCCGACGGCGTCAACGTGCCGGCCTGGCTCATCGCGGGCGGGGCGGATGCCTCCGCCGAGGCCGCGCTCGGCCTCGCCGCCTACGTCACGGCCGTCCCGGACGACGACACCGCCCGCACCGCGCTGACCCGGCTCACCGAGGGGGTCGCCGGGATGTCCTCCGGCTCCGCCACCGAGTGGCCGTTCGGCGCGATCATGCCGTGGAACAAGTCGCAGACCCTGTGGCACGCCTGGGGCGGACTGGCCCCGGCTGCCATCGCCACCGCGTCCACGGCGCTCGGACGCACGGACTTGCTCGGCGCCGCCGTGCAGGATGCCGCCCGCTTCACCCCTCAGCTGTTGGCCGCCGGCGGACCGGACAACGCCTGGAGCCCCACCCCGGGTGAGGCGCAGATCGCCTACGGCGTCGACTCTCGCGTGCAGGGGCTCGTCGCCACCGCCGCGGCCGCGAACGCCCCGGGGCTGCTCGACCTCGCCGCAGTGACCGCCGCCTGGTTCTTCGGCGCCAACCCGAACGGCGCTCCGGCCTACAACCCGGCAACCGGTACGGCCATCGACGGCATCGAAACCGACGGCCGGATCAACCCCAATTCGGGTGCCGAATCCACCATCCACACCCTGATGACCATGCTCACCCTGGACGCGAATCCGTCGCTGAAGGTCGAGGCCCTCGGCATCGACGAAACCGTCTCCACCGTCGGGCTCAGTGTCGTCGAGGCCGAGTCCGGCACCATCACGGGCGGCGGGTCAGTGGTCACGCCGCCGTCGTCCTGGACCGGCGAGGCCAACCTCTCCGGCGGCGCCTACGTGGCGCTGGGCGCGGGCGACTCGCTGAGCATCCCGGTTTCCGCTGCCGACCAGGCTCGCAATGTCTTCCCGATCGTGAATCAGGCCGAGGCGGACTCCGGGGCCACAACCTGGGCGTCGGCGACGTCGATGCTGGGCAGCACGAGCAACGGCGGCGCGGGTGCTCAGGGCATCACGGATGCCCCCGGACGCCTGTTCCCGCTCACGCTCGAGCTGGCTCTGCCGGGGGCGGACACCGCGGTCGTCGGTATGGCCGACGGGGCGGCATCCGTTGACGCGCTGCTGATCCAGCCGCTGATCTCGACGATCACGGTGACCGGTTCGGCGGGGGAGTCCACGGTGTACGTCAGCGCGGCGACCGAGACCAGCGTGCGCACGGTCGGCGTGCCACGTGGCTACCGGCTGGCGCAGGAGGCGTTCGATGCGACCGGCCAGCTCGTCGCATCCGTCGACAAGAAGGCGCCGAAGAAGGGAACCGTGACGGTCGCCGCCGGCGGGTTCACGGTGGCGAAGCTGGTGCGCAAGTAGGGGCCGGCGCCCTCGGGCCTGCCCGCGCGCGCCCGCGTCCGGTGGCGGTGGCGGTGGGGTGGCAGGGGCAGGGGCTAGGGGAGCGGCAGCGGCTGGGGGTCGACACCGAGGGTCGTGAGCATGGCCTCGACCTGATGCCGGATCTGGTCCCGGATGCGACGCACCTCTGGGGTCGGCTGACCGGCCGGGTCGGCCAGCTCCCAGTCCTGGTAGAGCTTGCCCGGATAGACCGGGCAGGCGTCGCCGCAGCCCATGGTGACGACGACGTCGGCGGCCTGCACGACGTCATCCGTCAGCGGTTTCGGGAACTCTTCGTCCAGGTTGAGGCCGAGTTCGGTCATCACCGCCATCACAGTGGGGTTCAGTCCCTTTGCCGGCGCTGAACCGGCCGAACGCACGTGCACCCGACCGCCAGACAGGGCCTGGGTCAGCACCGCCGCCATCTGGGACCGCCCCGCGTTCTGCTCGCAGACGAACAGGACCTCGGGGACGTCCTTCGCGATCGCGCCCTTTGCCTGGGCCAGAGCGGTCAGGCGGTCGGCGGCGTAGCGCCCCGTGTTGGTCACGAGGAACGCCGTGACCGTCGACGTGCGCAGGAGCGACGTGTACGACTCGAGCACGTACCGTTCGATCGTCTCGGCGCCGAACACGCCCGAGAACCGGTCGGTGAGGTGCGCGGCCAGCCGTCGCAACGACTCCTCGGGGAAGGCCAGTCCGGGCAGTGACCGACGCGCGCTCAGATCGCTCATGGCGGGTCGGACCTAGACCTGGGCGGGGAGGATTTCGGCGAGCAGGCCCTGGATGCGGGCCTTGATCTCGTCGCGGATCGGCCGCACGGACTCGATGCCCTGGCCGGCCGGGTCGGCGAGTTCCCAGTCCTCGTAGCGCTTGCCGGGGAAGATCGGGCAGGTGTCGCCGCAGCCCATGGTGATGACGACGTCCGACTCCTTCACGGCCTCGGTGGTGAGGACCTTCGGCACATTGTTGGCGATGTCGATGCCTTCCTCGGCCATGGCCTCGATCGCGACGGGGTTGATCTGGTCCTTGGGCGCGGAGCCGGCAGAGAGCACCTCGACACGGCCCTCGGACAGGGCGGTCATGTAGCCGGCGGCCATCTGAGAGCGGCCCGCGTTGTGCACACAGACGAAGAGAACGGTGGGCTTAGCGGTCATGATCGGTGGTTCCTTCTTGATTTTCGGGGGTTGGACGGCGGGGCGGTGTACAGAGATCAGACCCGGTCGGGAAGCGGGTCGGCGGTGACGGCGGTGTCGGTTACGGCGGTGTCGGCTGCGGCGGTTGCCTGCGCCGCGGCCCCTGAGAACAGCCGCGGCCGCAGCCACAGCGCCACATAGACGAGGGCGACGAGCGCCGGCACCTCGATCAAGGGGCCCACGATGCCCGCCAGGGCCTGGCCGCTGGTGGCGCCGAAGGTGCCGATGGCCACCGCGATCGCCAGCTCGAAGTTGTTGCCGGCGGCGGTGAACGCCAAGGTCGTGGTGCGCTCGTAGGAGAGCCCGGTGAGCTTGCCGGTGGCGAATCCGGCGGCGAACATGACAGCGAAGTAGACCAGCAGCGGCAGGGCGATCAGGGCCACGTCGAACGGGCGGTCGATCACCTGGCGGCCCTGCAGGGCGAAGAGCAGCGCGATCGTGAACAGCAGCCCGTAGAGGGCGAACGGGCTGATTTTCGGCAGGAACCGGCTCTCGTACCAGTCGCGGCCGCGGGTGGCCTCGCCGACCCTGCGGGACAGGTAGCCGGCCAGCAGGGGAATGCCGAGGAAGACGAGCACGCTGACGGTGATCGCCCGGATCGAGAACTCCGCGCTCGTGGTAGACAGGCCGAGCCAGGCGGGGAGCACCTGGAGGTAGAACCAGCCCAGCGCGGCGAACGCGATGACCTGGAAGACGGAGTTGAGGGCCACCAGGAAGGCGGCGGCCTCGCGGTCGCCGCAGGCCAGATCGTTCCAGATCAGCACCATGGCGATGCAGCGGGCAAGGCCCACGATAATCAGGCCGGTGCGGTATTCGGGCAGGTCCGGCAGGAAGATCCAGGCAAGGGCGAACATCAGGGCGGGCCCCAGCAGCCAGTTCAGCACCAGCGAGGAGACCAGGAGGCGGCGGTCGCGGGCGACTGCGCGGGCATCCGTGTAGCGAACCTTGGCCAGCACCGGGTACATCATCACGAGCAGCCCGATCGCGATGGGCACGCTGACCGAGCCGATCGTGAACGCAGCGAGCAGGTCGCCGACGCCGGGTGCGACGACCGCCAGCAGCAGGCCCAGGGCCATTGCCGCGAGGATCCAGACCGGCAGGAGACGGTCGACGGCCCCGAGCCGCGCCGGGGCGATGGCGTTTTGCGCGGCAGCCGGCCGCAGGGTGGGCGGGGCGGTGGGCCGGGAGGTGGTCGATTCGGGGAAGGGCATGTGGCTCCGTGAGCAGTTAAGACAAAAATCGGCGGGTGGGACATAAAATCAGAGGTGTCGATAGGGAGTCTTCCCCAATGCATCGATGGATGTCAATTTATGGGAGATACTGTTCAGATGTCGTTCACCGAGACCCGTGCCGTGCCTGAGGCGTCGACCGCTGCGGTCGCCGTGGATCTCGTGACGGATGGCGCGGTTGCTTCGGATGTCGCAGATGGCACGACGGATGCCGCTGGCGCGGCCGCTGCCTGCTGCGCCCCTGCCGCGCGCGAAGCGATCGGCGCCGATGAGGCGGAGCGGCTCGCCCGGCTGCTGAAGGCCGTGGCCGACCCGGCCCGGTTGCGTCTGGTCTCGCTGGTGGCCGCGCACGACGATATGGAGGCCTGCGTCTGCGACCTCACCGAACCCCTCGGGCTCAGTCAGCCCACCGTGTCACACCACCTCAAAGTGCTGGTGGATGCCGGTATCCTGACCCGCGACAAGCGTGGCACCTGGGCGTACTACCGGCTCGTGCCGGGCGCGCTCGGCACGCTGGCGGATCGGGTGCTCGGGCTCTGAATTTGCGGCTCTGCGGGTGCGGCTCTGCGGGTGCGGCTCTGCGTTTGTGGCTCTGCGTTTGTGGCTCTGCGGGTGCTGCTCTGCGGTTGCGGAGCAGAGTTTGCGGCTCCGAGGTTGCTGTGCTGAGTTTGCGGTGCTGCGCGTGCGGGCTAGGCTGAAATGTTGAGCTTTCGGGCGATCGCGCGTGGCGTCGATCCTGGGCCGCCGGCCGGAACATCCGTGACCGAACTGCGCAAGCCCATTGCTTTATCAGGATACCGAGATATCCTCAACTCTTGTGCGCGAAGCCCCACGTCGTGCGGCGCACTTGGACACTTCCTCTGAGGGAGCGTCGTTCCCCGTGGGATTGCTCTGCGCTGTGAGCGCATTCTCCGTCTGAGTGAGGTTCCGGCCCCCCTCACCCGAACCGCGTAACCGCGCCGACGAGAGCTCTCACCATGCCCATTTTTCCCCTGTTCCCTGCCCGCCGCGTTTCGGCGGAAGGTGCCTATGCAGACGCCTAGGCTCAACAGGTTTCCCAGGCTCACCAGATTCACCCTGATCCCGCGTCAGGCCGCCGCCGGCGGATTCGCGATGCTTTTCGCCGGACTGCTCACGGTGGTCCTCGGCATTCCCGCACAGGCCTCGGAACTCGATGTCTACGGCTGGCTGCCGCCGGCCGCCGTGGAAGAATCGGTGCGGGCCTCCGCGGATGGCTCAGCGCATGCCGCCGAGTCCGATCCCGCCGCGCGTGCTGCCGCCGCCCCTAATGCCTCCGCCGCCGAAGCGTCGCTACAGAGCCTGATGCCGAGTGCGGCGGCCACCGCCACCGTGCAGCGCGACGGTTTCACGGTCACTGATGCGCCGAAGCCCGAACCCATGCCTGCCGCCCCTGCTGCGGTTCCGAGTGCCGACGATGCGGCCGCTCCGGCCGCCGCTGGTGCAGCCGTGCAGTGGCCCTTCCCGGGCTCGGTTCGCCTCTCCGATCCCTATGGTGCGCGCGATGCACCCTGCGGGGGCTGCTCGACGTTCCATAAGGGGCTCGATATGCTTCCCGGCGAGGGTGCACCTGCCCAGGCGGTTGCGGACGGCGTCGTGCGTGAAGTCTCCGCCACGGACAACGGCGGCTTCGGCGTCTACGCGATCGTCGACCACACCGTCGATGGACAGCTCGTCAGCAGCGTCTATGCGCACTTCCAGGCCGGCTCGCTGCAGGTCTCCGCGGGACAGTCCGTGGGCGTGGGCACGCACCTGGGCAACGTGGGCAGCACCGGCGAGAGCACCGGCCCGCACCTGCATTTCGAGATCCTGATCGACGGGATCACCCCGACGGATCCGTACGCCTGGCTGTCGGAGCGCGCCGGCCCGATGTAGTCGCGAGGGGCGCGCAAGTTCCTCGGGGTGCTCGGGGTGCGCCGTTTGCGCGGTTTGCGCGGTCTGCGCGGGGGTCGCTGCGTGCCGGCTGGAGCCCGTGCGGGGGTGGAAGGCCCGGCTCAGGCCGGCAAGTGCCCAGCTCAAGCCGGCTCTCCGGTTCAGTTCTGCGGCATTGTCCTGCTTGGCCCGCAGCATCCGCCCTGAACGAATTCGACGGAGATTTTGCCGATTCACCCCCGAAATCGTCGAAACCGGCCTTCGGGGAGCAAAATCTCCGTCGAATTGGTTCCCACCTGGGATCCTGGGTGCCGAAGTGGGTGGCGGTAGCGGTAGCGGTAGCGGTAGCGGTGGCGGTGGCGGTGGGTTGCGGGCTCGTGCGGCAGCGGCTCAGGCCGGCGTTGCCGGGAGGTCGAAGTAGAGATGGGCGTGAGCGCGGCATCCGTCGTTGAAGGCGGCACCGCACGCAGGGCACGCGGTGGTTGCCCGGTAGTCGGCGATCGAGAGTGTGCCGCGGCAGACTCCGCAGAGGATGGCGTGCTCGGCCCAGAGGTCGGCCGGCCAGAGCCGGGCGGCATGGGTTTCACCGGCGGAGTGGCACTGGTAGCACGGGTAGAAGCGCCCGCAGCAGAAGAATCTGATCGCCACGACGTCGAGCGCGGAACGGTAGTGCACGCAGCGGGTCTGGGCGTCGACGGTCTGTCCGTGGATCTGCATGGTGGTCCTTCGTGCGAGAGACGATCGCGACTGCACGTGGGGGCGGGGCGGCGCCGGGGGTGAGGCCGGGGCGTCGGGAGTGAGGCTGGGGCACCTCGCGGTGCCCCGAACCCCAGGCGCTACTCGGCGGTGGCCTGCGCGGTGACGAAGGCCTCGAAGGCGGCCGGGTCGTCGAGGACGCCGGGGTAGGAGACGCCGTTGACGAGCACGGTGGGCGTGCCCTTGACCTGCTCGATGTCGGCGTTGGGGAGAGGGCCGTCGAGGGCGCGTTTAGTGGCGGTGCCGACCCAGGCGGCGAAGGTGTTCTCCGTGATGCAGGTGGCGACCTTCTCGTCGGTGACGCCCGCACTCGTGGCCAGGCTGACCAGGTCTTCGTCGGTCAGGCCCTCGGTGTTCTCCGCGGGCTGGTTCGCGAACAGGGCCGCGTTCAGGGCGAGTACGTTCTCGGGCTCATGGTTGGCGACGCACGCGACGGCGGCCGCGGCCCGGGTCGGGTACTTGCTACCGGCCGAAACCGGATCGAGGATTGAGATCGGGTGCAGCTCGAGCGTGGCGGTGCCCGCGGCGACCCATCCGGCGATCTGCTCGCCGTTCGTGGTTTCGAACTGGCCGCAGAAGGGGCAGAGATAGTCCGCGTAGACCACGATGTTGGCGGTGTCGCCGAGGGTTGTCGGGTCGGTTGCGATGGGGTTCTCGTCGGCGGCCACGGAGACGGTCTCGACCGGGACGATGTTGGTGCCGTCGCCGCCGAGCAGCACGCCGTCGCTGGCCATGTTGAGCGGGCCCGGCGCCGCAGGTCCCTGGCTGCCGACCACGACGAGGGCCACGACCACGGCAGCCGCGATCAGGCCGGCGCCGATGCCGCCGCGCAGAAGCCAGCGGTTGCGCTTCTCCTTTTTCTGCTGCTCCTCGCGGAGCTGGCGGGCGCTTTCACGCGCCATCTCGCGGCGATCCTTCTTGGGGGGGACAGGTTTGCCGTAGACATTACTCATGAACTAATGCACCGTTTCGTTGCGACTGGCAGGTAGCTCCAAGGTTAGAGGGTCCGTCTCCGGGGGAGGTGCAGCGGGGCTGTGAGGGGGCTGTGAGCGCCGTGCGGAGAACCGAGTCGTCGCCCGCGCGGTCGATCCGCGGTGGTTGGGGCTAATTCAGGAGAAAACGGATGCCGGCGGCTGGGCGCCGCGGGAATCGGGGGCCCGGATCGCGGCATCCGTCGATTCTCCTGAGTTAGCCACACCGCTGCGCCCGGTTCCCGTGGCCGGCCACCCCGAGTACGCGGGTGACCTGGCTGACACGCCGATCCCCGTTTTCCTGGGCGGCCCGGCTGTGCGTACGATCGAGGTCGCGAACCCGCTGGACGGTCCGGCCGAGACCGTCACGGTCCCCGACCGGTCGAGTCCGGCGGCCGGGCGGAGCCCCTCACGGTGCACAACGGTTCGCCGACACCGTTCCGAGCTCGGCGGCCGGGCGCCGGCACCGCGGCATCCGTTTTCGGAACGGCGACACTCACCCTGATGACCAGTGGAAATGCTGACTACCGCGACCCCGGACTCGTTTTCCCCGAGGGGTTCCTTTTCGGTTTGCCACCGCGAGCAGCCAGATCGAGGGTGCCTTCAACGAGGACGGCCGCGGCCCGTCGATCTGGGACACCCTCAGCCGCACCCCCGGCAAGGATCTGAACGGCGACACCGGCGACGTAGCCTCCGACCACTGCCACTGCCACTGCCACTGCCACTGCCACCGCCTCGACGAAGACCTCGATCTGATGGTGTCGCTCGGTCTGCACGCCTACCGGTCCTCGATTGCGTGGTCCCGCATCCAGCCGATCTGCCGCGGTCCGGCGAACGAGAAGGGGCTGGCGTTCTCTGGGCGTCTCGTCGACGGGCTGCTGGCCCGGGGCATCCGCCCGATCGCGACTCTGTACCACCGGGACCTGCCGCAGGCGCTCAAAGACGAGGGCCCGGAGTAGGTCCCAGCTTCCGGCAGTGGACCGGTGCACGATCGGGCGGATTCCTGCAACTTCCGCGGCGTTCTGTGAATGGGGGAATAGGCGCCGGTGTGGTTGCCTTGACAGTGAGGGCGGTTCCGTGTTCCGCTGCTGGTGCTGACGCCCGTGATGCGGTGCCGCTAACGAAATCAGACCAGCACGCAGAGCCCCATCGATACCGAGGATCAGTACTTTCGTGAGCACCGCCGCCATCACCGTCATCACCGCCGCCGACCTGAGGTCGGCCGCGAAGCATCCCGGCGACGCTCTCTCCCGCGGCCAGCGCCTGGTCTACATCCTCGTGCTCGGCGCCCTCACGGCGCTCGGCCCGTTCACGATCGACCTGTACCTGCCGGCCTTCCCGACCCTGGAGCGTGAGTTCGGCGTATCGGCGGCCGCCATCCAGCTGACCCTCACCGGCACCATGATCGGGTTCGGGTTCGGCCAGCTTGTGGTCGGCCCGTGGAGTGACAAGGTCGGGCGCCGACTGCCGCTGATGCTCGCGACCGGCTTCCACATTCTGGCGAGTGTCGGCGCCGCCCTCTCCCAGGACATCGTCTGGCTCGGGGTCTTCCGTCTGCTGCAGGGCTTCGGCGCCGCGGCCGGCGCGGTCGTCGCCCTGGCGATGGTGCGCGACCTGTTCGGCGGCAAGCCGCTCGTGAAGATGCTTTCCCGCCTCGCGCTGATCAGCGGCCTGGCCCCCGTGCTGGCCCCGGTCATCGGCTCGCAGCTGCTGCTGGTGATGAGCTGGCGCGGCATCTTCTGGGTGCTCGCCGCCTACGGTGCGGTCGTGATCCTGGCCGTCGCGTTCTGGATCGTCGAGACGCTGCCGGATGCCGAGCGCCACACCAAGGGGCACAGTTCCCTCGGTCAGCGCTACCGTGCGGTGCTCAGCGACAGGATCTTCGTCGGCGTCGCGATCATCGGGGCGATGACCTTTACAGGTTTGTTCTCCTACCTCTCGGCGTCGTCGTTCCTGTTCCAGCAGGTCTACGATTTCAGCCCGCAGCAGTACGGCGTGCTCTTCGCCGTCAACTCGCTCGGCATCGTGATGGGTGTGCAGCTCAGCTCCCGACTCATGCACCGCTTCAACATCGGCCCGCAGTGGATCATCTCGGTGTCCACCGTGGTGCTCCTGATCACGGCCGCGGCCATCGTGCTGCTCGACCTCGCCGGCGCGGGACTCTGGGGCACCCTGGTGCCGCTGTGGTTCTTCATCGCGGCTTGCGGTTTCACCCTCCCCAGCGTGCAGGTCATCGCCCTGAACGCGCACGCGCATGAGGCCGGAACCGCCGCGTCGCTGCTCGGCGCCGCGAACTTCGGCGTCGCCGGACTGATCTCCCCGATCGTCGGCGTGCTCGGCGTCGGGACAGCGGTTCCGATGGGCGCCGTGATGGGCGTCACCGCCATCGTGTCGATCTTCGCCCTGTGGCTCATCGTGCGCCCCCGGTCGGTGCCCGCGCTGGAGCACTGAGGCCAGATGGGCGCCGGGTAACGGCATCCTTCAGCCTCCGGTCAGTGGTCACTGGTCAGTCGTCAGCGGTCAGTCGTCAGTTGCCGCCGGTGGCTAGCTCAGGAGATTTCCGATGGTGTGGCCGAGGTGGCGACGGATGCCGCGTGATTCCGGCATCCGTCGCCACCGGCTTCGCAGATCTCCTGAGTAAGCCCCCGGAGATGCGCGGCAAATGGCCAGGGCGGGAAGCCGCACGCCCGCACCGATCTAGCATGGACAGATGATGAGCGAGCGCGCCCCCGAGACCGCAGCCACCTCCGCCACCCGACGCATCGCCCGCCGGTGGCCTCTGGTCAGCGGGTCCGCAGCGCTGTTGCTGGCCGTGGGGCTCGGCGCCCTGATCGTGCTGCGCGGCAACGGCCGCCCGCTGGAGATCGACGCCGAGTGGATGGATGAGATCCTCGAGCACCGGGCGCCCGTCTGGGAGTATCTCTCGCTCACGATGAACTACCTCGGTGCCGGAATCGCCGGCGTGATCGTGATCCCGGTGCTGATTCTGGTGGCGCTGCTGCTGCTCAAACGGCCGTGGGCGGCCGGCTACTTTGTGGTTGCCACGATCGTGAGCTCGGGACTGGTGCAGGTACTCAAATCACTGTTCGGTCGGGATAGGCCGGAAGACATGCTGGTCATGTCAGATTTCGGATCCTTTCCGTCCGGCCATGTCGCCAATGCGGCGACCATGGCGGTTTGTCTCGGCATCCTCTTCCCGCGCGTCTGGGTTTGGCTGGCCGGCACCCTCTACACGGTTCTGATGATGGTCAGCCGCACTTATCTGGGCGCACACTGGCTCACGGATACGATCGGCGGGCTGCTGCTCGGTGCGTCCGTCGCCGTGCTGCTGTGGGCCCCGGTCGCCGCGAAGCTCCAGGGAGAGCGCGAGTTGGCGGCGCAGCATCCGTCGCCCTTGCGAATTCGACGGAGAAATTCCACATAGAGCCCTTAATCGGGGCAAAATCGCGCGTTTTGGGCAAAATCTCCGTCGAATTGGTTCGGGCAGAGCGCACGGACGCACGGGCGCATCGGCAGCCGCATCGGTAACGGATGCCCCGGGGTAGCGTCGACGCATGAGAATCCTCCTTGTCGGGGCGGGCGGCGTAGGAGACGCGTTCGCGAAGATCATCGCCAGGCGCACGTTCTTCGAGCACGTCATCGTGTGCGACTACGACCTGGCCCGGGCGGAACGCACCATCGTCGCAATCGGCCTGAAGCACGGGCACGCGGCGGCAGCCCGGTTCTCCGCCGAGCAGATCGACGCCGGCGACCCGGACATGGTCGCCGCCGTCGCGCTCAGGCACGGCGCCACCCACGTGATGAACGCGGTCGAGCCGAAGTTCGTGCCCACGGTGTTCGCCGGGGCGCTCGCCGCCGGCTGTGACTACCTCGACATGGCCGTGAGCCTGTCCGAACCGCACCCCACGGACCCCTACCTCCAGACCGGGGTCATGCTCGGCGACGACCAGTTCGCGCAGGCCGCCGACTGGGAGACCGCCGGCCGCCTTGCCCTGGTGGGCATGGGCGTCGAGCCGGGGCTCTCGGATGTCTTCGCCCGCTACGCCTCGGACCACCTGTTTCGGCAGATCGAGGAGCTCGGCACGCGCGACGGTGCCAACCTGGTCGTGCACGACGACGCCGGCAACGAGATCTTCGCGCCATCATTCAGCATCTGGACCACGATCGAGGAGTGCCTGAACCCGCCGTTGATCTTCGAGAAGGACCGCGGCTGGTTCACCACCGAGCCGTTCAGTGAACCGGAGATGTTCGACTTTCCGGAGGGCATCGGCCGGGTCGAATGCGTGAACGTGGAGCACGAGGAGGTGGTGCTGATGCCGCGCTGGCTCGATGCGAATCGGGTCACCTTCAAGTACGGCCTCGGTGAGGAATTCATCGGCGTGTTGAAGACCCTGCACCTGCTCGGCCTCGACCGGGTCGACCCGGTGCGGGTGCGCAGCGCGTCCGGCCCGGCGCTGGTCGCCCCACGCGATGTGGTGGCCGCCTGCCTGCCTGACCCGGCCACGATCGGCCCGCGGATGACCGGCAAAACCTGCGCGGGAGTGTGGGTCACCGGCACGGGTCCGGGCGGCCTGCCGCGCGAGGTCTACCTCTACCACGTCGCCGAAAACGAGTGGACGATGCGCGAATACGACACCCAGTGCGTGGTTTGGCAGACCGCCCTGAACCCGGTGATCGCCCTGGAACTGCTGGCCGCTGGCACCTGGACCGGCATCGGCGTGCTCGGCCCGGAGGCCTTCGATGCGAAGGTGTTCCTCGACCTGATGAGCGCGCCCGAAACCGAGGGCGGCTACGGCCAGCCCTGGGGGATGGAGGACCGGCTGGCGTCCTGAGACGCACTCGACCTTCCGACGTGCCAGGCGGATGCCCGAGCGCATAGCTGCGGCCGCGGCGCGGGTGGTGCGCCGCTACGCGCGTGGCGTGCCATCCGCGCAACGGCTTACCATCCTCGCGACGCGAATCCCGGCAGGGGGGATCGGGATTGCCGCCCGATCGAGCCGGATGCGAGATGATGCTGTGACTGAGCGCGAAACATCCGTCGGAACGAAAGCGGTGCGGGAATGATCAATGGTGATGTCTCCTTCTGGTGGAACCAGCTCGGCCGGCCGGCCGACCGCGACCCGCTGCCCGGGCCGACGACGGCCGATGTGTGCATCGTGGGTGCCGGCTATACCGGGCTGTGGACGGCCTATTACCTGAAGAAGGCGGCCCCGGCGCTTCGGATCGTGATTGTGGAGCAGCGCTTCGCCGGCTACGGAGCGTCAGGGCGGAACGGCGGCTGGCTGACCAACTCGGTCACCGGCGGCCGCGAGCAGTACGTGAAGTCGCACGGCCGGGACGCGGCGGCCCGGTTCCAGACCGGAATGAACGAGACCGTGGACGAGGTGATCCGGGTCGCCAAGGCCGAGGGCGTCGACGCCGACATCGTCAAGGGCGGCGAGTTCACCGTGGCCTACGACCAGCCGCAGCAACGAAGGCTGGAGGCATCCGCTCGGTCGGAGCAGGCCTGGGACATGACGGATGTCGAACTCCTCTCCCCGGCGGCTGCGCGCGCCCGTATCGACGTGGCCGGTGCCACCGGGGCGATGTGGCACCCGCACTGCGCGCGCATCAACCCCGCCAAACTCGCGGCCGGGCTTGCCCGGGTGGTGGAGGGCCTCGGCGTGGAGATCTTCGAGAATACCCGGGTCAGCGAGATCACGCCGCACCGGGCGATCACCGACCGCGGCGCCGTGGAGGCGGAGTTCGTGGTGCGCGCGACGGAGGGGTTCACGGCGGGCCTGAAGGGACTGCACCGGGCGTGGCTGCCGATGAACTCGTCGCTGATCGCGACCGCGCCGCTCAGCTCGGACGTCTGGCAGAGCATCGGCTGGGCGGGCCGGGAGACCCTCGGTGACATGGCGCACGCCTATATGTACGCGCAGCGCACCATTGACGACCGCATCGCGATCGGCGGTAGGGGCGTGCCGTACCGGTTCGGGTCGCAGACGGATTCCGACGGGCGGACTCCGGCGAGCACGGTGGAGGCGCTGCGAGGCATCCTGACCCGGTTCTTCCCAGTGACGGCTGGCGCGCAGATCGACCACGCCTGGTCGGGGGTGCTCGGCGTGCCGCGCGACTGGGCGGCGACCGTGGGGCTGGACCCGGCGACCGGGCTGGCCTGGGCCGGAGGCTATGTAGGCACCGGGGTGGCGACGACGAACCTCGCCGGGCGCACGCTGACCGACCTGATCCTCGGCAACGACACAGGCCGCACCCGGCTGCCGTGGGTGAACCACCGGGTGCGTAACTGGGAGCCGGAGCCGCTGCGCTGGCTCGCCGTGCACGCGCTCTACCGCGCCTACTCGTTGGCCGACCATGCCGAGCTGACCCGGCGGCGGACGACATCGCCGATCGCGTCGGTCGCGGACGTGGTCTCGGGTCGAGGACACTAGCGCGGGCGCTCGTGCCGCGCGGCTGTCCCGGTGCGGCCCGGTGCGTGCCCGGTGCGTGAACCGATTCGACGGAGATTTTGCCGATAACAGCTGGTTTGGGGCCGAAAACCTGTCTTCCGGGCAAAATCTCCGTCGAATTAGCACGGTGGCCGGCTGCCGGGAACCGGGCCTGGTGTGGTCTACTCAACGCATGAGCGTTGAGCCGGGGGTTTCGCAGCAAGCCGTGCGGCAGGCGGAGGCCGCCGCGGATGCAGCCGCCGAGGCTGCCGGGGTGACCGTGCGGCAGGCTGAACCCCGCGACCTGGCCGCGGTGATCGGCCTGTTCGAGCGCACCTGGGGCGTGGGCCACAGCCCCGACAGGTCGATGCTCCTGGCGCTCGACTTCGCCGGCAACACCGTGATGGTGGCGACCAAGGCCGGCAAACCGGTCGGCGCGACGCTCGGCTTCCTCGGCTGGACCGACGGCATCCACCTGCACTCGCACATGGCAGCGGTCGTGCCGTGGCAGCGCGGCAGTGGGGTCGGCTACGCGCTCAAACTGTTCCAGCGGGCACTCTGTCTGCAGCACGGCGTCGCAGACATGCGCTGGACTTTCGACCCGCTGATCCGCCGCAACGCGCACTTCAACCTGGTCAAGCTGGGCGCCGAGGTGGTGCGCTTCCTGCCGGATTTCTACGGCCGGCTCGAC
Organism: Cryobacterium sandaracinum; assembly: GCF_004403415.1. Lineage (NCBI taxonomy): Bacteria > Bacillati > Actinomycetota > Actinomycetes > Micrococcales > Microbacteriaceae > Cryobacterium > Cryobacterium sandaracinum. The sequence continues at coordinate 23,677 of NZ_SOGO01000027.1, forward strand.
GACGTCATCACCGGCAGCGACCGGAGTGACCGGTTCGAGGTGCGGTGGCGACTCGATTCTCCGCGCACCCTCCGGGCACTGGCCGGCGAACTCCCCCCAGTCTGGTCGGGCAGCGACTCGCTGTCTCTTGACGTGGACTTCGAGCGGCTGCGCGCCGACGACCCGGCCGAGGCCGTCCGGCGCCGGGACGAGTCCCGGACACTGTTCCAGAACAACCTGTCTCGCGGGATGCGCCCCGAGCTCACTGAGAACAACGATTACATCTTCACACCGGATGTCCCCGATCGCCGGCCGGCCCCCGACTGAGCCTCGTCGGCCCTGCCCGCCCTGCCCGCCCTGCGCGCCGTGCGAATTCGACGGAGATTTTGCCCGTAAACCCGGTTTTCCGACCCAAAACATCCGTTTCGGCCAAAATCTCCGTCGAATTGGTTCGGGAGCGCAGCCCCCGCGCCAGACAAGGCGGCGCACTCCGCGCCAGCCGTCACTCCGGGCCAGACGAGGCGGCGCACTCCGCGCCAGCCGTCACCCCGGGCCAGCCGTCACTCCGTCCCAGATCGAGATGGCGATCTTGCCTCGGGTGTGTTCCTCGCCGAAGTGGTGCAGGGCGTCGGCGGTCCGGCTCAGTGGGTAGGTCGTCTCGATCCGGGGAGCGACCTTGGCCGAGTCGATCAGCTCGCGAATCACATCGAGATCGGTGGCGCTGGCCGACGCCACGAGCGGGCGGAGGCTCTGGCGCGAATAGACTCCCAGGGCCGATGCGGCGAGGATGCGCCCGATCGGGCCGAGCAGACGACCGCCTGCAGCGGAGGACAGCACCAGCGTTCCGCGTGGGGTGAGCGCGCGGCGGCAGTCGGACAGGGAGCGATTGCCGATGAGATCGAAAATCACCTCGTACTGCCGACCCTTGGCCGTGAAATCCTCGGAGGTGTAGTCGATCACGTGGTCGGCGCCCAGGCCGCGGGCCAGCTCGGCGTTCCGAGTGCTGCAGACGGCCGTCACCTCAGCCCCGAAGGCTTTCGCAAGCTGCACGGCGAACGATCCGACCCCGCCGGATGCGCCGTTGACCAGAATCCGATCGCGCGGCTGCAGGTTCGCGGCATCCCGGAGTCCCTGCAGCGCCGTGGTCGCGGCGATTGGCACCGTCGCCGCCTGCTCGAAGGTGAGCGTGGCAGGCTTGCGGGCAACCACCTTCTCGGTCGCCACCGTGAATTCCGCGAAGCTGCCCGCATTGACCTCCGCGTAGACCTCATCATTCACGGCGACGCGTCGCACGGCGCTGCCGACGGCCACGACCACTCCCGCGGCATCTCGTCCCCGGACCGCGATGCGGGGTGCCCGCAAACCGAACGCGAGCCGCACGAGATAGGGCTCGCCGTGCATCAGCAGCCAGTCGGCCGCATTCACGGATGCCGCGTGGACGCGGATCAGCACTTCGTCGGCACGGGGCACCGGCATGGGGACATCGGTGTACTCGAGGGTCTCGGGCCCGCCGTAGGCCCGCTGGATGATCGCTTTCATGGCACCCTTTCTGGTGTAACACTATAGTGTGTGATACACAGTACAGTGCGACTTACAAAACCGAAACCCGACAACACCAAATCCCCACACACCAACCCTCGGAAAGGATCCGATCCCATGATGCTGCTCACTCCACTCCCGCGGCCCGTGCTGCTCTCCACGCTCTGGATCGTTCTGCTGTTCAACTACCTCTACTGCGACGTGCTCGGGCTCTACGACCCGGCACACCTCGTCGACCTCGAGACCGGCACCCTCGGCGGCGGGCCCTTCACACCCGGCAAGCTGGTCGCGGCCGGGGTGCTGATGCAGATCCCCATCGCGATGGTTCTTCTCGCTCGCGTGGTGCGCCACGGACTGAACCGCTGGATCAATGTGGGCGCCGCATCTGTTATGGCCGCGGTTCAGGTCTCCACGCTGTTCCTCGGCACACCGCCCACGCCGGTCTACCTGTTCTTCTCCGCGATCGAGATCACGCTGCTGCTGGCCATTGTCGTCCTCGCGGCATCCTGGACCCGCTCCAGAGAGCGGGCGGCGCACGACCGGGCCCTTGCGGGTGTGTGACGCACACTAATGTGTACAAGTGCTCAACGAAGAAGAACTCGCCACCCACCGGCAGGAGTTGCGGCGCGGCACCATCGTGCTCGCCTGCCTGGTGCTGCTAACGCAGCCCAACTACGGCTACGCCCTGCTTACGGCCCTCGAATCCCAGGGGTTCGCGGTGGATGCCAACACCCTGTACCCACTGCTGCGGCGCCTGGAGAAGCAGGGTCTCCTCACGAGCGAGTGGAACACCGACGAGTCCCGACCGCGCAAGTTCTACGTCACGAGTGAGGAGGGGGTGGGTCTCGCCGCCACCCTCACCACCGACTGGAACGAATTGAACATGGCATTCCGATCCCTCACGGAGACATCATGACCACCCCGTTCACCCCGTCCACCCTCACCGACCGCTTCGTCACCGAAGCGCTGCGCGGCCTGCCTGCGCGGCAGCGTGCTGACATTGAAGCCGAACTGCGCACCCTGATCGCCGACGCAATCGAGGATCGCCTGGAGGCGGGAACGGATGCCGTGGCCGCCGAACACACCGTGCTCGCCGAGCTGGGCGCACCGCGCCGGCTGGCCGCCCGGTACTCGGAGAAGCCCACCTACCTCGTGGGACCGGATCTCTACTTCGACTACGTGCGCGTGCTCACGGTGCTGCTCTCGACCGTGGTGCCGATCTGGTTCCTGTTCAGCGGCATCGTCACTTTTGTCGCCGGCTCGTCGGCTGGTGAAACGGTGGGCGTCGCCGTCACCGGTGCAATCGAGACGGCCATGTCGATCGCGTTCTTCACGACGGTGATCTTCGCGATCATCGAGCGCACATCGGCGATGCGGTCAAGGCGCACAGTGGTCTGGGATCCGGCATCCCTGCCCGAGGTCCTGGACAAGCGCGGCTATTTCACGGAGCTCGTCGGCGGAATCAGCTTTCTCGTGATCATCGCCAGCGTGCTGATCTGGCTGCAGACGGTGGGTGCGGTCGAGGGGCGGGACAGCGCACTCATCGGTCCGATTGCGACGGAATTGTGGACATCCGGGGCGTTCTATATCGCACTTTTCTATGCCGCTGTCAGCATCAGTTTTCACCTGTTCGCGTATTACACGGGATGGTCGGTGTCGAATGCGATGGCGACCATCGTGCTGGACGTTCTCTTCGTCGTTCCAGCGGTCTGGCTCACGGCGAGCGGCCGGCTGCTCAACCCGGACTATTTCGATGCCGTCGGCTGGCCGCAGGGCGTCGGGGTCGTCACGGCCATCGTGGTGGTCGTCGTGCTGCTGTTCTCCGCCCTGGACTCCATTGATGCAATCGTGCGCGCGACCCGGAAACGGCGCACTCGCTGAGCCGTGATTCGCAGAGTGCGAAGAGCGGATGCCGCGCTACTCCCCGCGCCGGGTGAAGCGTCGCTCGAACCAGTAGAGCAGTTCGGGGCGCACCCGGTTCAGGTCCTGCAGGGTCATCGGTTCGGGCACCCGCACCATGGGTACGCCGAGCTGATCGACCACCGTGTCCATGGCGCCGCGCGAGTAGTACTGCCCGCGCATGCGCACCAGCAGTCGGCCGTCGGTGCCGGTGACGAAAAGCTGCGGCTGCGTGTCGAGCGCCCCGCTCCGGTAGAGGTCGAGCAGCACGACGCTGCCGATCTCGTCCGCGGAGAAGTCCTTGACCAGGCCCATGAAGCCGCGCTCCGAGATGCCCTCGGCATCGACACGGATGATGGTGCGAGTGTAGGCGAGATAGGCAAGGCCGCAGATGCTCAGGAGCACAACCTGGGCGATGGCAACCGGACGCCAGGTGCCGTTGGGGATGCTGAGCCAGAAGAGCACGGCTGAGATGGGTGCGGCAAGGGCCAGGACGGAAAGCCCCGACTGCACCAGCAACCGGCCGTGGGGCCGCAATGCGTGCGTGTGCATACGCACACCCCCGTTGAATCTCACCCTTGGTTCCCCCTCGCCGGTGTACACAGATTATCTCGGATTTTGCGTGAGTGCGGCAGTCACCGATAGGGGGGGTGCCGTGTCGAAACCGGAACAGACGACGGATGCCCGTGAACCGTATAGTGAGCGGGTGCCATCCTTGTCTCTCCGAAGAAGCGGTCCGCGCGTGCCGCGCGCCCGGCTGCATCCGGCGCAAGTCGTGGTCGCCGGATTCGCCGCCGCCATCCTGATCGGCACGGTGCTGCTGATGATCCCGATCGCGACGCCCGGCCCCGGCGGCACCCCGCTCCTGATCGCGGCTTTCACGGCCACGTCGGCCGTTTGCGTGACCGGGCTGACCGTCGTCGATACCGCGACGTTCTGGACGCCGTTCGGCCAGGTCATCATCCTGGCCCTGATCCAGGTCGGCGGCTTCGGGATCATGACGTTCGCCTCGGTCATCGGGCTCGCCGTGATCCGCAAGATGTCCCTTCGGTCCCGCATGACGGCGGCCGCCGAGGTCAAGAGCTTCGGGCTCGAGGATGTCCGCGGGCTGGTTCTCGGCGTCGTGCGCATCTCCCTGATCGTGGAGTCCATCGTGGCGGTGCTGCTGAGCCTGCGGTTTTGGATCGGGTACGGCGAAGCGCCGGGCCGGGCCATCTGGCTCGGCGTGTTCCACTCCGTGTCCTCGTTCAACAACGCGGGCTTCGCCCTGTTCAGCGACAACCTCATCTCCTATGCGACGGACCCGTTCATCTGCCTGCCCATCGCCGCCGCCGTGATCCTCGGCGGCCTGGGCTTCCCGGTGATCATGCAGCTGCGCAAGCACTTCCGGAACCCGCTGAAGTGGTCGATGAACACCCGCATCGTGCTGGCCGGAACGATCACACTTCTGGTCGCGGGCACTGTCTACATCACCGGCGTGGAGTGGAACAACCCGGGCACGCTCGGACCGCTGGACTGGCCGAGCAAACTCCTGGTGGGATTCTTCCAATCGGTGCAGACGCGCACAGCCGGGTTCAACAGCCTCGACATCGGGGCGATGGATTCCGCGAGCCTGCTCGGCATGGACGTGCTCATGCTGATCGGCGGAGGCCCGGCCGGCACCGCCGGCGGCATCAAGATCACCACCTTCGCTGTGCTGTTCTTCATCCTGCTGACCGAAATCCGTGGCGAGGTGGCCGTGAACGTCTTCGGCAAGCGCCTCTCCCGGGCCGTGCACCGTCAGGCGATCACCATCGTGCTCCTGGCGGTTGCGGTGATCACGGTCTCCACGGTCGCCCTGATGCTGATCACCGATATCGGCCTCGATGCCCTTCTGTTCGAAGCGATCTCCGCGTTCGGCACGGTGGGGCTCTCCACCGGGATCACCGCGGGTCTGCCCCCGGCCGGTCATATCATCCTGATGCTGCTCATGTTCATCGGTCGTCTGGGTCCCATCGCCTTCGCCTCGGCGCTCGCCCTGCGGGACCGCCCCACCGGGTATGAATTACCGAAAGAGAGGCCCATCATTGGCTAAATTTTCCCTGTTCGGGCACCAGCAGCCTGCGCGTATGGCCGAAGAGGATGCGATCGTCGTGATCGGCCTGGGTCGGTTCGGCAGCGCCCTTGCACTCGAGCTGATGGCCAGCGGCAGCGAGGTGCTCGGCATCGACGGAGACGAGGAGATCGTGCAGGCGCACAACGGCCTGCTCACCCACGTCGTGCGCGCCGACTCGACCAAAGAGGAGACGCTCCGCCAACTCTCGGTGCCGGACTTCAGCAGCGCGGTCGTCGCGATCGGCGGCGATATCCAGGCGAACATCCTCACCGCGAGCCTGTTGCTCAAGCTGGGCATCCCGAATATCTGGGCCAAGGCGGTCAGCGACCCACACGGTGAGATCCTGCGCCAGATCGGCGTCAAGCACGTCATCTACCCCGAGAAGGACATGGGCAAAAGGGTGGCCCACCTCGTGCGCGGGGTGATGCAGGACTACATCGAGATCGACGAGAACTTCGCCCTCGTGAAGACGAACCCGCCGCAGGAGATCATCGGCGTGCCGCTCGGAAAATCGAGCGTGCGCACCATCCACGGGATCACCGTCACGGCATTCAACCGCCCCGGCAAGGGCTGGAGCTACACGACCCTTGACACGACGTTGGAGGCCGACGACGTCATTCTGATCGCCGGCGACGTGCGCAAGGTGGAGTCCTTCAGCCGCCTCAGGTAGCTGATGCCGTTGGCCTTCCCGGTCGGCGAGGAGCTGGGTGCGGCGGGGCTGGGTTGGGTTGGGCTGGGTGCGGCGCGGCGCGGCTGGGTTCGGCGCGGTGCGGCTGGGTGCGGCTGGGCCGGGC
>NZ_SOGO01000013.1:0-50446 GCF_004403415.1 Cryobacterium sandaracinum
CGAGACCGGGTGGCGGGTGTTGCACCTCGGTGACGGCACGCTTGAGTGGACGTCGCCGACCGGGCGCACGTTCGTGAGTGAGCCGGCCACGGTCATCCGCTCGGCGTCGCCTGCGCCGAGACCCGCACCGGAACCGCGCACGCCTGCGGCTGAGTCCGAGCCCGAGCCCGAGTCCGATCCCGATCCCGAGCTCGACCCGGCGCCGTACTGACGGGCGGCTCGCCCGGCCGCAGATCCAGAACTCAGTCCCGCTCCCAGAGGCTCAGTCGGTGCTTTGAGGGGCTAGCGTTGGGTCATGACTGCGATCACTGACGATCTGCCCGCCCGCCTCCTTCACGAAGAGCACGAAGGGTGGCAGGCGATTCTCGCCGGCCGCGGCGGAGACTATTACCGGCGAACGATGACCGCGGACGGACTGCTGATCCTGCCGGGCAGGATCGTCACCCGCAACGAAGCGATCGCCTTCTTCAAGGAGATGCCCGCCATCACGAGCTACCAGCTCCGCGAGCCGGCCGTGGTGCGCCAGAACGAACACGCCGGGGTGCTCGTCTACCGGCTCCTGGCCCACCGCGGCGACGAGGTGATCGAGGCGAACGCGGCCACGACCTACGTATTCGCCGACGGCGGCTGGTGCGTCGCGACGCACCAGCAGACCGCCCTGTAACGACCGGAGAGGGGCAGCTTTTCCGCTCCGCTGCGGACCGTCCGGCAGGGTTGTGAACGCCGGAACCCGGGGATACCGTGGTTAATAAACTGCCACAGAAAGGACTCCGCAATGGCTGATTTCGGTAATGAGGGGCTCGCGGACTTATACCGTCGATCCGGTTCGGTGTCGAGTGCCTACGTTGACGTGACCCAGGATGCGCAGAACCCCCGGCGAACCTCTTCCCTGCGCCAGCGCACCCTGCGGGAAGCGCTGACCGATGCCGGTGCCCCGGAGATCGACATCAGCACCATCATCGAGTTGATTGAGGAGCCGCCGGGCGTGGGCGGTTCGATAGGCAGGCTGATGTTCGTGCGGCAGGGCGTGGTCGAATTCAACGAGGTGCTCTCGGGGGAGCCGCTCGGCGAGTTGCTGGTCTCCTACGGGCCGGTGCCCGCTCTGATCCCCCTGCTGATCCACCGCCCACGGGACCTCAGGTACGTGGTGGCCGAGGCCGGGCGCGACGGCGGCGAGGTCACCCTCTACCGGCTCAGCCGCTCGCACCCGGTTTCCAAGGTGAAGGTGGAGGGCGACACGGAGTTTCTCACGAAGGTGGGTTCCGAAGACGACTTCCTTGCGAACGGGCGCTATCAGCACCGCACCGAGGAGGTGTGGAAGCGCAACGAGGGCCAGATCGCTGCCGCGATCGACGAGGTCGTGCGGGACAGTAAGGCCGAGCTGCTCGTGCTCACCGGCGACGTGCGTGCCCGCCAGTTGCTCGTCGACCAGCTCTCTCCCGCCAGCCGCGAGGTGCTGCACGTCGTTGCCACGAACACCCGCCCGGATGGTGCCACGCAGGAGGAACTCGAAGGTGACCTCAATCGCCACCTCGCGGCAATTCTCGCGCAGGAGGAGCACGACGCCCTCGAGCGGCTGGGGACGGGACAGGGCAGCGGCCTCTCCGAGCTCGACTTCGCGGCCGTGGTGCGGGCCCTGCAGCAGGGCCAGGTCGATGTGCTGATGCTGGCCCCGGACCGGATGGCGGGGACGACTCTGATCGCCCTCGACCGCGAGCCGTGGCTGGCAGCCACCTCGGCCGATGCCCTCGGCGCAAATGAGCTCGGCTCGGTGCCGGCCGCCGACGCGCTGATCCGGGCGGCGATGCTGACGGATGCGCGGGTGATGGTGGTGTCTCCCGGGGAGCTTCCGGCGGAGACGAGCGCCGCCGCTCTGCTGCGCTGGTCGACCCTCCCGGCCCCGGCCGAAGCTCCCACCCCCGCGGAGGCCGAGCTCGCGAAGCTTCCCAGCCGCGGCGACGCGGTGACATTCCCGCGTCGTCGCGCAGCATCCGGTACTCCGGAGTCTTAGCCGCGGCCAGAACGGCGTTCAACGTGGCGAAGGCCATGTCACCGTCCGGGCGGCACCCGGGGCGCGCCGGCCTGAGCCGTGGCACGCGGCACGTCGATCCCTTGTTCTATACTGACTAGTCAGTACAAACGAGAGGATCGACGTGCAGTCGACAGTGAGGGCGCACGACCTGGCCCTGCGATTCAAGCGGGGCTCGGTTTACGGGCCCCTGAGCTTTGAGGCCGGCACCGGCCTCACCGTGCTCTGCGGCCCCACCGGCAGTGGCCGCACCAGCCTGATGCTGACCCTGGCCGGTCGCATGAAGCCGAGCGAGGGAACCCTCGAGGTGCTTGGCCACGAGCTGCCCCGCCGGGCCCGCCGGGTGCAGAAGCGCACCGGCATCTCCGGCTTCCACGACATCGACACCCTCGAGGAATCGGTCACCGTCGGCGCCGCAATCCGTGAGCGCACGGCCTGGATCTCCCCCTGGTGGGCGTTCATCCGCTCGGTCGACGACACCGAGGTGCGCCGCGTCTGCGCCCCCGTGTTCGGCGGCGTGCCGATTCCGGCTGCCGACACTGTGATCTGGGACCTCAATGAGGTGCAGACCGTGCTGCTGAGGGCCGCGCTCGCGGTCATGAACGAGCCGAGCATCCTCTTCTTCGACCAGGTCGAGCAGGTGCACGCACCGGAGTCCCGGCGCATCCTCTGGCAGCGCCTCGCCTGTGTCGCCGCCGCCGGAACCAGCGTGATCGCGTCCGCGACCGCGCCCGAAACCGAGATGTGGGCCGAGCTCGGCATCGACCCGGCCGTTGTCGTGATGACCAAGGCCGGGATGACCCCGGCCCTCCCATTGAATCAGGAGACCCGCTGAATGTTCGCCTTCCTCTCCTCCGGCACCGAACTGCACCGCTTCGGCAAGGGCAAGATGCCCAAGATCGCCCTCGTCGTGCTTATGTTCATCCCGCTCATTTACGGGGCGCTCTACCTCTGGGCCTTCTGGGCGCCCGACCACGAACTCGACCACCTCCCCGTGGCGCTCGTCAACGGAGACGCCGGCGCCAGCCGGGACGGCGAACCGGTCACCGCCGGCCAGGACCTGGTTGACGAGCTGGTCGACGGCCACGAGCTCGGCTGGACCGTGACGAACGGGGCGGATGCCGCCGCGGGCGTCAGGGACGGCGACTACTACTTCTCGGTCACCATCCCGAGCGACTTCTCGGCCAGCGCCGTCTCCGCCGGCACCGACACCCCGCTTTCGGCCACCGTGCAGGTCGACTACAACGACAGCAACAGTTTTCTCGCCACGACCATGGGCAAGCAGGCCATGGTTCAACTGCGGGACGCGGTCGCCACCGAGATCGGCGACCAGACCGTCAATGCGCTCCTGGTGGGGGTGAACGAGGCCGGTGACGGCATCCGTTCGGCAGCGGGTGGCGCCGGCCGGCTGTTCGACGGGCTCACCACAGCGTCGGCCGGGACCGGCTCCCTCCTGGTCGGCCTCGATGCCCTTGCCGAGGGAGCGCTCACCCTCGACGACGGCGTTGCGCGCCTCACCGACGGCGCCGGCACCCTGGCGACCGGACTGGACACGCTGTCCGACGGCGCCCGGGCGCTCGCCGGCTCCTCGGTGACCCTCTCCGACGGCACCGTGCAGGTGTCCGAGGGGATGCAGGCCGCCGCCACGGGTGCCGCGACCCTCTCCGATAAATCGGTGCAGCTCGCCGACGGCGCCGACCAGATCGCCGCGGGAACCGGCACACTGGCCAGCGGCACCGCCTCGGTGTCGACCGGACTGCACGACCTGCTCCTGCAGATACAGGCGGCACCGGAAGGCACCCCCGCGTCGGCGTTCCTGCCGGCCGTGGAGCACCTCGACGCCGGCGCCGGCGCCGTGAACGCGGGTGCCCAAGGCGCGCTCACCCAGACCCAGACCTATGCCGGGCTCAGCGACCAGTTCTCCACCGGAGCCGGGGAACTCTCCGGCAAGCTGATTGCCGGGGCTTCCGGCGCCGCCCAGGTGGCCACCGGTGCCGGGCAACTCTCGGCCGGCGCGGCCTCCCTGGCCGAGGGGGCCGCCACCGCGGCCTCCGGGGCGGACTCCGTACTCGCCGGCAGCGAGCTGCTGGGCGAGGGCACGGGGTCACTGTCCGACGGCACCCGGCAGCTCGTCGACGGCGGCGCGAGCCTGAACACCGGCGCCGCCGAACTCGCCGCCGGCAGCGGCACCCTCGCCGACTCCCTCACCACGGGCGGGCGAAGTGCGCCCGACCTCACCGCGGACCAGATTGCAGAGAAGACGGCCGTAATCGCCAGCCCGGTCACGCTCGTGCAGAAGTGGGAGAACGCCTCCGACAGTTTCGGCGAGGGGTTCGCACCCTTCTTCCTGGCCCTGGCCACCTTCGTCGGCGGGCTGATCACCTGGCTGATCCTGCGGGCTCTGCCAACCCGGGCCCTCGCCAGCGCCGCCTCCGGGCTGCGCTCGACCATGACCGGCTTCCTGCCGGCGATGGCCATCGGGCTCGCCCAGGTCGTGATCATGGTGCTCGTGCTGGTCTACGGCATCGGCCTTCAGCCCGAACACTGGTTCGGGATGAGCGCGTTCCTCTACCTGACGACGCTCGCCTTCCTGGCTCTGCAGCAGATGTTCATCATCCTGCTCGGCACCGCGGCCGGCCGCGTGGTCAGCCTCGTGCTGCTCATGCTGCAGCTGAGTTCGTCGGGCGGCACCTATCCGGTGGAGACCACGCCCGTGTTCTTCCAGGTGCTGCATCCGTTCATGCCGGCGTCGTACGTCGTGACCGGGCTGCGCGAACTGATCACCGGAGGCATCGACTCTAGACTGTGGGTTTCGGTTGCCGTCCTCGCCGTGATGCTGGTCGGCTCGATCGCGATCAGCGCCTGGAGCGCCGGCCGCCAGAGGATCTGGACCGTGGGCCGGCTGCACCCCGAACTGACCATCTAGCGCGGCCCCGGCACCGAACCGAACCTGCCGGCACCGGACCTGCCGGCACCGAACCTGCCGGCACCGAACCTGCCGGCACCGAACCTGCCGGCACCGAACCTGCCGGCACCGAACCTGCCGGCACCGAACCTGCCCGTGGAAAGGAACTCCAATGGCACGCGCCACCGGAACGAAACGCGCCATCCTCGACGCCACGCTGCAGCTCGCCGCGACCAGGGGCATCAGCGGCACCACGATGGATGAGGTCGCCGAGCGGGCCGGGGTGGCCAAGGGCAGCCTGTATTACAACTTCAGCTCCAAAGACAAACTGTTCGAGAAACTGCTACAGGAGGGGGTCGGCGCGCTCGCCGAAACCCTCCGCGCCGCTTCGGCCGGCCTGCACGGCAGCGCGGCCCTCGAGGCGCTGGTGCGCGCGCTGCTCGACCGGATCGCGGCGAACACAGCACTGTCCAAGCTGATGGCGGCGGAGATCTTCCGCACCGACCGCACCTGGCAGAAGACGCTCTTTGCGCTACGGCACGAGGCCCTCGCCGTGTTCGCCGACGCGATCGCGGAGGCGAAGCCGGGCAGCCGTGCCGACGCGACCTGCGGTCTGATGGCGTCGAGCGTGTTCGGTGCCGTGCTGATGGCGGGCCTGGAATGGCTCGTTTTCGAACCGGACCGGCCGCGGGACGAGGTCGCCGCGGCCATCCTCGGTTCCCTCTCCGGTGGCCTGTTCGGCGAGGAGCGGTCCGGGCCTTGTTAGGATCGAGTGTGACCGGCGACAATTTGATTGAGCAGCCCGAGACCCTTCTTCCCGCGGAACCGGAGGTGATCGAGGCGCTCCGCCGAGCCGATAGCGGCAGTATTTCCGGCGTGGTGGAGGCCCATCCGACGTCCTCCCTGGCGTGGGCCGTGCTGGCCGACGCCACGTACCTCGAGGGTCGAACCCTGGAGTCCTACGCCTATGCGCGCGTGGGCTACCACCGCGGCCTCGACGCGCTCCGCAAGGCAGGCTGGCACGGCCAGGGCCCGGTGCGCTGGACCCACGAACCCAATCGCGGAGTCCTGCGGGCGCTCTATGCGCTGCGCCGGGCCGCGGGCGAGATCAATGAACAGAACGAGTTCGACCGTCTCACCACCTTCCTGAACGGCGCCGATCCCACGGTGATCAGCCGCCTTGATCAGGAGACCAGCACACCGGACGGCTACCGGGCCACCGACCCGGCCCCGCCCACCGAGGCGTTCTTTATCCGAGGAGAAAACTAAATGCCAGCGATCGTTCTAATCGGAGCCCAGTGGGGCGACGAGGGCAAGGGCAAGGCCACCGACCTCCTCGGTAGCCGGGTTGACTACGTGGTCAAATTCAACGGCGGAAACAACGCCGGCCACACCGTGGTCATCGGCACCGAGAAGTACGCGCTGCACCTGCTGCCGTCGGGCATCCTCACCGCCGGTGTCACGCCGATCATCGCCAACGGCGTGGTCGTCGACATTGAGGTGCTCTTCGAAGAACTTGACGCGCTGATCTCCCGCGGCGTGGACGTGTCCGGACTCAAGGTGAGCGCCAACGCTCACATCATCACCCAGTACCACCGCACGGTCGACAAGGTCACCGAGCGTTTCCTCGGCAAGCGCCAGATCGGTACCACCGGCCGTGGCATCGGCCCGACCTACGCCGACAAGATCAACCGCGTCGGCATCCGCGTGCAGGACCTGTTCGACGAGAACATCCTGCGCCAGAAGGTCGAGGGTGCCCTGGCCCAGAAGAACCACCTGCTGGTCAAGGTCTACAACCGTCGCGCGATCACGGTCGACGAAATTGTCCAGGACCTGCTCAGCTACGCCGAGCGTCTGCGCCCGATGGTCGCCGACACCGCCCTGCTGCTGCACGAGGCCCTCACCGCCGGAAAGACCGTGCTCTTCGAGGGCGGCCAGGCCACGATGCTGGATGTCGACCACGGCACCTACCCGTTTGTCACCTCCTCGAACGCGACCTCCGGCGGCGCCGTGACCGGCTCGGGCATCGGCCCGAACCGGATCGACCGGATCATCGCCGTCGTCAAGGCGTACACGACCCGCGTCGGCGCCGGCCCGTTCCCGACCGAACTGTTCGACGAGTCGGGCGAGTTCCTGCGCGCCAACGGTTTCGAGTTCGGCACCACCACGGGGCGCCCGCGCCGCTGCGGCTGGTACGACGCGCCCGTCGCCCGCTATACGGCCCGCATCAACGGGGTGACCGACTTCGTGCTGACCAAGCTCGACGTGCTGACCGGCCTGGACACGATTCCCGTCTGCGTCGCGTACAGCGTCGACGGCGTGCGCTTCGACGAGGTGCCCGTGTCGCAGTCCGACTTCCATCACGCAAAGCCCATCTTCGAGGACTTCCCCGGCTGGACCGATGACATCACCGGCGCCCGCACCTTCGAGGACTTGCCGCGGAACGCGCAGGCCTACGTGCTCGCGATCGAGAAGATGAGCGGCGCCCGCATCTCGGCGATCGGCGTCGGTCCCGGCCGCGAGGAGATCATCTCGCGCCACGATCTCGTCGACTGAGGCAAGCGCGGCTGTGGGCCGCGGGCCACGGGCTGTGAACGGCGGGCTGCGGGCGGTGCTGAAGGCCTCCGCTCGGTGCCCTGACGAATTCGACGGAGATTTTGCTGCTGGAGGGCGAAAACCGGCCCGCGGCATCCGGTTTCGCCAAAATCTCCGTCGAATTCGTTCGCGCCGACCTGACCGCTGCCGTTCATTCGGTGGCAACCTGGCGCTGCCACAGTGTCGGCATGACTGCCGAACGACCTCAGAGCATCGCCATCGTGGGCCACTATGTGCGGCTCGAACCTCTCACCCGTGCGCTGCTGTCCGAGCTGCACGGCGCGATCGCGCATCCAATGGTTTTCGACGGCGGTTTTGGCGGTGGCCCGGGCGGGCTCCGCACGGACCCGGCCGAGTTCACCGACTGGGCGGATGCCTACGTTCACTGGGCGGGACTGCCCTATGCGGTGCGCTTGGCCGGCGGCCCGCACGCCGGTGACCTCGTGGGCATGTCCACGCTGGGCGACCTGCACCTGCAACACGAGTCGGCCCACGTGGGCTGGACCGCTTACGATCCGCGGGTCTGGGGCACCGCCGTCAACGCGGAGACGAAGCTACTACTGCTCGGGCTGGCCTTCGACCATGGGTTCGGGCGGGTGAAGATCCAGGCGGATGTGATGAACGTGCGGTCCTGCGCGGCTATCGCGGGCATCGGGGCCACGTATGAGGGGATTATCCGCCGGGAGCGGCGGCGGGCCGACGGCAGCTGGCGGGACACCGTGATCTACTCGATCCTCGACAGCGAGTGGCCTCGGGTGCGGGCCGGGCTGCGGGCGCGGCTCGACGGGTACGGCGCGCGTTCGGTTCAGTACCGGGTGCGGCCGCTCGAGACGAGAGAAGTGGCCTGACGGCGGCACCGCCGGATGCCCGTTTGCGTGCTCCGGCGCGTTCCGGCGCGCTTCGGCGCGTCTTCCGGCGCGTTCCGGCGCGTTCCGGCGCGCTTCGGCGCGTGCAGCGGGCCGCGGTCGAGCGCGTCCGTGCGGAGTGGGTTCCGTGCTCGATGCCCGAACGAATTCGACGGAGATTTTGCCGCCAAGAGCCGAAAACCGGCCCGCAGCATCCGTTTTCGTGAAAATCTCCGTCGAATTCGTTCGCGCGCGCGGCGGGTCACTCATTGCCAATGATCGGCGGCTTTCGGCCGCGGCGGTCGGCACCAGTCCGGCACCCGTGCGGAGTGTCGGCGGGGCGCGGTACAGTCGGCAGGTGAGAGACGTTCCCGCCGCCGGACGGACCCGGGTCACCCTGCAGTTCCTGGGCATGGGTGTGGTCTGGGGATCCAGTTTCCTGTTCATGAAAGTGGCCCTCGAGGGGGTCACGTTCGGCCAGGTGGCGTGGTCGCGGCTGGTGCTCGGCGGTTTCACGCTCGGCCTGATCGTGCTGACCAGCCGTCCGCGTGTGGCCAATGGGCCGGTGCTGCCGCGCGAGAAGATGGTCTGGCTGCATTTCCTGGTGATCGCGATCACCGGATGCGTCGTGCCGCACCTTCTGTTCGCGTGGGCGGAGCAGTACGTGTCGTCGAGTCTGGCCAGCATCTACAACGCCGTGACGCCGATCATGACCGCGGTGATGGCGACGCTCGCGTTCCGGGTGGAGCGGCTCGCGCGCGGGCAGGTGGCAGGCATCCTCGTGGGCATCGCCGGCGTGGTCGTGATCATCGCGCCGTGGCGCTACGCGGCCCTGACCGGCGACCTCTGGGGCCAGCTGGCCTGCCTGGGCGCGGCGGTCTGCTACGGCTTCACGTTCGGCTACACCCGCCGGTTCCTGAGCGGCCGGCCGATCGCCCCCGCGACTTTCGCGTTCTTGAACATCGGCATCGCCGGGGCGATCATGCTTGTGGCCACCCCGGTGGTGGCGGCGCATCCGGTGGCACTGACCGTGCCGATCGTGGCCGGACTGCTCACTCTCGGCGCGCTCGGCACTGGCGTGGCCTACATCTGGCACATCAACGTGCTGCGCGCCTGGGGACCGACGAACGCGTCGACGGTGACGTATGTCACACCCGTCGTCGGGGTGCTGCTGGGGGTGCTCGTGCTCTCGGAGACCTTCTCGTGGCACGAGCCGGCCGGGGCGGCGCTGGTGCTGCTCGGCATCCTGCTGACCCAGCGGCGGCTGCGCTTGCCTGGGCGGGCGGGGTCGGCGCGGCGGTTGGCGCGGCCGGTGAGGGCGGCCCGGTCGGCGGAGTCGTCTGGGTCGTCCGAGTCGTCTGGGTCGTCTGGGTCGTCTGGGTCGTCTGGGTCGGCGGAGTCGCCCGCGCCGCTGCAGCGGTCACGGAGTTAATGGCGACCGGTATGGCGCCGGAATCGACACTTCCGGTCGAGATCGACTCGCGCGCCGGGCGAAGTCGACCGGAACTGTCGACCTCGGCGGAGCGGGCGTGGAATGCGTTGGAGCGGGTGACCGCTTCCGGGTGGTAGCCCGCGGCCTCCATCGAAGACCGCGGGCAGTGCCGGTCGTGCGGTCACCGCGCGCGAAACGGTATCGTCGAACCATGGCTGCACACGAGGAATTGCCCGCCGGCGCGGGGCAGGAAGCGATCGACGAACTGGGCAGCATCCGTCAGAGTATCGACAACATCGACGCCGCGCTGATCCACTTGCTGGCGGAAAGGTTCAAGTTCACCCAGCAGGTCGGACGGCTCAAGGCCACGCACGGCCTGCCCCCCGCCGACCCCGAGCGGGAGCTGCTGCAGATCCAGCGACTGCGCGGACTGGCCGAGGAGGCTCGGCTCGACCCGGCCTTCGCCGAGAAGTTCCTGAACTTCATCATCGCCGAGGTCATCCACCACCACGAGAAGATCGCCGGCACCGAGTCGGCGAACGGGTCCGCGCCGCGAGCTGCGGGGGCACGAACGGATGTCGCACGGCCGGTCGTGGGCACCAGCCCCGATTCTTCCGCCACCACGTCGCCGGCCACCTCATGACTTCTCAGACCTCCGCGCTCCCCGGGGCGTCGCGCGCCCTTCCGGCCCAGTTCGGGAAGACCTTCGTCGTCACCGGCGCCAACGCCGGCCTCGGCTACTTCACCACCGAGCAACTCGCCGCCGCGGGCGCCCACGTCGTGCTGGCCTGCCGCAATCTCGCGAAGACGGAAGCCGCGGTCGCGGCCATCCACGCCCGGGTGCCCGGGGCATCCGTGTCGGCGATACCGCTGGACCTGAGCGACCTCACCCAGGTACACCGTGCCGCGGACGCGCTGCTGGAGCTGCCGCGGATCGATGGGCTGATCCTGAACGCGGGCATCGTGCACCCGCCGCGCACGCGCGAGCTGAGCCCCGACGGGCACGAACTGGTCTTCGCGACCAACTACCTCGGCCATTTCGCGCTCACCGCGCGGGTGCTGCCGGCTCTGCGGCGCACGCCCGGCAGCCGGGTCGTCGCGCTCGGGTCGATGATTTCGCGGCTGCTGGACTCGCCGCTGCTCGACCTGCAGTTGGAGTCCGGCTACAACCGGTGGAAGGCCTACGCGCAGTCGAAGATCGCCATGCAGGTGTTCGGCTTCGAGCTCGATCGACGGCTGCGGGCGGCCGGAGCCGGCGGCACTGACGGGGTGCAAAGCCTCGTCGCACACCCCGGTTACTCGATTTCGGGTCTGACGCCGGGCATCCGCGGGGTCAATCAGCCGTCGCGTGCGAGCCGATTCGCCGACACCCTGCAGTCCTTCGGTGCTCAGGGTAAGGACGCCGGGGCCTGGCCCACGGTGAGTGCGGCCGTCGACCCGGATGCCCGTGGCGGCGACTACTACGGCCCTCGCTACCTCACGCGCGGCCTGCCGACGCTGCAGGAGCCCACGCGCACCTCGCTCGACCCCGCGGTCGCAGAGTCGCTCTGGTCACGCTCGGAGCTCCACCTCGGCGCCCCCTTCTCGATCTAGCGGGCGCCCCGCTGCACGGCCCCGCGTGCGCTCAAAACGCCGCCATACGACGGGGAATGGCGGCGTTTCTAGCGCACGCGACCCCTGGAGAGGGTGTGGGGCTGGAGATGGGATTTAGGGGATCCAACCGCGATCGAGAAGGGCGGTGCGAATTCGGGCGATGACCGCATGGGGAGAGTGGGATTTGTTGACACGGATGACCCGCCACCCTTCTTCCATGGGCTCGTCCAGCCGGTCGATGTCGCGGTGAAACTGTCGTTCGTCTTCGCGGTGCTGGCCGCCGTCATACTCGATCAGGACCTTGTAGCGCAGGTAGGCGAGATCACCCAAGGCCATGAAGGCGCCGTATCGATTGACGAGGGTCAGGTTCACTGCCGGCTCCGGCAGGCCTGCCCGCACGATGAGAAGTCGCAGCACTGTTTCCTTTGCAGAATCGGTGCGCGGACGGACCAGGGCGAGGGCCTCGCGGAGACGACAGGCACCGGGCAAGCCCGCGTGCCGCGCGACGGCCAGGTGAAGTTCCGCCATCGTGGCCGCAGGCCGCTGGCGGCGCACGAGGGAGTCGCCAATGATGATCAACTCATCGAGGGTGAGGACCGTCGACAGCTGGACCCACGCGTCGACCGCTGAAGCGACGGCGAGGTGTCCCACCGAAACGACGCGCACCCGGTCCAGCGGAATCAGATGTCCGCGCACGCCCTTGCCCCGGCGGCGCCGGGTCCGAATGCCTGTGCCTACATCCACGATTGACCGCTCGAGGAGTCGTGCGGGGAGAGGCAGCCCGTGGAGAAGCGCGGCCGTCGCGTGGCTGAAGAACTGATCTGACGGCATCCGCACCGCGTAGTCATAGGCCCGGGTGCGCGCTGCTGCACGGATCCGTGCCCACCTGTCCGCGTCGCTGATGGGGGCCGGTGACGGGCCGCGCCCCACAGGCGCCCGCACGCCGTGGAAGGGCCGCGCGAGGTCGCTGCGCCGCAGTCGCCCGGAATTGACTCCCCGCTGTCGAGCGTCGGCGACGGAAAACGGCCCATCACCGAGCCCGGCCGGCAGCTCAGAAGGCGGTCTCATCGCACGATGATGCCACCCGCTGCGATTCGCACGGTGCTCTATCCACAGGCGCCGACCGCAGGTGCTCGCGCGTGCGCGGAAAGTGCCACTTTGATCCCGGCGATGGCGGCCGATTGGTCGCACGCAGGGGCGAAACGGGGACGGTCGGTCGGAGGGGAGCGGGAGAACGGGCGGAGGAGGAACCCCTACTGCGCGAAACGGGAGGGGAGGGTGCTGCGGTGACGCGTCTGCAAGTCGGCGAGCGACACCGTGAAGTGGTCCTGGATCTCCAGGCTCGCCGAGGTCGAGTCCGTCACGCCGATGCGCAGCACCGGGTAGCCTCGCCCCTCGCAGAGGCCGAGGAACTTCACGTCGTCTTCCCGAGGAACCGATACGATCACGCGCCCGGCCGACTCCGAGAACAGGGCGACGGATGCGTCGATCCCGTCGCGCTCGCAGATGTCGCCGAGCCACACGCGGGCTCCGACCCCGAACCGAAGCACCGCTTCGGCCAGCGTCTGCGCCAGCCCGCCCGAGCTGAGGTCGTGGGCGCTGTCGATGAGCGCCTCGATCGACGCCGCGTGCAGCAGCCCCGCCAGGGCGGCTTCGCCGGCCAGGTCGACGACGGGCGGCAGCCCGCCCAGGTGGTCGTGGATGACTTCGGCCCAGGCCGAGCCGTCCAGTTCCTCGCGGGTCACGCCGAGCAGGTAGATGTTGTGGCCGTCGTCCTGCCAGCCGCTGGGCACGCGGCGGGCGACGTCGTCGATCACGCCGAGCACGGCGACCACAGGGGTCGGGTGGATCGGCTGGTCGCCGGTCTGGTTATAGAACGACACGTTGCCACCGGTGACCGGGATCTCGAGCGCCAGGCATCCGTCGGCCAGACCGTCGACGGTCTGGGCGAACTGCCACATCACCTCGGGGTTCTCCGGCGAACCGAAGTTGAGGCAATCGCTGATGCCGACCGGCACCGCGCCGGTCACGGCCACGTTGCGGTAGGCCTCGGCCAGAGCGAGCTGCGCGCCGCGGTACGGGTCAAGCTGGCAATAACGGCCGTTCGCATCGGTGGCGATGACGAAGCCGAGGCCCGACTCCTCGTCGATCCGGATCATGCCCGCGTCGTCGGGGAACGAGAGGGCCGTGTTGCCCATCACGTAGCGGTCGTACTGGTCGGTGATCCAGCTCGGGTCGGCCAGGTTCGGCGAGCCGAGCAAGGCCAGGAACTGCTCGCGCAGCACCTCGGGTGAGGTCGGGCGGGGCAGCGCGGAGGCGCTGTCGGCCTGCAGCGCGTCGAGCCAGGTGGGGTAGGCGACCGGGCGGTCGTAGACCGGCCCGTCGACCGCGACGGTGCGCGGGTCCACGTTGACGATCTCCTCGCCGTGCCAGTCGATGATGAGCCGGCCGGAGTCGGTGACCTCGCCGAGCACGCTGGTCTCGACATCCCATTTGGCGGTGATGGCGAGGAAACCGGCGAGCTTCTCCGGGGTGACGACGGCCATCATGCGTTCCTGGCTCTCGCTCATCAGGATCTCTTCGGCCGTCAGGGTGGGGTCGCGCAGCAGCACCTTGTCGAGCTCGATGAACATGCCGCCGTCGCCGTTGGAGGCGAGCTCGCTGGTGGCGCAGGAGATGCCTGCGGCGCCCAGGTCCTGGATGCCCTCGACGAGCTTCTCGCGGTAGAGCTCGAGGCAGCACTCGATCAGCACCTTCTCGGCGAACGGGTCGCCGACCTGCACGGCGGGGCGTTTGGTGGGGCCGCCTTCGGAGAAGGTGTCCGAGGCGAGAATGGATGCCCCGCCGATGCCGTCGCCGCCGGTGCGGGCTCCGAAGAGCACCACCTGGTTGCCGGTGCCGGTGGCGTTGGCGAGGTGCAGGTCCTCGTGGCGCAACACTCCCACGGAGAGCGCGTTGACGAGCGGGTTGCCCTGGTAGACCTTGTCGAACCAGGTCTCGCCGCCGATGTTGGGCAGGCCGAGGCAGTTGCCGTAGAAGGAGATGCCGGACACGACGCCGTGCACGACGCGGGCGGTGTCGGGGTCGTCGAGACGTCCGAAACGGAGGGCGTCCATCACGGCGACGGGGCGGGCGCCCATCGAGATGATGTCGCGCACGATGCCGCCGACGCCGGTCGCGGCACCCTGGAACGGCTCGATGTAGGAGGGGTGGTTGTGCGACTCGATCTTGAACGTGACCGCCCAGCCCTCGCCGACATCCAGCACACCGGCATTCTCGCCCATGCCGACCATGAGGTTCTTCTTCATGGCGGGGGAGACCTTCTCGCCGAACGAGCGCAGGTATTTCTTCGAACTCTTGTAGGAGCAGTGCTCGCTCCACATCACCGAGTACATCGCGAGCTCGCCGCTCGTGGGGCGGCGGCCGAGGATCTGTCGGATCTCGGCGTACTCGCCCGGGGTCAGCCCCAGCGCGTCGAACGGCTGCTCTTTCTCGGGCGTCGCAATCGCGTTTGCAACGGTGTCGGCAATGCCGCGGGAGGGTGTGGTGGTAACAGCGGTCACGAGTGGCGTTCTCCCAGAGATAACGGATGCTTGACCTGGCGAGTCTACCCGCCGCGCCGCTCCAGCGCCGGTTCCGAGGCCGCCCGGCTATAGCCTGGCAGCGGCCTGGCCGCCCGCTAGCTGCGCCCGCCGGGAGGACCAAGCGACAGCATCACCGTCATGATCGCCACCGCGGCCACGGCGAAACTGCTGATCAGGATCACCGGACGGTTCAGCATCCAGCGCAGCAGCGTGCCCACCCAGGTGTGGTCGCGCGGGTCGTCGGTGGCGACGCGGCGCCAGTCGCCGACGAGCCGGCCGCTGCGGTCGAGACGGATGTCGAACGGCACCGTTGCGTAGGGCACGATCGCCGTGGCGACGGCGAGCACCATCAGCCGGACCGGCCAGCGCTGGTTCAGGCCCACCAGCACGGCGGTCAGGGCGTAACTGATGAAGACGAACCCGTGCAGGGAGCCGGCGATCCGCACCGGGGTGCCGCCGGCATCCGCCACGTATTTCAGCAGCATGCCGCCGATCAGGAGGGTCCAGGTCACCGCCTCAGCGATGGCGATGGTGCGGTAGAAGAGGCGGGGAGACACGGGGGAACACTCCAGGGGGTGGGGAACGGGACGAAAGAAGGGGGAGCTTCGATCTTCGCAGGGTTGCGGGGGAGCCGCGCATCGGCCGAACGGATGACACGGCGGATCAGTGGGGCAGAGGGCTACCCAGCCGACTGTGCGAGTCTGAAGGGATGACGTACCTTCCCGCGGACACCCGCTACGACTCCATGCCCTACCGCCGCACCGGGCGCAGCGGCCTCAAACTACCCGCGATCTCGCTGGGCCTCTGGCAGAATTTCGGCGGCACCGCACCGATGGAGACGCAGCGCGCCATCCTGCGCCGCGCCTTCGACCTAGGCGTCACCCACTTCGACCTGGCCAACAACTACGGCCCGCCCAAGGGCAGCTCCGAGAGCAACTTCGGCGTGCACCTCGCGCAGGATTTCGCCCCGCACCGCGACGAGCTGGTCATCTCGACCAAGGCCGGCTACGGCATGTGGTCGGGCCCGTACGGCTCGTGGGGTTCCCGCAAGTATCTGCTCTCGAGCCTCGACCAGTCCCTCGGCCGCATGGGCCTGGACTACGTCGACATCTTCTACTCCCATCGGGCCGACCCGGACACCCCGCTCGAGGAGACGATGGGTGCGCTGCACACGGCCGTCACGAGCGGTCGGGCGCTGTACGCCGGCATCTCCTCGTACTCGCCCGAGCGCACCCGGCAGGCCGCCGCGATCCTGGCCGAGATGGGCACGCCGCTGCTGATCCACCAGCCCTCGTACTCGATGTTCAACCGCTGGGTCGAAGACGGACTGCTCGACACCCTGGACGACCTCGGCGTCGGCTGCATCGCCTTCTCCCCGCTGGCGCAGGGGCTGCTCACCGACCGCTACCTGAACGGGGTGCCCGAGGGGTCCCGAGCCTCGCAGGCCGGCTCGATGAGCCGCGACATGGTGAACGACCAGACGGTGGGGCGCATCCGTGCCCTGACCGAGATCGCGGATGCCCGCGGTCAGTCGCTCGCCCAGCTCGCCCTGTCGTGGGTGCTGCGACGCGAAACCGTCACCACGGCGCTCGTCGGCGCCTCCTCGGTGAAGCAGTTGGAGACGAACATCGCCGCGATCGACAACCTCGCGTTCACCGACGCCGAGATCACGGCGATCGACGAGCACGCCGTCGACATGGGCATCAACCTGTGGGAGCCGTCCAGCGCCGTCTAGCCCGGGCGACATCGACGGATGATTCGGGCGGGCCGCTGCGGCGCCCGCGCCGTGATCGCCGGGCAACTTTCCTGGACAGGTTATTAAAAGCAGAGTTATCCTTTTAATAAATCACACGATGAGATCGAGGAGACTGCTAGTGGCAAGAATGAGTGTGGAAGTGGAACTCGAGAAGGGCCAGGTGACGAAGTACCGGCGTCACGAGAACGGGCGTGGACTGGTGTCGCCCGGTGCCCAGGTGAACCCGAGCGCCTACGTGTCGAGCGCAACGTATGTGGAAAGTGACGCCCAGGTCGGGCCTGAATCGTGGATCGGGCAGGGGAGCTGGATCGACCACGGGGCGATCATCGGCGCGCGGGTCTTCGTCGGCGCGAACGTGCATGTCGGGGCCGATGCGATTGTCGGAAACGAGGCGCGCCTGGCCAGCAACACGGACATCGGCCGTGGGGCTTTCATCGCCGACGGTGCGGTCATCGACCACGAAATTGCGGTCCCGGAGTTCACCGACGTCAGTGCACGGCCGACCACCCGAGCACGCACTGTTCCACCGGGGGGCCTGTCGGCGGCATCCGGTCCCGACCGTGCCGGATGGCGGCGAACCTGGGGTGCTCGACGCACGCCGTCACCTCGCCTGCCGGTCCCCCCGGTGTTGGTCACGGTGTCCTAAGCCTCAATCCACCGGTGAGGCTGGGGAGTTGACGGCGCGTTAAACAGAGAATGCCTTCCAGATCAGGAAAAATAGAACTCACTTAGGGTTCATTTCGACTGACACGAAAGGCATCTCGTAGATGCAATTTTTCCATAGGCCCACGGCCTTGTCAGCGTCCCTCGATGACACCAATCTCGTGTCGGCCGCCGGACTCGTCCCTGCGATGATGTTGGCCGCCTCCACGGGCTTGGGCGAGCTTGCCAGCCGGTGATTGACGTTGCCGGGGTACCTCGGGGCGAACGCAGGGTTGAAAGTCACCGCGTTGGTCGCGGGGATGCTCGCCGGCGCGGACTCGATCGATGACATGGCTCTGCTCCGCCACGGCGGGATGAAGAAACTCTTCGCCGATGCCAGACATCAGGCGCCTGCGCGGAGATCGAAGGGGCCATTCGCCCGGCTCGCGCGGCCGCCTGTAACCACTCACCCCTGGAGTCAACTGAACTCGAGGCAGTCCCTCGTGAGTCTTGTGAGTCTGGTGCGATTTGTGAGTCGTGTGAGCTTGGGCCGCACCCGACATTCCTGCCAAATGTGGGCACGCGTGAACCTCTCCGCCCGTAAAGGCACCGGAGTCTGCCCGCCACACGCCCGACACGCGGCACACTCGTCCGGTGCGCTGCGATCCGCCGCAGACGGGAAACCAATTTAAGGCGAAGTATCAAATGCTTTATAAACGTTAGTGTATAAAATAATAGACGTTAGGGAGGAGAGTCAATGGTTGAGAAGCGATTAACCCCCATCCCCGTCCGGCGTGCTCTCCGTGAACTTGGCACAGACATTCAGACGTGGCGGAAACTTCTCGGGTTGACTGCTACGCAGGTCGCGGACCGCGCGGGCATGAGCCGGGCAACCCTCCACAAGCTGGAATCAGGGCAGGGAGGCGTCAGCCTCGAGACCGCGCTGCGTGTCTTCCGGGCACTTGGAATCATGGACACGGTCGTTGAGAGCGCCGACCCTTATCGCAGCGACATCGGCCGGCTTCGCTCCGAGGAAGTTCTCCCGCAGCGTGTGCGTCAGAGCCGGCCGAAGAAACAGGCCGATGTCTGACGCGGAAGTCTGGGTGCAAATAGACGGTGTCGACGTCCGCGCGGGCACGGTCTACGCGCATCGTCGACGCAACTCCGAGAGCGCCACTTTCACCTACGACATCGATTATCTGGCCAGACCAGACGCGTACTCGCTCGATCCGGGACTACCCCTCTCATCCGGGTCTTTCAACACTGCGGACGGGCGTCGCCTTTTCGGGGCGTTCACGGACTGCGCTCCCGACCGCTGGGGACGCAAACTCATCGAAAGATCCGAACACCACCGTGCCGCACAAGGCGGTGGAGCTGCACGCAGTTTCGGCGAACTCGATTACACGCTCGGTGTTCGCGACGACCTTCGTCAGGGCGCCTTCCGGTTCCGTCGTCCGGGGACCACTGATTGGCTGGGGCCGGCGGCTGCAAGCGTGCCGCACCTGGTCGGCCTGCCGAGACTTCTCCACGCTGTTGAATCTGTTGAGAGCGACCATCCCGATGACGAATCGTTGCGGCTACTCCTGCGTGCGGGAAGCTCTATCGGTGGTGCCCGGCCCAAAGCTTCCGTTGTCAACGGCCGGGGTGCATTGCTCATTGCGAAGTTCCCCCGTGTTGCCTCCGACGAATGGGACGTCATGGCGTGGGAGCAGCTTGCTCTGACGCTGGCCAGCCGGGCAGGCATTCGAACGCCGCGCACTGAATTGATGAGTGTCGCAGGCCGGAACGTGCTGCTGCTCAACAGGTTCGACAGAGTCGGGGATAGTCGCATCGGATATGTGAGCGCTATGACGATGCTCGAAGCAGTTGACGGCGAGCACCGCAGCTACTTGGAAATCGCCGAGGTCATTGAGCAGTCATCCTCATCTGCGACGCGTGACCTTCGCGAGCTGTGGCGCCGGATCGCGTTCTCAATCCTGATCTCTAACACCGACGACCATCTCAGAAACCACGGGTTCCTCCGGTCGGACACCACACGCAGCTGGGACTTGTCTCCCGCGTTCGACCTCAACCCCAACCCGGCAGCGGGACCCAAAGAGTTGTCCACGTCCATCGACTACGACACCTTTTTCGCGGACACCGCCGCCCTCCTAGACGTGGCTCGGTACTTCCGTGTGAAAGACGCCGTCGCATTGCTATTAGAAGTCAAGGCCGCTGTTTCCGGGTGGGTCGTGGAAGCCCGCCGACTCAATATCCCGGAAAGCGAAATTGACCTGATGGCTGGCGCGTTCGTTGCCGGATGAGCCCAGAAGGCTGGACGGACCGAGTGTTCAAGTACTCGACGCCGGTAGCGGGGGTTTCGCGATCTGATTCATCTGCTCACGCTGGCGCTGAAGAGCCGGAGCGAGCACGGTATCCGCGATTTCCGAGACCAGGCGTAGGAGTAATCGGATAAGCCGTTCGAGGGGCATTGTTGCGCGGAGGCTAACCGCGCGCAACAGAGACTCGGTCGATGGAGCTCTCCCTCGCTCCATATCCGCTGAGGGTTCTGCGAGGATTGAATTCCAGTAGATACTGACCGGACTCGCCCGGCCGACCATTGGCGTCGTGCAGATCGTCGGGAACAACGCTATTGGTGGATGGCACAGCCCGCGCCCGCAGTAGTTTCTGCCCGACGTGCCCGACTTCTAGGGCTGAATGTCGGCCAAGGAATTTATTGCGGGGACTCGGGCGACTCGTCGCGATCGACCGGCGCATCCTGGGCGGTCTCGTCGGAACGTTACCCGGCAGCGGCCCCGACGCGACTTTCCCAAATTGCCTCAGTAGAACCTTCGTGCAGGGCCTTGGCCAGTGGCAGGAGAGTTCGGCAGTGCGCCACCGATCGCGGTGAGCACGACGTCGTTGACCGTGGCTTTCTGGGCGTGACCGGCGTTGCGGATCCCGTCCAGCGCCACCGTGACCGTAGCGAGGCTTCGTCGCGGGCCGGTCGGCCGGTTAAGCGACGTTGGCCTCAGGCGCGTCCACCGCACCGACCGCAATTCCCGGGCCGCGTCCTGGAGGCGGCGCAGCAGAGCGGGGAGAGCACGCAGTGAACCTAGCCGGCGGGTCCAGGCGTCGATGGCGAGCTGGCGAATGGAGGCTTGCGGCCGCGGGAAATCGGATTCATGCGTCTTCGGGCCCACGGCCCTGGGCGTCCCGGTAGCGTCCGACTGGTCTACGAGCCCGCCCAGCACGACCAGGCCGGCCACTCCGTCGGCGAGCACGTGGTGAAAGACGACGATCAACGCGGCTTGGTGCCGCGCTACTCCGGTGACAAGTGTGGCTGCCCAGAGCGCACGGGTGCGCGGCAGCGGAGCGACGAGCAGCACTGCGGCTAGATCGAGTACCGCCTGCTCGCCCCCGGGGGCCGGGCAGCCGGGGCGAACAATCTGCTTTCCCGCAAGCACGCCTGGTGGCCCTGGCTGAGTGCGGAACGCATGCCATTCTGGACGCGGTGATGGGCCCGTGCGCGACGTTGGAAATTGAACTCTCCCGAGAGCTCGCAGGGCGCTTCGAACCGGGCATGTTGGTCCTCGCCGACCGCGGCTTCTCCGGCTTCCGGTTGGGGGCTCAAGCGGCAGCGACGGGCGCTGACCTGCTCTGGTGGGTCAAGACGAACCTCCGCCCTCGGCATCAGGAGACCCTCGCTGACGGGTCCTGGCTGGCGACGATCATCCCGACCTCGGGCCCGGGGCGGCAATCGACACCACCATTGACCGTGCGGGTCGTGGACTACACGATCGACGACGGACGCGACAACCCTGACGCCGACCGGCTGCTGACCACGATCCTTGATCCGGCCGAGGCCTCCGCGATAGAACTCGCGACCGTGTACTACCCCTCCACGAGCCAAAATCACCACTCAAACGCTTAACTGAACGGTATTGAGGCTAAGCGGAGGAGGAACCGGCGAGGGAGAGAATTCAATTTTGAGTCGTCCTCAGTCGTGGCTGGCAGGCTCTGTTTCGGGGCCCGCCGAGTGCCGGGCAAGCACGTAGAGCAGGTCGGAGAGCCGGTTGAGGTAGTGCCGCGCGTCGTCGCTGACCGGATGCCCGACCACACCGGCCCGCACCGTGTGCCGCTCGGCCCGCCGCACCACCGTTCTGGCCAGATCGATGGCGGCCTCGGTGGGCGTCGACCCGGGGATGAGGAAAACCGGCCGCAGCGGCCGGGCGGTCACCAGCCCGTCGATGATTCCCTCCAGCTCCGTGACCATGTCCGGAACGACCAGCGATATGCGCGGGACGAGGCGGTCGCGGTGAGCTGGGTTCACGACCAGATCAGCTGCGACGACGAACAAATCGCGCTGCACGCGGAACAGGATCGCGGCATGCTCGGGCTCGGCGCATCCCGCTCGCGCCAGACCGAGGGCAGACACCGCTTCGTCGATGTCGCCGACCGCGTCCATGAGTTCATCACCCTTGGAGACCCTGCCGCCATGAAGCATCCCGGTGCTGCCGGCGTCGCCGGTTCTGGTGTAGATTCTTGCCATTTCGTGGCCTCCCGTTGATCGCCGGACTAGGTTGACGAAGCTGGGCCGGTACCGGACAAATCCATCGTTTCATGCATTCGCGTGCCGGTGCGACTGTCTGCCGTCGGTGCGCGGGTGCCCGGCCACCGTCGGGATGCTGCACACCGCACGGAACACCACCCCTCTATCGACGTGGTTGCGCCGCGGGGCTCAGATTTTCCCCTTCAGCAGCGCAACGTTTTTTGGTGGGGATCTGATGCGGGCCGTCGTCCTGGCCGACGGCGCGGCACTGATCGGCCGGCCTGTGCGTGCAGCCCTGCTCCGCACCGCCAGGCGGGTTTTTTTCTGCAGCACTGCCCGTCGAGGACACGCCCGAGCCGAAGCAGAAAAACACAATCACTACATGTAGTGGTTCACTGAGGAGTCGACGCCCACTGGTAGTAATTCGGCATTCGGGTGTCGTGAGTGGGGAGCGAACATGAGTAGCAGGAATCAGAACGCCGAAGCCGGGTCTGACGGAAGCGATCAGGGTGCGCATAGTGCCGGACTGGCCATCGAGCGCCACTTCAGCACGCCCGGGGTCCACCCGTACGACGAGGTGGTCTGGGAGCTTCGCGATGTCGTGCAGACGAACTGGAAGAATGGCGAAACCGTCTTCGAGCAGAAGGGTGTCGAGTTCCCGGACACCTGGTCGGCGAACGCCTCCACCATTGTGAGCACCAAGTACTTTCGCGGGGCCATCGGGTCGCCCGAGCGGGAGTCCAGCCTCAAGCAGCTGATCGACCGGGTGGTCACGCGGTATGTGGTTGCCGGGTCGGCGAACGGGTACTTCGCCGGGGACGGCGACGCGGAGGTCTTCGGTGCGGAACTGACCTGGCTGCTCCTGCATCAGGTCTTCTCGTTCAACTCCCCGGTGTGGTTCAACGTCGGGACGCCATCGCCGCAGCAGGTCAGCGCCTGCTTCATCCTCTCGGTCGAGGACACAATGGAGTCCATTCTCGGCTGGTACCGCGATGAGGGGATGATCTTCAAGGGCGGTTCTGGGGCGGGGGTGAACCTGTCCCAACTGCGTTCCTCCAAGGAACTGCTCTCCTCCGGCGGAACGGCCAGTGGGCCCGTCTCGTTCATGCGCGGCGCCGATGCCAGCGCGGGCACGATCAAGTCCGGCGGGGCGACCCGGCGTGCTGCCAAAATGGTGGTGCTCGACGTGGACCACCCGGACATCGTGGAATTCATCGAGGCCAAGTCGAGGGAGGAAGGCAAAATCCGTGCTCTGCGGGATGCCGGCTACGACATGGACCTCGGCGGTGCGGACATGGCGAGCGTGCAGTACCAGAACGCCAACAACACCGTTCGGGTCAGTGACGAGTTCATGCGAGCCGTGGAAAACGGCACCAGCTTCTCCCTCACCTCCCGGCAGGACGGAAGCGAGATCGAGTCAGTGCACGGACCGGGCCTGTTCCGTCAACTCGCCCAAGCGGCGTGGGACTGCGCCGACCCGGGAATCCAGTACGACGACACCATCAACGACTGGCATACCAATCCTGAATCGGGTCGGATCACGGCGTCGAATCCCTGCTCGGAGTACATGTCGCTCGACAACTCGTCCTGCAACCTGGCCTCGCTCAATCTGCTCAAGTTTCTGCGCGCCGACGCCGTCCCGGGGGAGGACGTGTTCGACACGGATGCCTTCGTTCGAGCGGTCGAGCTGATCACCACGGCGATGGACATCTCGATCTGCTTCGCCGACTTCCCGACGCCGGCCGTCGGTGAGACGACCCGCGCGTTCCGCCAGCTGGGCATCGGCTACGCCAACCTCGGTGCTCTCCTGATGGCCGCCGGTCACGCCTACGATTCCGAGTCGGGCAGGGCCGTGGCCGCCGGGATCACCTCCCTGATGACCGGAACCGCCTACCGGCGTTCGGCCGAACTGGCCGGGGTGGTTGGCCCGTACGAGGGCTTCGCGCGCAATGCGGAGGCCCACACGAGAGTCATGCGCAAGCATGAGGCAGC
This sequence comes from Cryobacterium sandaracinum, assembly GCF_004403415.1. Lineage (NCBI taxonomy): Bacteria > Bacillati > Actinomycetota > Actinomycetes > Micrococcales > Microbacteriaceae > Cryobacterium > Cryobacterium sandaracinum. The sequence goes on from NZ_SOGO01000013.1 coordinate 23,905, forward strand.
CGACATCGCCCTGCAGACCTCGGGTGGCATGAGCGGCGAGATCCATGATCGGGCGTCGGCGGCCTGGCAGCAGGCCCTGATGTTGGGGGAGGTGTCCGGCTGGCGAAACGCGCAAGCCAGTGTTCTCGCTCCGACCGGCACGATCGGCTTCATGATGGACTGTGACACCACGGGAATCGAACCGGATTTCTCACTGGTGAAGTTCAAGAAGCTGGTGGGTGGCGGCTCCATGCAGATCGTCAACCAGACCGTGCCCCGAGCGCTGCGTGGCCTGGGGTACCCGCAGGAGGCCGCCGAAGCGATCGTCGAACACATCGCCCTGCACGGACAGGTCATCGGTGCCCCCGGGCTCGAACCGGAACACTACGCGATCTTCGACTGCGCCATGGGGAAGAGGGCCATCGCGCCGATGGGCCACGTGCGCATGATGGCCGCGGTTCAGCCGTTCCTCTCCGGAGCCATCTCCAAAACCGTCAACCTCCCGCAGAGCGCAACGGTCGACGAAGTGGAGGAGGTCTACTTCCAGGGCTGGAAGCTCGGGCTCAAGGCGGTGGCCATTTACCGCGACAACTGCAAGGTCGGTCAGCCCCTATCGGACGGCAAGGCCGCCCCGGCGTCCTTGCCGGTCGTGCAGCCCGCGTCGCCGATCCGGCGGCGACTCCCGAAGTCCCGCACGTCGATCACCACGTCCTTCGCTGTCGCCGGCGCCGAGGGGCATCTCACGGCGGGGTTGTACCCCAACGACGAACTCGGCGAGATCTTCCTCCGGCTGGGCAAACAGGGTTCTACTCTGTCCGGGGTCATGGACGCATTCTCCATCGCGGTCTCGATCGGCCTACAGTACGGGGTGCCGCTGCCGACCTACGTCGAGAAGTTCACCAATCTGCGCTTCGAACCGGCGGGGATGACCGATGACCCGGACATCCGGATGGCGCAGTCGATGATGGACTACATTTTCCGCCGCCTGGCCCTGGACCACCTGCCGTTCGCCACGCGCTCGTCGATGGGGATCTTCACGACCGCCGAGCGCGTTTCCCAGCTCGATGCGGGTGGCTCTGAAGCAACGGAAACGGCGCCACCGAGCCAGGTGCTGCCTCCGGCCCAGCCGCCTGCAGGGGCGACTCGAGCGGTGCATTCCTCGGCGGAACTACTCGAGGCTCAGCAGGGTCTCAGCTTGGATTCGCCGCTGTGCATGTCGTGCGGCACCGCCATGCGTCCGGCCGGTTCGTGCTACGTCTGCGAAAGCTGTGGCAGCACGAGCGGCTGCAGCTGAGGCCCATCGCTGCCTGACGGCGGTGGGCTGTCGGCGCCGATCTTCGACATCGTGCTCAAGGGCCTCACCATTCGCGGTTCGATCGGGGGCACCCGCCGTGACCTTGTCGAAGCCCTGATTTCCACAACCGTGGAGTGTTCCACCCGGCTGTCGCCACTGGCCGCCTCGAGGAGCTGGCCGACGTCCTCGACGAGATGCGCCAGGGCAGGATCGACGACCGGGTCGTCATCACGGACTCGGCGCACCCGCTGCCGATGCGGCGCCGGACAGGGGGCTCGCCGTCGTCAACTGGATGACGGCCAGCGCGGACCGAGCGTGGACCGCGGCCTCGGCGGCGGTCACCGGTTCGAGCAGCCCGAGCAGCCGCCGCCGGTAGTCTTCGCCCAGCAGCAGTGCGTAGAGCTGCTCGGCATGGGCAGCGGCCGCCTGGCCGTGCTCGGCCCGAATGTGGTCTGCGAGGCGCGCGATGTGGCGCATGTCGCCGTTGTCGTGCAGCCGTCGGGCGAGTTCGGGAAAACGCAGCGACTCGGCGATCACGAGGCGGTGTAGTCCGATCATCTGGGCCGAGTGCAACCCGTACACGATACGCGCGGCGAGTGATTCCAGCGTCTCCGTGCGGAGCGGCTCGCCACTGACGTTCGCGGCCAGGCGTCGCTGCATCTCGGTGAAGACGCCATCCTTGTCACCGAAGTAGGTGTAGATCGTGCGCTTGGTGACGCGGGCCGCGGCGGCAATCCGGTCCACCGTCGCCTTGCCGAAGCCATATTCGAGGAAGACCGGCAACGCGGCGTCGAGGATCTGGCCTCGACGCTCGACGCGCCCCGCCTCCGTGGGTCGGCCGCGCTTGCGAACCGGGCTCGCTGGGGTCGCTGAGTCCATGTCCGGCCCTTCGGATCTTCAAAAAAACGTTAAACGCAAACGTACTCTCGGATGTAGAATGAAACTAATTCGTATCATTAAAATTCGATGCGACTCTTCGATCTCCGACCTCACGAAGGCCGAGCAGGGAGTTCTTTCATGACCACTCGAGCGCGTACATCCGTGGCGACTCAGTCCCGACCAACCACCTCCCCGGATCGGCCGACCCCGGGCGCAAAACCCGATGTCTCCCCGGCCGACCGGGAACTCTTGACCGGGTTCTACCGCCAGATGATGCTCATCCGCCGGTTCGAAGAGCGAGCCGCACGGGCCTACACGCAAGCGCTGATCGGCGGCTACTGCCACCTGAATCTCGGCGAGGAGGCTGCGGTCGTCGGGCTCATGTCCGCGCTGCGCCCGAGCGACTACCTCTTCACCAACTACCGCGAGCATGGCTACGCGATCACCCGCGGCATCCACCCCAACCGGGTGATGGCCGAACTGTACGGCCGATCCGACGGGGTGTCCAAGGGGTGGGGCGGCTCGATGCACATGTTCGACTTCGAGAAGCGGATGCTGGGCGGCTACGGCATCGTCGGCGGCCAGATCCCGCTGGCGACGGGGGCCGCCCTGGCCATCGACTACCGCGCCGGCGACGAGATCGTGCTGTGCACGATGGGCGATGGCACCACGAACATCGGAGCATTCCACGAGTCTTTGAACATCGCGTCTCTCTGGAACCTTCCGATCGTCTACGTCATCATCAACAACAGGCTGGGAATGGCCACCACGGTCGACAAGGCTTCGGCTGAGCCGGACCTCTACAAGCGCGCATCCGCGTACCGGATGGCGTCGGAACGCGTCGACGGGCTCGATCCCGTCGCCGTGTTCGAGGCCGCCCAGCGTGCCGTTGCTCAGGCTCGCAGCGGTAAGCCCTTCCTTCTCGAGGTCGTGACGGAACGACTGCGTGGGCACTCCGTCGTCGACCCGGCCAAGTACCGCTCCGACGAGGAGATGTCCCTGGTCAAGGAACGAGACCCGGTGCACACCTTCGCCGCCAAGCTGGTCGCGGACGGTCTGCTTGACGAGCAGGAACTGGCGAAGATCGACGAGGAAGTAACCCTTCAGGCAACCGAGGCGGCGGCGTTCGCCGAGAACAGCCCGTTCCCGGATGTGTCGACCCTGTTCGACTACACCTACGCCACAGCCGTGGCCAATGACTCCCATCGGTTGCCCGGGCAGCCTCTGTTCGAGCCGGCACCGATCCCCGACTACGGAGTCAACCAATGAGCATCATGACCTATCGCCAGGCACTGCACGACACGCTGCGTTCCGAGATGCTGCGTGACGAGAATGTGTTCCTGATGGGTGAGGAGATCGGTCTCTTCGAAGGCGCGTACAAGATCACCGCGGGCATGCTCGACGAGTTCGGCGAGAAGCGCGTGCGGGACACCTCGATCGCCGAAGAGGGTTTCACCGGTGCCGCCATCGGCGCCGCGATGCTCGGGCTCCGCCCCGTGGTCGAGATCATGACCATCAACTTCTCCCTGCTCGCGCTCGACCAGATCGTGAACCACGCCGCCAAGATCTACGGCATGTTCGGTGGACAGGCCCGAGTGCCTCTCGTCATCCGCACGCCGGGTGGCGGCGGACAGCAGCTGGGTGCGACCCACTCGCAGAACATCGAGCTCTTCTACGCCTTCGTCCCCGGGATGAAGGTCGTCGCACCCAGCACGCCGGCCGACGCCAAGGCGCTTCTGATCGCGGCGATCCGGGACGATGACCCCGTGCTGTTCCTGGAAAACCTGTCGCTCTACAACATCAAGGGCGAGGTGCCTGACGGCGACGTGTCGGCCGAAATCGGCAAGGCTGCCGTCACCCGCAAGGGAAGCGACATCACTCTGATCGGCTATTCACGGATGGCCCACGTCGCGTCGCAGGTCGCGGCGCAGCTCGCGGAATCGGACGGCCTCGACATCGAGGTCATCGACCTGCGCAGTCTGCGTCCACTGGACCGCGAAACGGTTGTGGAGTCCGTCAAGAAGACGCATGCCGCCGTCATCCTCGAGGATGACTGGCTGACCTATGGAATCGGCGCTGAGATCGCGGCCACGATTTCCGATGGCGCCTTCGACTACCTGGACGCGCCCGTTCGACGCGTCGCGATGGCAGAGGTGCCGCTCCCGTACTCAAAACCTTTGGAGACGGCCGCGTTGCCGTCGGCGGAGGACGTCATCGGCGCCATCCGTCAGACCCTCGACGCCGTCGGTCGCCGCCGCTACCCGATGGGTGAAAAATCATGATCGAAATCACAATGCCCCGCCTCTCCGACACGATGGAGGAAGGCGCGATCGCGATCTGGCACAAGCAGCCCGGTGACCGGGTCGAGGTCGGGGACCTGCTCGTCGAGATCGAGACCGATAAGGCCACGATGGAGTACGAAGCCTACGAGGCCGGCACACTCTCGGAGCATCTCGTGGCAGAGGGGAAGCTGGTCTCCATCGGCGAGCCCATCGCACTGCTGGACGACGGCAAGCCGAGTGTCATGCCGGGGGCGACGCCGGCCGCCGCTGCCGACGCACCGGCGGCTACGCCGGCGGCCGAGGCCGCACCGGCAGTTCCTCCGATCGATGGCAATGCGGACGGGAACGCCGCCGGGCGCGGTGAGCGCCTCTTCGCGTCACCGCTGGTGCGCAAGCTCGCGCGGGAAAACCATCTCGACCTGAGCCAGGTGCGCGGCACGGGCCCCGGCGGCCGCATCATCCGCTCGGATACCGACGCACTGCTCGCCCAGGCGACCGCGCCCGGTGCCGACTCCGCCGTCCCTAACGCGACCGTGGTCGCTCCGAGCGCGGCAGCCGCCGCACCCTCACCGGACACCCTCGACAAGCGCGCGTCCGAGGCGATCCCGCTGAGCAACATGCGCCGCATCATCGCGCGGCGGCTGGGTGAGAGCGCCCGCACCATTCCGCACTTCTTCGTCACCGCCGCGGCCGACGCCGAGAACCTCGTGCAGTTGCGCACCGAGCTGAACGCGCAACTCGTTCAGGCCGGTCGGCCGAAGGTGAGCATCAACGACCTGCTGATTCGGGCGAGCGCGCTCGCCCTCCGCGAGCACCCCGAGGTCAACGCGTCCTACATCGACGACGCGAGCGTCGAGATGCTGGTGCACCACCGCGTCAATATCGGTGTGGCTGTCGCCTCGGGCAACGGCCTCGTGGTTCCCGTGATCGAGGACGCGGACCAGAAGACCGTCAGCCAGCTCGGTACGGAAGCCAAGCAGCTCGTCTCCCTGGCCAACGCCAAGAAGCTCACAGCCGGTCAGATGTCGGGCGGCACGTTCACCATCAGCAACCTCGGCATGTTCGGTGTGGAGCAGTTCACCGCGATCATCAACCCGCCCGAAGGGGCGATCCTGGCCGTCGGCGGCACCGCCCGCGAGGCTGTCGTGGTCGGGGACGAGATCGTTGCCCGGCACAGGATGCGCTACACCCTGTCGGCGGACCACCGGATCATCGACGGCGCTGTGGCCGCACAGTTCCTGCAAACGCTGACCCGACTGATCGAGAACCCGTGGACGATCATCGCCTGATCACCTGCACGGGGGACCGCTGCGCGCCTGTCGCGGCGGTCCTCGATCTGGCGTTCTAGCCCTTCTTGGCAACGGTCATCAGGACCGTGGAATCTACGACCGCCTCAAGGCTGTGCCGTGCGTCCGGAACGATCAGGAAATCACCGGCGCGCCCCTCCCAGACGTCGTCGCCGGCTCTTAGCCGCACGCGCCCGCTGAGGACATAGACCGTCGCCTCACCCGGATTCTCATGCTCACTCAGGGAGATTCCGGCCAGCAGCGCGATGACGGTTTGACGCATCACCTTCTCGTGGCCGCCGAAGACCGTTCCGGCTGCGCGACCACTGGTGCCGGCTGCGGCTGCCTTCAGGTGTTCGCGGGCGAACGCCTCGATCGAAATTTTCTGCACGGGTCGGTTCTCACTTTCTCGGTTGGCCGGTGACTGCGGGCTCAACGGTCAGGTGCCGCGGGTCAGGGGATCCACGAAACAGTCCACCTGCCCGCAGCGGCTGGCGGACCATCGCGGTGAACATGACCAACCACACCACGAGAGCCACCCAGAGTGAGACGGTCCCGATCTGCCCGACCAGTGGAAGGTCATCGGCCTGGCCCAGGTAGATTCCGGCGACCGCGTACATCCCGACGGGAAATGCGATGCTCCACAGCGTCGCTTCGTAGCGCAGTGGCACTCGGTGTGTGACGTGACGCCAGAACCCCACCGCGATGAGCACGGGGATGAGCCAGGTGGCGAACGCCCAGAACATGACGGAGACGCCCGCAACGAGCCCCCGGGTCGCGGTCACCATCGGGGCGTCCGCCATTTCGACGATGCGGGCACCGGCCAGCACCGTGATCGCGCACGCGCCCATAGACACCCAGTAGGGCGGGTCCAACTGCTCAGGCCGGATGTCATAGAGCACCAGCCGTAAGGATACGAAAACACCCGCGGCACCGTAGAGGAAGATGCCCACCGACCAGGACAAGATCGCGAGGACTGCGAGCAGTGCCCTGGCATCGCCCGACACGGGCTCCAACGAGGCCGCCACGACGGCGACCGACTGGCTGGCGACGACCCAGATGAACCAGGTCCCGTTCGCGGCGTTGAGCACGGGGCGCACGCTGCGGCCCAGGACCGCGAACCACGGGAGAGCGTAGCCGAGCAACAGCCAGGTGATTCCGGACACCCCGAGGAGAACTGTCGCCAGGCCGAACCAGCCCTCGATGGCGAGACGGGCAGCCAGGACGTTGGTGCCGGCGACGAAAGTGAAGAACTGGAATCCGCGGTGGGGATCGTGCATGTCCGCAAGGAAGGCCGCGGAATAGGCGATGAGCCGCCACCCGGTAAGCGCCACGAGAATCAGGTAGGCCGCGGCACACACGACCATGAGGATGAAGCTGAGCGTCTGGACGCCGATCAGGTGCATCCCGACCGAGATGATCCCCGTGGCCATGACCAACGCGAAGTAGCCAGGCGGCATCCCTCGGACAGCGGCACCCACACGCACACCGCTGTTAGACGTCACCCTGACAGGCTAGCGCGCCGGCGCTCCGGCGCGCCGACAACCGCATGGTGCGGACGCTGTTACGCGCTGACGAGCATCCGTTCGATCACGGAGGTGAAGAAGGTGATCCCGTCGGTGCCGCTGCGCATGGCGTCGACGGTGTCGGGGCCGAAGCCCGGCTCGACCGCGTGCTCGGGGTGCGGCATCAGACCGACGACGTTGCCGCGCATGTTGCTGATGCCGGCGATGTCGTTGAGTGAGCCGTTCGGGTTCATGCCGACGTAGCGCACGACCACGCGGCCCTCACCCTCGAGGCGCTCGAGCGTGTCGGCGGAGGCGATGAAGCCGCCCTCGCCGTTTTTGAGCGGGATGGTGATCTCCTGGCCGGCCGCGAAACCACCGGTCCAGTCGGTGAGGGCGCTCTCGACGCGCAATTTCTGGTCGCGGCAGATGAACGAGCCGTGGTCGTTGCGGATCAAGCCGCCCTCGAGCAGGTGCGCCTCGGTCAGCATCTGGAAGCCGTTGCAGACACCGAGCACGGGCATGCCGCTGTTGGCCGCGCTGATGACCTCCGCCATGATCGGAGAGAGGCTCGCGATGGCGCCGCAGCGCAGGTAGTCGCCGTAGCTGAAGCCGCCGGGCAGTACGAGCGCGTCCACGCCGTGCAGGTCGTGCTCGCCGTGCCAGAGGGCGACGGGCTCGGCGCCGGCCAAGCGGATCGCGCGCGCGGCGTCGCGATCGTCGAGCGAACCGGGGAACGTGACGACGCCGATGCGCATCAGTGCGTCTCTCCGGCGGGTGCCTCCAGCACGTGGATGCCGATGACATCCTCGATCACCGTGTTGGACAGCACGGTGTCGGCGAGTTCTTGCACCTCGGCGAGCACGGCGTCGTCGACGTGGCCGTCGATGGTGAGTTCAAACCGCTTGCCCAGGCGAACGCTGGTGAAACGGGTCTTGCCGAGGCGACCCAGGGCGCCGGCGACGGCCTTCCCCTGCGGGTCGAGCAGCTCGGCCTTGGGCATAACTTCTACGACGATTGTTGGCATAGCTCACTCCGGAGGCGTCGGGGGGTGGATTCCACGATCCTACAGGCCGACCCCCGGGACGCCGAGCGCACCGGCCAGGCCGGTGCCCAGGCCGGTGCCGAGACCACCGTTGGCTCCGCCGGCAAGCCCGCTCTGCCCGAGCAGCACACCGCGCAGCACGTCCCGGATCGCCGCGACCCCCTCGAAGGTCTCGACGAAGCTTGTGCTCAGCGGGGACAGGCCGATGCGCAGTGCGTCGGGCATGCGGAAATCGGGGATCACATCGTGCTCCCACAGAATCTGCGTCACCTGCCGCATGGCGGGGTGGTTCACGGTCACGTGACCGCCGCGGTGCGTGGGCTCTCGCGGCGACGACACAGTCACGCCCATCGGGGCAAGCCAGACATCCACGAGGGTCAGCGCGAACTCGGTCAGCGCCACCGACTTGGCGCGCACCTGGTCGATGCCCGCCTCCTCGATCATCGCGAGCGAATCCTGCATGGCCAGCATCCCCACGATCGGCGGGGTTCCGCTCATGAAACGACGGATGCCGTTGGCCGGCACATACCCCGGGCCCATCGTGAAGACATCCTTCGTTCCCATCCAGCCCTGAATCGGCTGGGTGAGAACGTCTTGCAGGTCGCTGCGCACATAGGCGAACGCGGGGGCGCCGGGGCCGCCGTTCAGGTATTTGTAGGAGCAGCCGACGGCCAGGTCCACGTCGCACAGGTCGAGTTCGACCACCACGGAGCCGACCGAATGGCTGAGGTCCCAGAGCACGAGGCCGCCCGCGGCGTGCACCACCGCGGTGATCTCGCGCATATCGGCAAGGAAACCGGAGCGGTAGGCCACGTGGCTGAGCAGCACGAGCGCTGTCTGCGGGCCCACGGCCTGCCGCACCTGCTCCACTGTGACGCCGCTCGCGGGGTCGGAGTGGATCCAGTGCAGCGTCATGCCACGTTCGGCCGCGATGCCCTCGAGCAGGTAGCGGTCGGTGGGGAAGTTGTCGGTGTCCAGCACGATCTCGGTGCGCGTCGGTTCCGCGTCGACGCGAAGGTAGTCGACGGCCGCCCGCGCCAACTTGTAGAGCAGCACGGTGGTCGAGTCGCCGACGAAGACCTGGCCGGGCGCGGCACCGAGGGCGGCGCGGCCAATGTCGTCGCCGATTTTCAGCGGAAGGTCCAGCCAGGCCTCGTCCCAGCCGCGGATCAGGCGGGTGCCCCAGTCGTGGGTGAGGAACTCGGTGATCCGGGCCACGCTGGCCCGGGTGGGCCGGCCGAGGGAGTTGCCGTCGAGGTAGGCGACGAGGCTCGGGGTGTGCCCGGTCGCGCTGTCGGGTTCGATGCCGACGAACTGCCGCCGGTAGTGCCCGAGCCCGTCGATGCGGTCCATCCGGCGGGCGAAGGCGAGCTGGGCATCCTGGCTGCCGTTGCCGGCGGGGCTGGTGTCGGTGTGGGGGGTCATCTGGATTCCTCGAGGTCGAACGGATGATGGGCAGCCATCTCTCGCAGCGATGCGCGCTTCCCGGGGACTCGCCGACACCGTGCCGCGCTGGAAGTATCCCACCCACGCGGGTGACCGCGCGACTACGGAAAGCGCGGACGGCCGTGCGGCGGTGGATGCGGTCGGGGGTGCGCTCAGGAATCCGGCGGGTCGAGGGTGCTGAGGTCGCCGAGGTCGCCGAGGTCGCCGAGGTCGACCGGGCTGATCGCCCGGGCGGTGCCGAGCCAGGCGCTGAACGCGGCCGGGTCGGCCGGGCGCTTGCCACGCAGCACCGTGACCAGGCGCTCGCTGCCTGTTGGGCCGCGCAGCACGGTCCGGAAGCCGCCGAGGTTTCCCATGGTCAGGCTCCGCAGCACGTCGTCGCCGCTCAGGCCGGCGCCGAGCAGCGCGTTGATCTCCCGCCGGTTCAGCCCGAGCGGCAGCGGGCCGTTGCCGAGGTCGGTGCCGTAGAGCACCTGTCCGCCGGCCCGGTGGAAGCGGCGCAGATTGTCGACCGCGCGATCGAAGTCGTCGGTCGGCTCGCCCCAGCCGTGGATGTCGAGGGTGCTGATCCATGCCATTCGCCTGGCCATGGCCGCAATCACCTCGTCGCCCAGCCGCTCGCTGAACGGCGTGTGCGCCAGGGCGTCCACCCCGGCCTCGAACGCGCGGAGCGCCTGGCCGGCCCCCTCGGCGTGGGCGAGAACGGGGGCCCCGCGATCGTGGGCGTGCCCGACTATGGCCGCGAGAACCGCGCGCGGCAGCACTGGCCCGGCGTCGCCGTTCAGCGTGACCTTGATCACGGATGCCCCGAGCGCCAGCTGGTCGTCGACGGCGGCCGCGGCATCCGTTGCCTGGGCCACGAAGCGCACGCTGCCTGCCGGGGCCCAGGACCGTTCGCTCGGGTAGCCGCCCGGCGCGGCGAGAAACTGCCCCGCGAACACGGTCTCGGGAAGGACCGCGCTCGCGGGACGCCCCGCTCGCTGGGGCTCTCCCGCGCCCACCTCCACCCGCCGAGGTCGAGCACCCGGGTCGGACTCGACCGGAAGCGTCGACCTCGGCGGCGTCCACCCGCCGAGGTCGAGCACGCGGGCGATGCCGGCCGCGGTGAGCGGAGCCGGGTCGATCAGCGCGAGGTGCACATGCGCATCGAGGAAGCCCAGGAGCACGGTCCTGCCGACCGTCCTGCCGACGGTCCTGCCGACCGTCCTGCCGACGGTCCTGCCGACCGTCCTGCCCGGCACCGATCCGCACGGCACCGGTTCGCCCGGCACCGATCCGCCTGGCACCGATCCGCCTGGCCGGCCGCCGGTCATCCGTGCCTCATGTGCCGAGTTCGGTGCGCACGGCGAACAACTCGGGGAAGAAGGTCAGCTCGAGCGCCTTCTGCAGGAAGGCGGCCCCGCTCGACCCACCGGTACCGGTCTTCATGCCGATGATGCGCTGCACGGTCTTGAGGTGACGGAACCGCCAGAGCTGGAAGTTGTCCTCCAGGTCGACGAGTTCCTCGCAGGCCTCGTAGGCACCCCAGTGCTCGCCCGCGTTCTCGTAGATCCCGCGGAAGGTGGCCACGAGTTCCGGATGCAGCACCCACGCCTCCGTGACGTCGCGCTCCAGCACGGGTGCCGGGATAGCGAACCCCTGCCGGTGCAGGTAGCGCAGAAACTCGTCATAGATGCTGGGGGCCGCAAGCATCTCGGAGAGGATCGCGTGAGCATCCGGATCGCTCTCGAACACGCTCAGCATGCGCCGGTTCTTGTTGCCGAGCGCGAACTCGACGGCCCGGTACTGATACGACTGGAACCCGGACGAGTTGCCCAGGAAATGCCGGAACTCGGCGTATTCGCTGGGCGTGAGCGTGGCCAGCACCGACCACTGCTCGGTCAGGGTGCGCTGGATGTGCTTGACCCGGGCGATGCATTTGAGGGCCGGGGCGATCTGGTCCTGGCGCAGGAACGCGGTCGCGGCGCGCAGCTCGTGCAGCACGAGCTTCAGCCAGAGCTCGGTGGTCTGGTGCTGGATGATGAACAGAAGCTCGTCGTGGTGCTCGGGTGAGCTGACCGGCTTCTGCGCACCGAGCAGGGTGTCCAGATCGAGGTAGGAGCCGTAACTCATCCGCTCCCGGAAATCCGTCACGATCTCGGGATCGAACTCGCGGGTGTTGTGCTCGACCGACATGGTGCTCCGTTTCGTTCGGGTGCTGACTGCATTGTGCGGGACAGCCCCGGCCCGGCGCAACTGGCTGACACCTGCCAGGGGGAGGCGTGGAGGTGAGCCTCCGCGATGCCAAGGTTCGGGACCTAGACTCAGGGTCATGACTTCGCCCGAATCGACCCCGCAGGATGGGGCGCAGCCTCGACGGCGTGACGCCCGGCAGAACCGTGAGCGTCTCCTCATTGAGGCGCGGGCACTGATCGCGGTGCACGGCGTTGACGCTTCGCTGGAGGAGATCGCCCGCCGCGCCGACGTGGGCGTAGCCACGCTGTACCGCAATTTTTCCACCCGGGACGACCTGGTCAGGGCCCTGCACGACATCTCCCTCGCCGAGCTGGCCTCGGTGCGCGACGAGATCGCGGCTGCCCCCACCGCGTGGGACGGCATCGTCGTCTACACCGAACGCGTCGCCGAGTGGCTCGTCGCCGACCCGTCGCTGCCGCCCATCCTCAAGCGCATGGAGACGGTCGACCCGGCGCGCGGCAAGGCGGCCTCGTTCAAAGCGGTGCTGTCGGCCCTCGTCACGCAGGCCAAACGCGACGGCGACCTCCGAACGGATGTCGATGCGGTCGACCTCGCGGTCCTCGTCACCATGGTGGGCTCGCTCGGCACCCTTGGCGGCGGTTACACCGGCCAGTGGCGGCGCCAGCTGTCGATCGTGCTCGACGGGCTGCGGGCCGTCGACCGGGGCCGGCCCAAGCTGCCGGGACGTCCGCTGGGAGCCAAGGAATACCAGGCGGCCGTGCACGGCCTGAGCCGCCGTGCCACCCGGGTGGCCTCCCGCGGCACGGGTGCGGCGCCGGGAGCCGGCGCTGCGCCCGAGGCCGGCGCATAGGACATCTGCGTTCGGCGTCGGCGGGGTGCGCCGCGCTGACGCCGTGCGGACCGCGGGCTACTTCGTGCGCACCACGATCTGGTTGCCCCACGGGTCGTCGAAGCCGAGGGTCTGCCCGTCGTGACGGGTCTGCACGCCGAAGTGGGACATCCGTTCGTTGAGGGCGCCGATGTCGTCGGAGCCCGGCAGGATGATATCGACCTCGCCGAGCCCGAGGGCCAGTCGGCGCTTGCCGGCGCCGGCGCTTAGGTGTTCATGGCCGTGTGGTGGTGGTAGCCGCCGGCCGAGACGAACAGGGCCTGGCCGCCGAGGGTCGCCGTCGCCTCGAAGCCGAGGCGGTCCACGTAGAACTCGCGGGCCGTGCCCACGTCGCCGACGGAAAGGTGCACGTGCCCGACGATGGCGTTGCCGACCGACGGATGCGCCTGACCGTCCCGGGTCAGGTGCTCGCCGATGAAGGTGTTCGGGTCGAGGTATAGGGTGGCCATCTCGACCTGGCCGTGGGTCCAGCTCCACTCGGTGCGGTCGCGGTCCCAGTACAGCTCGATGCCGTTGCCCTCCGGGTCGGTGAAGTAGAAGGCCTGGCTGACCAGGTGATCGGCACTGCCGGTGAACGATCCCGGATGCGTTGTGCCCACCGAGTAGACGGCCGCGGCGAGCTGCGCCTGCGTATCGAAGAGGATGGCGGTGTGGAACAGCCCGCTCGAGCGGGGCTCGGCGGCGGCCAGCTCCGGGGCGTGCTGCAGAACAACGATCGGTGTGGTTCCGCGCCCGAGCACGGCGACCGGCCCCTCGTGGCTCTGTAGCTCGAGGGTCACCGCGTCGCGGTAATACGTGATCATGGCGTCGAGGTCGCCCACCCGCAGGGTCACCGCGCCCATGCCGGTGGATGCGGGCAGCAGATCGTTCGCAAATCGATTCACACTGGCCCCAACGGATGATCCGGGCTCGGTATTCCGGTCGTGCGCCGCGTGGCGGGGGCTAACTCAGGAGATCCGGCGGCACGGTCGCGATCGGACGCCATCCGCCGCGGAAACAGTGACCCCGGGGACGGCCTTGGTCGGGATCTCCTGAGTTAGCCCCAGATTGGAGTCGGGAGGTGGAGTCGGGAGTTGTAGGGGGATCGGGAGTCGGGAGCGGGTCGGAGCGCAGAACGCGACCCAGCAGTCCGGGCGCTCGCTACTGCTCGTCTTCGTGGAGCTGGATCAGGTTGCCGCAGGTGTCGTCGAAGATGACGGAGGTGCCGTAGGCATCCGTGCTGGGGGCGCCGGCGAACTGAACGCCCAGGGTGCGGAGTCGCTCGTACTCGGCCTGCACATCCGGTGTGCCGAACACGATGGCCGGCAGCCCGAGGCTGCGGATGCCCTGAGCGTACTTCTGGTAGACCTTGTTGTCGCTCGGCTCGAGGAGGAGGCCGACCCCGTCGGGGTCTTCCGGGGACTTCACGATGTACAGCTGGTGCTCCGGCATGGACATCAGCTTCTCGAATCCGAGCACGGACGTGTAGAAGTCGAACGCGGCGGACGGATCGTTCACGTGGACGCTGCACATCTTGATTCGCATGGCCGGAGCGTATCAGTTTGCGGCCCGTGGCCGCCGGGCCGTGACGCCTCGCGACGGCACGCCCGGCTGCGGGGAAACCCAGCGACGGTGCGGTGCCCGCGGAGAAACGCGGGCCACCGCAGCCGCGCCTACGCCGCGCCCGCCGCGGAAGCCGCGTGCGTCAGCCGCGCCAGCAGTTCCAGGTAACGGGCCGCGGTCTGCCCGATGATCTCCGCCGGAAGTGCCGGCGGTGTGCCGGTCAGGTCCCAGTTGGCCGCGAGCCAGTCTCGAACGATCTGCTTGTCGAAACTGGCCATTCGTTGTTCCGGGGTCGTGCCGGACTGCCAGAGCGAGGAGTCCCAATAGCGGCTCGAGTCGCTGGTGAGCACCTCGTCGGCGAGCGTGATGGCGCCCGTGAGGCGGTCGGCGCCGAACTCGAATTTCGTGTCGGCCAGGATGACCCCGGCTTTCTCGGCGATCGCCGAGGCGTGGCCGAAGATCTCCAGCGACAGGCGGCGCAGCTCGTCGGCAACGGAGGCCCCGACCAGCTCCACCGTGCGCTCGAACGAGATGTTCTCATCGTGCTCGCCCATCGGGGCCTTCCACGCCGGGGTGAAGATGGGTTCGGGCAGGCGGTCGCCGTTCTGCAAGCCGGCAGGCAGTTGGATGCCGCACACCGTCTGGGTGGACTGGTATTCCTTCCAGCCCGATCCGGTCAGGTACCCGCGCACGACGCATTCGATCGGGAACATGTCGAGGGTCTTGCAGAGCATGGCGCGCCCGGCAACGGCGGACGGGAGCAGGCTGGTCACAGCCCCGTTGACGGTGTGGTCCGGCACGAGGTGGTTGGGGAAGCCCACGAGCTGGTCGAACCACCAGAGGCTGAGAGTGGTGAGCAGTTCGCCCTTGCCCGGGATGCCGGGCTCGAGAACGTGGTCGAACGCGCTGACGCGATCGCTGGCGACCACGAGCACGCGTGCGGCGGTCGCGAGGTCGGCCGCGGCATCCGGAACATAGAGGTCGCGCACCTTGCCCGAGTAGGCGTGACGCCATCCCGGCAGGTCGGGCAGAGCGGATGCGGCGGGCTGGTCTAGTGCGGTCACGGCTATATTCTTGCGCACCGGCCGGTGCCCGCGCCAACGCGGTGCCGGCGTGGGCTCGTGCCGGGCTCGTGCCGCCCGCGGCGTGCCGCGCTTCCGTGCCGAGGATCCCAGGGGGAGGGGCTAACTCAGGAGATTTGCGCTGCCGGTGTCATCCGGCCTGGTGTTCTCGGGTGTTCTCAGCGCTCGCCGAATGGATCTCCTGAGTTGGCCACGGAAACAGCGGGCGGCGACAGCTCAGCCGGGCCAGTGAGACGAGGGCTCGGCGGGCTCGGCGGGCGACGCCGGCGACGCGGGCTCAGCGGGCGACACCGGCGACGCGGGCTCAGCGGGCGACAGCGGCGACGCGGGCCGCGATGTCGGTGCGGAACTGGCAACCCTCAAGCGTGATCAGGGTGAGCGCCTCGTAGGCGCGGGCGCGGGCATCCGTAAAGCCGTCGCCGACCGCGACGACGCTGAGCACGCGTCCGCCGGTGGACACGAGGGTGTCGTCGACGACGGCCGTCGCCGCATGCGCAATACTGACGCCGGGCACAGCGGATGCCGCGGCAAGGCCGGTGAGAGCGCGTCCGGTGACCGGCGCATCCGGATAGTTCTCGCTCGCGAGCACGACCGTGACGCAGGCGTCAGCCGAGAATACCGGGCGGGCC
Organism: Cryobacterium sandaracinum; assembly: GCF_004403415.1. Taxonomy (NCBI): domain Bacteria; kingdom Bacillati; phylum Actinomycetota; class Actinomycetes; order Micrococcales; family Microbacteriaceae; genus Cryobacterium; species Cryobacterium sandaracinum. Next base: position 39,959 of record NZ_SOGO01000013.1, read on the forward strand.
AGGCCGCCGAGGCCGCCGGTGGAGGCCGCGAGCAGCAGACCCGACAGTGGCGTGACCAGGCGCGGTAGAACCACCTGGGTCTCCGGGTCGCCGAATCGGGCGTTGAATTCGATCACCCGGATGCCCTCGGTCGTGAGAATGAGGCCGCAGTAGAGCAGACCGATGAAGGGGGTGTCCTCGGCGGCGAGCTTGCGCACCGTGGGCAACGCGATCGTTTCGATGACCTCGTCTACGAAAGCCTGTTCACTGCCGAATTCGGCGTCGAGCCAGGGCAGCGGCGAATAGGCGCCCATGCCGCCGGTGTTCGGGCCTAGGTCACCGTCGCCGAGGCGTTTGTAGTCCTGGGCGGGGGAGAGCGGCAGCACGCTGTGGCCGTCGCTGAGCAGGAAGAGGGAGACCTCCTGCCCGTCCAGGAATTCTTCGATCAGCACGCTGCCGTGCTGAAGCCAGTAGGTGGCGTGGTTGATCGCGGCCGTACGGTCCACGGTGACGAGCACGCCCTTGCCGGCGGCGAGGCCGTCGGCCTTCACCACGTAGGGCGCCCCGAACTCGTCGAGTGCGGACGTGGCTTCGGCGAGCGACCCGGCGCGTTCAGCGCGTCCGGTGGGCACGCCCGCGGCGTCCATGATGCGTTTGGCGAAGGTTTTGCTGCCTTCGAGGGCGGCTGCGGCCCGGTCCGGACCGAATACCGGGATGCCCCGGGTGCGCAGCGCATCGGCGACCCCGGCGACGAGCGGCGCCTCCGGCCCCACCACGACGAGCTCGATGCCGTTGAGATTCGCGTAGTTCGTGACCTGCTCGGGGTCGGCCGGGTCGAGCGGAATCACCGGCACATCCCGGGCGATGCCGGCATTGCCTGGCGCCGCCACGATGTCGTGGCGCGGCTCCTCGCGGAGCAGCGCGGTGATGATGGCGTGCTCGCGGGCACCGGAACCGAGGACCAGAATCTTCACCCCGTCAGATTAGCGGATGCCGCGTAGCCCCGCGCGGGCGGCGGACAGCGGGCATTGGCGCAAGAGCGCTGCGCCCATGCTGCGCCGATACGCGCATGGTGTGCCAGGCGCGCAGCGGCGCAGCATGCGCGCGAGGTGGGCTGGCGGCGCAAGGAGCGGGCGGCCGGCACGGACCGCAGACAGGAGGCAGACTGGTGGCGTGGCACGAGCGAGGATTGACGACGGCGTGGGGCGCGCGGCGGTGCGCGAATACGCGGCGCAGCAGGGTGAGGCGAGCCGAGACATCCGTGCCCTGGCGGTTCGGTACACGCTGCAGCTGCTCGCCGAGAAGGCCACCGGCAACACACTCGAGGTTCGCGTGCCGCCGTTCGGGGCCGTGCAGTGCATCGCCGGTCCGCGCCACACCCGCGGCACACCGCCGAACGTCATTGAGACGGATGCCCCCACCTGGCTCGCCCTCGCCATCGGAACGCTCTCGTGGGCTGATGGCATCGCATCCGGTCGCATCGCCGCCTCCGGCCAGCGCGCCGACCTGGTCGGGCACCTACCGCTTCTCTGACGCCTCCCACCTCCGTCTCGGACGCGACTCCCCCTTTTCTCCCTCGTTAGTTTTCCCCGTCGTTGTGGTTCGGTGGCAGCATCATCCGATCACAACATTTAGCGACTAAACTAATTCTCATGACAGTGATTGCTTTGTTCGGTGCGACCGGTAAGACCGGTCATCGCGTGCTGACGCGAGCTCTTGCCGCTGGATGCAAGGTGCGGGCTCTGGTGCGTGATCCGGCCAAGCTCGTCACCACGTCGCCGGCTCTGACGGTTATTCGCGGTGACGTGTTGGACGCGGATGCCGTGGATCAGGCGGTGGCGGGGTCAGACGCCGTGCTCAGCCTGTTCGGGCAGGTCAAGGGGTCGCCGCCGACCCTGCAGACCGAGGGCAACCAGCTCATCGTGGACGCGATGGGGCGGCACGAAGTAAAGCGGATCGTCACCCTGTCGGGCGGCGGGCTAACCGCTCCACTGGACCGGCCCGGGCCCGCAGACCGCGTCATCAGGTTCTTGCTGAAGACCCTGTCCGGGCATGTTCTCGCCGACGCGGAGCAGCACCTTCGGGTGCTCGAGGCGTCCGGGCTGGAGTGGACGGTCGTTCGTGGTCCGCGGTTGACCGAGAAGCCGGGTGCTGGAACCTACCGAGTGGGATGGGTGGGCGTTGATGCGAGCACCCAGATCAGTCGAGATGATCTCGCGGACTTCATCCTCACCCAGGTGGAGGATCGCACCTTCATCGGGCAGATGCCGTTTATCAGCGCATGACACAATCGGCGCACCTGCTCACCTCGCACCGGTCCGGGCAGATGGGGGAGGTCCTGGCGGCGGTCGTTCGTCTGTCGCGGTCGATCGCGAGCCCGCGATCGACTCCGTTCGGCAGCACGGTCCTCACACGCACCCAGCTGGATGTCCTCTTCGTCCTCGCTCACGCGCAGGACTCTGTCACTCCGGGCCGGCTTGCCGCACTGTTGCACGTCACACCGGGGGCCATCACTCAACTCGTCGACCAATTGCGCGAGCATGACCTGGTCGAGCAGTTCGCATCCGACCAGGACGGACGGGTGCGGCTCCTCAGGCTCACCGGAGTCACGCGTTCCCAGGTCGAGGCGTTCGAAACTCTCGCGATAGAACGCTCCGCACCATGGTTCGACACGCTGACCGATGACGCACTGACCGAGCTCGCTGGACTGCTCGCACAGGTCAAGGGATCCTGAGAGGTGCGGTCATTGTGACAGGCGCGACCGGGGCGCTCGGCTCGGCCGTGGTGGATCGTCCACCGGCCGCCGCGGTGATCGCCGAACACTGAACCTCCGTGTCCGCGGAAGTCCACCGCGCCACCCTGACGCGCCGCCGCGGCTGCCGCACGACGAGGTCGATGTTCGCGCTCCCGCGTACCGCAATCTCATTCATCCGGGCAGGCTGGCATCCGCCGGGCAGAGCCAACACACAGCCGCAGGACCGACCAGGCGTGCGAGAATGAAAGCGTGATCTCAGACCAACAGCCCGAGCAGGAGTCCGATTCCGGCACCGGTGAGAGTGCCGGCGAATCGATCGTCGACAAGTCCACCGTCACCGTGCGGCGCTCGCCCCGCTTCTTCAACTTCATGCTCCTCGGCGCCCTGATCGGTGCGATCGCGGCCCTGGTTCTCACGGTCGTGTTTCCCGAGAACGCCGAGTTCGGGGCTACCCAGGTCTTCGGATTCCTGTTGCTCGCGTTCCTCACGCTGGGCGTCGCCCTGGGTGCCGTCGTCGCCATCATCATCGACCGTGTCATCTCCCGCCGCGGGAAGACGGTCGTCGTCGATAGAATGGCAGCTGTCGGTCCGAGCGATTCCGAGTCTCCGGATGCCGTATCCGACTCGTCGAATTCTGATCGGGGCTAGCTCAACCCGCCCGTCCCAACAACACGGCTCACCGGACCGAAGCGGAGAAGCTCCCGGTTACCCCACAACTCTCAGCACACACTTCCCCGAGCACTGATAGTAGAAGAGGCACCGATTTGGCTGGCGGCGACGGACTTTTAGGCCATGATCTACTCCCCGGAGAGAAGGGGCCGCAGGATGCCTGCGGCGTTTTCGGCGTCTGGGCTCCCGGTGAGGAGGTGGCTAAGCTCAGCTACTTCGGCCTCTATGCCCTGCAGCACCGGGGCCAGGAATCGGCCGGGATCGCCACGAGTGACGGCTCGAAGATCCTGATCTACAAGGACATGGGCCTGGTCTCCCAAGTCTTCAACGAGGCCGCGCTGAGCACACTGATCGGCCACATCGCCGTCGGGCACACCCGCTACTCGACCACCGGATCGTCCAGCTGGCAGAACGCCCAGCCCACCCTGGGCCGAACCTCGGGCGGCACGGTCGCCCTCGGCCACAACGGCAACCTCACCAACACGGCCGAGCTCCTGCAGCTCGTGCACGAACGCTACCCGAAGGTGGAGGGCGAGCTCGCCCGCGGCAACACCACCGACACCGCAGTGATCACCGCCCTCTTCACCGGCGATCTCGACCACACCCTCGAAGCCACGGCGCTCGAGGTTCTGCCGCGTCTGCGCGGCGCTTTCAGCCTCGTCTTCATGGACGAGACCACCCTCTACGCCGCCCGCGACCCGCAGGGGGTGCGCCCGCTGGTGCTCGGCCGCCTCGAGCGTGGCTGGGTGGTCGCATCCGAAACCGCCGCCCTCGACATCGTGGGCGCCAGCTTCGTGCGCGAGGTCGAGCCGGGCGAGCTCATCACCATCGACGAGGACGGCCTGCGTACGCAGCGCTTCGCCGAAGCGAAGCCCGCCGGCTGCGTGTTCGAGTACGTCTACCTGGCCCGGCCCGACACCACCATCGCCGGCCGCGGCGTGCACGAGGCGCGGGTCGAGATGGGCCGTCGCCTCGCCCAGGAGTACCCCGTCGAGGCCGACCTCGTCATCCCGACCCCCGAGTCCGGCACGCCGGCCGCGATCGGGTACGCGCAGGCATCCGGAATTCCGTTCGGCCAGGGTCTGGTGAAGAACTCCTACGTGGGGCGCACCTTCATCCAGCCGTCGGAGACCATCCGCCAGCGGGGAATCAAGCTCAAGCTCAACCCGCTCAAGGCCGTGATCAAGGGCAAACGGCTGATCGTCGTCGACGACTCGATCGTGCGCGGCAACACCCAGCGTGCCCTGGTCAGCATGCTGCGGGAGGCCGGTGCGGCCGAGGTGCACGTGCGCATCTCGAGCCCGCCGATCACCTGGCCCTGCTTCTACGGCATCGACTTCGCCTCCCGCGCGGAACTGATCGCGACCGGCCTCGGCGTCGACGAGGTGCGCCAGGCCATCGGCGCCGACTCGCTCGGGTACCTCTCACCGGAGGGCATGATCGCCGCCACCGAGCAGCCGCCCGAACGCCTATGCACGGCCTGCTTCACCGGGGTCTATCCGATCCCGCTGCCCGACTCAGCACACCTGGGCAAGAACCTGTTGGAACGTCCGGCCGCCGCCTCGAACGGATGCGACCCGGGCCCCGACTCGGAATTCGAGCCTCTGCTCGCCCCCACCTCACTGCGCCAGGAAGCACTGCGCGAAGAATCCTTGGTCACACAGGGTAAGCCCCCGATCGGCGACCCAGGAAGACAAGAATGAGCAACGCATCCTATGCGGCGGCCGGAGTGGACACCACGGCCGGCGACCTCGCCGTCTCCCTGATGAAGGAGGCCGTGTCGAACACGCACGGTCCCGAGGTGCTCGGCGGGTTCGGCGGTTTTGCCGGCCTCTACGACGTCTCCTTCCTCACCGGCTACACGCGCCCGCTGCTGGCCACGTCAACGGATGGCGTCGGCACCAAGGTTGCGATCGCCCAGGCCATCGACAAGCACGACACGATCGGCCAGGACCTTGTGGGCATGGTCGTCGACGACATCATCGTCGTCGGGGCCCGCCCGCTCTTCATGACCGACTACATTGCGTGCGGCAAGGTCGTCCCCGAGCGGATCGCGGACATCGTCGCGGGCATCGCCCGCGCCTGCGCCGCCACCGGCACCGCACTCGTCGGCGGCGAGACCGCCGAACACCCCGGCCTCCTCGGCGTTGACGACTACGACGTGGCCGGCGCCGCCACCGGCGTGGTGGAAGCCGACCAGGTGCTCGGCGCGGAGAAGGTCCGCCATGGTGACGTCGTCGTGGCGCTGGCCTCTTCCGGCCTGCACTCCAACGGCTACTCGCTCGTGCGGCACATCCTCGCCAACCGCGGCATCGGCTACACCGACACGTCCGCCGATTTCGGAGGCGTGGTCGGCGAGGTCCTGCTCGAGCCGACGCGGCTCTACACCGGGCCGCTGCTCGGCGTGATCTCCGACCCGGAGCTCGCCGGCGTCGTGCACTCGCTCAGCCACGTCACCGGCGGCGGCATCGCGGCGAACCTCGCTCGCGTGCTCCCGCTCGGCGCCTGGGTGGAGGTCGACCGGTCCACCTGGTCGCCGTCCCCGGTCTTCCGGGTGCTCAGCGAACTCGCCGGCTCCTCGCTCGAGAGCGCGGAGGGCACCTGGAACCTGGGTGTCGGCATGTTCGCCGTCGTCGCGGCCGAATCGGCGTCATCCGTCATCGCGCGCCTCGCCACCGAGGGAGTGCCGGCCTGGGTGGCCGGCCGTGTCTCGACCGCCCCGCACGACCTCGCGGGCTTTGAGCAGGGTGCCAAGGGCGTGAACGGCGGCGCCGTGCGCCTGGTCGGCGGCTACGCGCTCTAGCAGGCAGCCCGTCGGGCGCCCGCCGGGCGGCCCGTGCGCGTAAATGGCCGCCATCGGTGAAACGATGGCGGCCATTTGCGCGCACCCGCTGAGGCACGGGGCCGCGGGGGAGCAAAGCTAGGCGAGCCGAGCCGAGTCGAGATGAGCCGAGATGAGCCGAGCTGAGCCGAGCCGAGATGAGCCGAGCCGAGCCGAGCCGAGCCGAGCCGAGCCGAGATGAGATGAGCCGAGCCGAGATGAGCCGAGCGTCAGGCGCGCTTCTGCTCGTCTTCGGTGGCGTAATGGTCGACGTATTGGTCGTCGGCGTCGGCTTCGTCGTCGGTGTCTTTGCCGGGCTTGCCGGCCTCGTACTCCGGCCACTTCGCCAGGTCCTCATCGAGGCGCGGGTCGTTGGCCGGATGCCCGGTGAGCTCGCGCTCAAGCGCGTTGTAGTTGGTGTCCGGGCTGAAGTACTTCAGCTCGCGGGCAACCTTGGTGTGCTTTGCTTTTTGACGGCCGCGCCCCATGCGAGACCCCCTAACGATGCCAGGCCGGGTGAGAGGAACGTCTCCCGGGAGTTGCCGAATATGGTGAAAACTAGCCGTCAGTTTAGCATGGCGGGCCGAACGGGCCGAGGATGCAAATCCTGAGCAGCGGTTCGCCGAGCACGTTCACAATCAGCGTTCCTTCACTGTACCTCAGCGGGAGAGGAGGTAGCCCGCACCACAGACCAGGAACCCGAGCAGGAGAGTGCCGATCAGGTTGACAATGCCAGCTCGCCGACGCCCGGTGAGCGTCAGTTCGACGGTCTCGACGCTCCAGGTGCTGAACGTGGTCAGGCCGCCGCAGACCCCGGTCAACAGGATCAGCTGCACGTCGGCGGACACCGCGGCACGCTCGGAGAGACCGAGCACCACGCCGCCGATCAACGATCCGGCCACGTTCACGATCAACACGCCGAGCGGCAGCCGCCCGGGGCCGACGGGGAGGGCACGCGAGACGAAGTAACGGATGACCGCCGCCGCGCCACCGGTGACGAGTACGCCGAGGACCAGCCAGGTGCTCACAGAGTGCTCCCGGCATCCGGAATGTCCGGCAACACGCGGTGTCGAAGCTGCGCCCCCAGCTGCAGGCCGAGGGCCGCGGCCCCGAACCCCAGCAGCAGAGTGGCCGCCAGGTAGATCCAGCCGAGAGTCGGGAATCCGGCCGCGCCGAGCGCGACCAGGGACACCATGACGGCGGAGTAGGTCGTGAACGACCCGAGCACCCCCGTTCCGAGGGCGGCCTTGACCCAGGCCGGCAGGCCCGGGCGGGTCCACAGGCCTGCCACCAGCCAGCCGAGGATGAACGCGCCGATCGTGTTGGCGATCAGCGTGCTCGCCGTGAAGTCGGTGTCGGCGTGCGGGAGAGCCTGATCGATGCCGAGTCGAAGGCCCGTGCCGACCATGCCGCCGAGAAAGACGCCGGGAGCAAGGCGCATCCGTTACTTCCTCTTGCGGCGCCGCGCGGCGGACGGCCGGGAATTTGGCGGAACCGTGCCGACGACCGGCGTGGGTCGGATCGAGATGTCCTTGGTCGCCGGAGCGAGCGGGCGGCGCGGGATCGGGCGGGGGCGCACGGGCTCGCCGCGGCGGTCCTGGCCGGGCACGGGCCGGGAGCGCCGGCCGTAGATGAGCTCGGAGGAGTCGAGCAGCCACGGCACCAGGGCAATGGTGACGCCGTGCACGAGCATGAGTTTCTGGCGCAGCCGCCGGGCCTTGTGGTTGTGCAGCAGACCCTCCCACCAGTGGCCCACGATGTAGATCGGGGTGTACACGGTGACGACCTCGGAGCCGTGGTCCTCGCGCCGATCCTTGATGTAGCTGATCAGAGGCCAGCTGATATCCCGGTAGGGCGACTGTACGATGCGCAACGGCACCTGGATATTCTGCTGCACCCAGGCGCGCTTGAGCGCCTTGGTCTCGTCGACGTCGACGGAGATGTGTACGGCCTCGATGCTCTCGTGGCGGGCCGCGATCGCGTAGTCCAACGCCTTGAGCACGGGCTTCTGCATCTTGCCGACCAGCACGATCGCGTGGTCGCCCGACGAGCCGAAGATGGTGTCGGCATCCACTTCGATTTCCTTGGCGACGTCGCGGTAGTACCGGTTGACGCCGAGCATGAGGGTGAACAGCACAGGCATCAAAACGAAGACGAGCCAGGCGCCGTGGGTGAACTTGGTGATGGTGACCACTATCAGCACCACGCCGGTGAGCAGCGCGCCGAAGCCGTTGATCGAGAGGCTGGCGATGATGGATGCCCGGTTCGGCGGGTTCGTCTTCAGCAGGGTCAGCCAGTGCCGCACCATGCCCGTCTGCCCGAGTGTGAAGGAGACGAAGACGCCGATGATGTAGAGCTGGATCAGCACGGTCAGGTTGGCCTGGTAGATGACCAGGATGATGCAGGCGAAGAGGGCCAGCAGCAGCACACCGTTGGAGTAGATCAGGCGGTCGCCGCGGGTGCTGAGCGATTTCGGGGCGTAGGAGTCTTTGGCGAGCACGGAGCCGAGCAGCGGGAAGCCGTTGAACGCCGTGTTTGCGGCCAGCAGCAGCACCGCCGCGGTCGCGGCCTGGAGCACGAAAAACATGATCGAGTTGTTGCCGAAGGTGGCCGCCGCGATCTGGGCGATCAGGCTGCGCTGCGGGGAAGTCGCACACTCCTCCCAGCCGATCAGGTCGCAGGGATTTTCCGCGTAGTGCACCTTCGAGAACAGCGCGAGCGCGGTCAGGCCGATGAAGAGCGTGATGGCGATGCCGCCCATGAGCACCAGCGTGCGCTGGGCGTTCTTGACCTTCGGATGCTTGAACGCGGGCACCCCGTTGGCGATCGCCTCGACGCCGGTGAGCGCGCTGCACCCACTCGCGAAGGAGCGCAGCAGCAGCAGGATGAACGCCGACTGGGCCAGGCTCTGGGCCTCTACGTCGTAGTTCGCCGACTCGGCCATCGGGGTATCGCCGAGGGCGACCCGAGCGAGGCCCACGACGACCATCAGCAGCACGCTGGCGATGAACAGGTAGGTGGGGATGGCGAAAGCCTTGCTCGACTCGTGCACGCCGCGCAGGTTGACCGCCGCGAGCAGGATCACGAAGAAGACCGCGAACTCCACCCGGAACGGCGCCAGGCCCGGCAGTGCGGAGATGATGTTGTCCACGCCGCTGGCCACCGACACGACCACGGTCATCACGTAGTCGACGAGCAGGGCGGACGCGACGACGAGGCCGGCCTTCTCTCCGAGGTTCTTGTGCGCGACCTCGTAGTCGCCGCCGCCGGACGGGTAGGCCTTGATCAGCTGGCGGTACGACGCGACTACCACGACGAGCAGTAGCACGACGCACGCCGCGACCCAGGGCGCGAAGCTGAGAAAAGCCAGCCCACCGAGCGTCAGGATCATCAGGAGCTCTTGCGGCGCATACGCGACGCTCGACAGCGGGTCGCTCGCGAAGATGGGGAGGGCGAGGTGCTTGGGCAGCAACTGGCCGTCGAGCTTTTCGGTCGAGAGCGGGTCGCCGATGATCCACCTTTTCGGTGAACGTGTTTCTGGTGCCTGGGGGGTTCCCTCTGGTGTCACGAGGGACGACACTACTCCCTTGGATTCCTCTGTCAAATCCAGGGGAGTCGGCCGCCGTGCGGGCGTGTCGGGTGCGCCCGGTCTGCCCGATCTGCGGCGCCCTGATGTCCCTGCACGCGATCGACCGTTCGGCGGGATGCACCGACCGCGCCCACCCCACCGCCGAGGAGACCGCGGTCCGTGCCGTCTGACCCGGTTGCGACGGTGACACACAGAACACCCGCGCAGCTGGCGAGGGTGTTCTGTGTGGGGGGTGGGGGTGCTGTTGCACCGCTCCGGGCTAGTGGCCGCGCTGCCGGTGCAGGGCGGCGAGGATGTCCGCGCGCACCTCGACCAGGCGAGCCCGAAGTTCCGGCACGAGCGTGGTCGGCACGCCGGACCGTGTGGCAGCCTGGCGCAGGTCCGCGCGCAGCTGCTGACGGAACTCGTTCAGCACCAGGTCGGCCTCATGCAGCGCCCGGTTGGACTCGAGACGCGGGTCGGGCGTCGAGGCGGCCGTGGATCCCGAATCGCTTTCGACGGTTCCGGCGCGGGCACCTGTTCCGTCGAATGTGGTTCCCGATGTGCTGCCGCTCGCTGCCGATTCCGCTGGGCCGGTCTGCCATCCCGCACCGGCCGAGGCTGAAGCCGCGGCTGATGCGGCTGCCGCACCGGCTCGGGCCCCGGCCGCGGCGCCGGCTGCCGCGCCGGCGGCGG
>NZ_SOGO01000041.1:0-70570 GCF_004403415.1 Cryobacterium sandaracinum
ACAAGGTGCTCAGCCTCAGCACCGAGAATCGTTTCTTCAACCGGGCCCAACGCCGCGCCATCGCCGCCCGCGACGGCGGCTGCGTCATCCCCGGCTGCACCGTGCCCGCCGCCTGGTGCGAAGTACACCACGTCATCCCCTGGCACCGCGGCGGAAAAACCGAGATCGACAACGGGGTCCTCCTGTGCTGGTACCACCACCACAGCATCGACACCTCGGGCTGGAACATCCGCATGATCCGGGGCACACCCCAAATCCGGGCACCCTACTGCTACGACCCCACCCGCACCTGGCGGCCTGGGGGAGGGAACCGGTTGGGGGCTCGACAGGCTCCACCAACGTTGGCGTGATTTTTCGGGATCGGGTCACCAAATGGCCCAGACACGGACGTTGGTTAGAGCCTCCGGAATCAAGTCACAGGTGCGTTCCGGGACAGAAAAACCCCCGCACCCAGTGAGAAAAACCGGGATGCGGAGGAACGAGAAGCGCGGGTAGTTTACGTAATTCCCACAGGCCACTCATAGAGCTAAAGGGAGCTGCGACGAATAGTTTCGATTCCATCACATCGCCGAATTAATTCCATCTCAGTGCCCGACCGGTCGCCGTCCTAGCGATGCCGGCCCTCCATGTAGCGAACGGTGGGTTGCGCCGAGGAAGAAGCAGCGGATTGCAAGGCATACGCAGCCGCAGATTCCGCAGGCGTTGCCGGTAATGATCCTGTCTTACGGGCACAGGTAAAGCAGTCTCATTTCAGCTGGCTCGTCTGAGCATCGTCGAAGGATGGAGCGTTTCGTCAGCCGCGAAGATGTTCCGGGTCTCGTAGCCGAACGCGAAACGGTGGGCCGACCGATTCTCCCAGCACTGCGTACTAAGGATGCAGGATCGCTCCGCCCGACGGTGGCGGCCACCGCTACGTCGGACGCCAACAGGGCGGCGCGAACCGGGCGGCGACTTCCCGGCGCGCCGGACTTCGGGCAGCTAACCGCACGGCCCGGCTGGGCACCTCGTTCATGCATACCGTCATCGATGACAACTCCAGCGTCGCCTACGCGGAGATCTGCGCTGACGAGAAAGCCGACACCGCCATCGGGGTGTTGCGACGGGCGGCGGCTGGGCCTACGGACGCTTCTACACCTCAGACACCGAACGCCGCGCAGCCTTGGAGCCCTGGCTGCACTACTACAGTCACCACAGACTCCACTCAGCAACCGGAAACGAACCATCCCACAGCCGCATAACCAACCTCCCTGGGCATTGCACCTATGTCGTCCTCAAATTAGAGCAAAAGTCCAGCAACGCGAGCTAGCTTGACCGTGGGAGCTGCACTCGGTGCGTCTCCGTCTTCGTGCCCGGAAAGGCCGTTCTCATGCCAGACAACACCGTCACTGGTCGCCGCATTTCTACCTCCGTCCTCGTCATCGGGACCGGGGGTTCCGGCCTGCGCGCCGCAATCGAACTCTCCGAACGCGGAGTCGACGTTCTCGCCGTCGGCAAACGCCCCAAGAACGACGCACACACCTCGTTGGCGGCTGGCGGAATCAATGCGGCTTTGGCCACGATGGATGCCGAAGACAGTTGGCAACAGCACGCAGCCGATACCATTCAGGAGAGCTACTTTCTCGCCAACCCACACACGGCCGAGATTGTGACGAAGAACGCTGGCCGAGGCATCCAGGATCTCGAGCGCTGGGGTATGCCGTTCGCGCGCGAGGCTGATGGTCGTATCAGCCAGCGATATTTTGGAGCCCATAAGTACCGTCGGACCGCGTTCGCCGGCGACTACACGGGACTCGAGATTCAGCGCACCCTGGTCGCCCGAGCCGCCCAGCTCGAGGTTCCCATCCTGGATTCGGTGTACATAACCCGCATCTTGGTGCGCGACAACGTGGTGTTCGGTGCGTACGGCTTTGATCTACGCGACGGCAGCCGGGTGACGATCATCGCAGACGCGGTCATCATCGCCGCTGGCGGACATAACCGCATCTGGCGTCGCACCTCCAGCCGGCGGGACGAGAACACGGGCGACTCCTTCAAGCTGGCGGTGGATGCCGGCGGTCGACTGCGCGACGCAGAGCTGGTCCAGTTCCACCCGAGTGGCATCCTCGAGCCGGAAAATGCCGCGGGCACCCTGATCAGCGAGGCCGCCAGGGGCGAGGGCGGGGTGCTGCGAAACGTACTCGGCGAGCGGTTCATGGCCAACTACGACCCTGAGCGAATGGAGCTGTCGACCCGCGACAGGGTCGCGCTGGCCGCATACACCGAGATCAAGGAGGGACGCGGCACTGCGAAGGGCGGCGTGCTGCTCGACATCTCCCACCTGCCCCGCGAGACGATCATGACGCGCCTGCCCCGCGTCTACCAGACCATGCTGGAACTGCAGGTGCTGGATGTCACCACCACTGCCATCGAGATCGCCCCGACCGCGCACTATTCCATGGGCGGCGTGTGGGTGCGACCGGACGACCACTCCACCGATGTCGTGGGGATGTACGCGATCGGCGAGGCCTCCAGCGGGCTGCACGGAGCAAATCGACTGGGCGGAAACTCGCTCATCGAGCTCCTCGTCTTCGGCCGGATCGTCGGTCAGGCTGCAGCGGAATACAGCGCAGGCATCACCTCCCAGAACCGCTCACAAGAAGCAATCGACGCCGCGGAACGCGAGGTGACCGACACTCTTGCCTCGGACGGAGAAGAGAATGTGCGAGCCCTGCAGCGAGACATCCGCAACACCATGACCGACTTCGGTGGGGTCGTACGCGACGAGGCGGGGCTGCTCGAGGGCCTACGCGAGCTGGACGAACTCGACGATCGCCAGAAACGAATCGGCGTGCATCCGGATGTCGCCGGCTTCTCCGGCCTCGCGCATGCCTTCGACCTGCGCGCCTCCCTCATGGCCGCCCGAGCAACCCTGGCCTGCGCTCTGGAGCGCCGGGAGAGCCGCGGTGCTCACAACAGAAGCGATTACCCGGACATGGACCCCGCCTTGCAGGTGAACCTGGTGTGGTCAGCCGATGGCTCGATCGCCCATGAGCAGATCCCGCCGGTTCCCGCCGAGATCGCGGCACTGATGGAAAACGTCAGCCAGACCGGCAAATTGCTCGAATAACGGCAGGGCCAGCGCAACTAGGTGTACTGCCCAGAGAGGTTGGTTGGGGTTGTGTGGTGACACGCCCTGAGCTTCGGGCGTGAAGAAGGCCTCCGGTTGTGAAGTGAAGATCTTCAAGTGCTCGCTTCACAAGACCGGAGGCCTTTGCGTCGCTGGCCGTGACACTCGCACTCGTCTCGGCCAATATCCGAAAGATTTTGACGTTCATCCAGAGCGAGCTCGCCCGAGTGCCCCTCACCACGAAGAACAAATCCTTCGCGAGCACATACTATTCCAGCGCTGAAATCACTGCGGCGACGCCACCCACCGACACAGCGCCGTCACCACCCAGCTAAGCCGTCCGGTCGTCAACAATTCCCTTACCTGCATTAAAAGCCGATTCGCCCTGCCAAAAACAGGGCGAAGCGGTGTTTAACCGCCGACCACGCCCAGATCGCAGCGTGTCTTGGGACGAGCACTCTCAGAATCGGCGCCTTAATGCAGAAAACCGGCGATGCGATCGCCGGTTTTTTGTTGCCGCAGGAATTTCGTAAACTAATCGCCGGAATTACGTAAACTCCTCAGCGCGGAGACGGTGGGATTTGAACCCACGGTACCCCGTGAAGGGTACTCCACCTTAGCAGGGTGGTGCACTAAGCCGTACTATGCGACGTCTCCTTGGGGTCTGCAGCGCAAACCCACGTAGGCAAGCATAACGGTACTGACGGCATCCGCACGAACCGAGGACTGCGGGCGCCGCCCGGAGACTACTGGTCCTCGAGCGACCGGCCTGCAGAGCAGGTGACGTCTCCGGCGGTCTGGCCCTGGACTGAATCGGAAAGCACTGCGGTCGGGGGCGTCGCGGCCGGATCCGGGACCGGTGCGGCCGGATCGGTCGTGGCATCGGGATCCGGGATCGCAGCCGGGTCCTCCGCAGCCGGGTCTCCGGCCAGTTGGAGCGAGTCGTCATCTTCGACGGCGGTGAACAGGTCGTCGAAGTCCGGCTGGATCGGTTCCACGCCGCCGTCAACATTGCCGGTCGGGGCCTGCACGAAGACCACCTTGCTGAGGTCGATGTCCTTCAGGGCCACGGCGATCGACGCCAGGGTGGAGACGTCGTTGAGACTCGTGGACAGGTTCATGTTGGCCGTGACGGCCTTGGCCAGCGAGTACACCTTGACGGGATCGGAGAGTGTGGACGCACTCTTCACGGTTCGTACGAGGGAGGACAGGAACACCTGCTGGTTGCTGATCCGCGTCAGGTCGCTGCCGTCGCCGACGCCGTGGCGGGTGCGCAGGAACTGCAGCGCCTCCAGACCCTCGAGCGTGTGCATTCCGGCCGGAAGGTAGGTGTTCGTGTACTCGTCTTCGATGTCTTCGGCGACACAGACCGGCACGCCGCCGACGGCCGTCGACATGGCCATGACGCCGTCGAACTGCACCTCTGCCGCATAGGGGATGCTCAAACCGGTGAGCTTCTCGACCGTGAGCACGGTGCAAGCCAAGCCACCGTAGGTGAGCGTGGTGTTGATTTTCTGGCTGCTCATCGCGTCGAAGGTGCCGCCGTCAGGGTCCGGGCACTCGGGGATGGGAACATACATGTCCCGGGGGAAGCTGATCACGGAGGCGTTGGTGTGGTCTTCGGAGATGTGCAGCAGCATGGTGACATCGTTGAGGTCGCCGGTGGAATCCTCCGGCCCGAACGAGGCATCCTGACCCTTTCGGCTGTCACTGCCGACCACCAGCAGGTTCACGCCGCCCGGGATCGCATCGATCTTGGGGGCGGGACCCTCGGTCTCGTTGGCCAGGGGCACGCTCTCCTGCACACTCGACGCGACATCGTAGGTCGCGATCGCGGCGACGGATGCGCCACTCACGAGCAGCACGGCCAGTGACGCGGCGAGCACCTTGGCCACGGTCACGAACGGGTTGGAGCGGCGCAGCCGGCCGTGGCGGGCGATGGTACTGAGTTTTTTCGATCGTGTCGAGCGGGGGCGTAATTCGTCGCTCACTCAGGTCCCTTCGTTTGTGCAGGCCGTGGAGAATTGAGGTGCGGAGGGCGTGGGATTCGAACCCACGAGACATCTCTGCCCACCAGTTTTCAAGACTGGCTCCATCGGCCGCTCGGACAGCCCTCCCGGTTCGCTGCCCGCGGCGCTGGTGGAACACGCGGTCGCGGGCTAACGAATACCGACCGATTCTAACCGCTTGCAGACTAACCACAGTGCCAGAGGATGCTGGCAGCGGGCTGGGCACCGCCTACAGGCTGCTCAGAACGAGCGCGAGCCCATCTTCGTGAACGGCACCGGTGATCTCGCCGGCCGCCGCGAGCACCTCGTGCGGAGCCTGCCCCATGGCCACTCCCCGACCCTGGACCGACGCCCACTGCAGCATCTCGATGTCGTTGCGCCCGTCGCCGACGGCCATCACGCGGCTCCGCGGAATCCCGAACTCGGCGCGCACCCGCTCCATGGCGGTGGCCTTGTTCACGCCGTCGGGGGCGATATCGAGCCAGGCAGTCCAGCCGATCGCGTAGCTCACCCGGTTCAGCCCCATCCGGTCGACGATCTGAAGAAAATCCTCCATGTCGTGGTCAGGCGAGATGACGACCACCCGGGTGGCGTCCTGGCGCAGCAGATCGTCGAACTCGACGTGCTCGCTATCCAGCCCGATCGTGGCATCCGGGAACGGCTCCGTGTAGCGGTAGAAGCCGCGCTCGTCTTCGACGGCGTACCTGGCCCCGACCAGGTGCGAGCGGATCTGCATCAACACATCGGTCGGATCGAAGGTCTCGACCCATTCGCGCCGGTACCCGGTGGGGGAAGCCGGGTCGCGGTGCAGGGTGATCGCACCGTTCGAGCAGACCACGAAGCGCGGGGTGATGTCCAGGCGCTCGAGCACGGGGAGCGTGGCGGCGGACGAGCGCCCGGTGGCGAGCATGACCTCATGACCGGCCGCGGCGAGCCGCCGCACCTGGTCGAGGACGCCGTCGCTGATCGTGCCGTTCTCGTGCATGGTGGTGCCGTCGATGTCGAGGGCCACCAGCCAGGGGGCATCCGTCGGCGTCGTCATGCGCCCACCGGCCGAATGACGTCGAGGCCGCCCAGCCATGGGCGCAGCGCCTCGGGTATGAGTACCGAGCCATCCGCCTGTTGGTGCGTTTCGAGCAGGGCCACAATCCAGCGGGTCGTCGCCAGGGTGCCGTTGAGGGTTGCGACCGGCGTGGTCTTGCCCGACTCGGTGCGGTAACGGATATCGAGCCGGCGCGCCTGGTAGGTCGTGCAGTTGCTCGTGCTGGTCAGTTCGCGGTAGGCGTTCTGGGTGGGGACCCACGCCTCGATGTCGAACTTGCGGGCGGCGCTGGAGCCGAGGTCGCCGGCGGCCACGTCGATGACGCGGTAGCTGAGGCCGAGCGCCTGGAGCATGTCCTCCTGCAGGGCGACGAGGCGGTCGTGCTCGGCCTCGGCATTCTCCGGCAGCACGTAGGTGAACATCTCCAGCTTGTTGAACTGGTGCACCCGGATGATGCCGCGGGTGTCCTTGCCGCCCGAACCGGCCTCGCGCCGGTAGCAGGTGGACCAGCCGGCGTAGCGGAGCGGTCCGCCGGACAGGTCCAGGATCTCGTCCGAGTGGTAGCCGGCGAGCGCGACCTCGCTGGTGCCGGTGAGGTAGAGGTCGTCGGCGGGGAGGAAGTAGACCTCGTCGGCGTGCTCGCCGAGGAACCCGGTGCCGTCCATGATCTCGGGCCGCACCAGGGTGGGCGTGATCAGGGGGATGAAGCCGGCCGCCAGCGCCCGGTCGAGCGCCATGTTCATCAGCGCGATCTCGAGGCGGGCACCGATGCCGCGCAGGAAGTAGAACCGGGCGCCGGACACTTTGGCCCCTCGGGCCATGTCGATGGCGCCGAGCAGTTCGCCCAGCTCGAGGTGGTCGCGCGGCTCGAAGTCGAAGGCGGGCACGGCGCCATGGGTGCGGAGGGTGACGAAGTTCTCTTCACCACCGGCCGGTACGCCGTCGATGACGGGGTTCGCGAGGGTGCGCACGACCGCGGTGAACAGCGCCTCGGCCTCGCTCGAGGCGGCCGCGGCGGACTTGACGTCGGCAGCGAGGCTCTGTGCCTGGGCGACGAGGGCCTTCTTCTCCGCGGGAGGCGCGGAGGCCACTTGCTTGCCGAACTGGTTCTGGGCGGCACGCAGCGCCTCGAACGCCCGGATAGTGGCGCGACGCTCCGCGTCGGCGGCGAGCGCGTCGTCGACCGCCTCGACCGACGCACCGCGCGCTTTCTGCGAACGCTTGATGAGGTCAGGATTCTCTCGCAGCAGCACAGGATCAATCACCGAATCAGTCTACAAGCGCATGGTCCGGCACCTTGCTAGCCTTACCGCGTGGATACTCCCGATCAACCGACAGTTGTTCGGCGGGCGGCAATCATCTACAACCCCACCAAAGTCGACCTGGACCGCCTGCGGGCGAGCGTGACCCGCGCGGAGACCGCGTCGGACTGGGCCGGCTCGCTCTGGCTCCCGACCGCCGCGGACGACGCCGGCAGGCAAGCCGCCCGGCTCGCCCTGGCGAAGGGTGCGTCCCTGGTGCTCGTGGCGGGCGGCGACGGCACGATTCGCGCGATCGCCGACGTGCTCCGTGGCTCCGGTGTGCCCCTGGCCATCGTGCCCCTCGGCACCGGCAATCTGCTGGCCCGCAACCTGGGCCTGCCGCTGTCGAACCTTGACGAGGCCACCATGGTTGCCTTCACGGGCGGAAACAAGCCGATCGACGTGGGTGTGGCATCCGTGCGCACCGACGACGGCGCCCTGTCCGACCACGTCTTCCTCGTGATGGCGGGCATCGGCATCGACGCCCAGATGGTCGTGAGCACGCGGCCCGAACTGAAGCGGGCGGTGGGCTGGCTGGCCTACGTCGACGCCGTGGCGCGCGTGCTCCCCCGGGTCAAGCCGTTCCAGATCCGGTACAGCCTGAACGGGCGCCCACACCGGCCGGCGCACGTGAGCACCATCCTGATCGGCAATTGCGGCCTGCTGCCGGGAAATATCCAGATTCTGCCGGATGCCCGCCTCGACGACGGCATCCTCGACATCGCCATGCTGCAGCCCAAGGGTGTGCTCGGCTGGCTCACAATCTGGCGCCGGGTGACGTGGGAGAACGGCGTTCTGCGCCGCTCGGCGGCCGGGCGTCGCATCATCGAGCGAACCGAATCGACCACTGCACGGGTGATGACGACGCTGCACGCAGCCGATATCCGGATCGTGCTGGTCGAGGCGCAGGAGTTCGAGGTGGACGGCGACGCGCTCGGCCCGGTGCGCTCGGTGTCCCTGCGCACCGACCCTGCCGCCCTCGTCCTGCGGGTTCCCGTCGCAGCCTGAGGGCCGGGCTGGACTGGGCTGGTGGGACCGTCAGACCGCGGGCTCGCCGAGCAGGCCGCGCAGCCAGGCGCGCGCACCGATGAAAACGTTGTCGTTGTAGCGCGAGGTGAACTCGATCGGCTGCTTGTCGGCCCGCGGGTACGAGCCGAGGAAGATCACCTGGGGGCTGAACCGGCGCAGGCCGAGCAGCGCGTCGGCCACGCGTTCGTCGTGGATATGACCGTCGGCATCGATCACGAACCGGTAGCGCCCCAGGGCGTCGCCGATGGGGCGCGACTGGATCAGGCTGAGGTTGACGCCCCGGGTGGCGAACTGCTCGAGCATCTCGAGCAGGGCGCCTGAGCGGTCTTCGGGCAGCTCCACGATCAGGCTGGTCTTGTCGGCGCCAGTGCGGGGCGGCACGGTGGTGGTTCGGCTGACGAGCACGAAGCGGGTGACCGCGTTGGCGTTGTCGCCGATACTGCGGGCGAGCACGACCACATCGTGGTGCTTCTCGATGCCGGGCGGGGCGATGGCAGCATCCGCCTGCCCTGATTCGACCAGCGACGCGGCGGCGGCCACGTTGCTCGACGCCGGAAGGTGGCCGTGGTGCGGCAGATTGGATTCCAGCCAGCGGCGGCACTGCGCATAGGCGACCGGATGCGCGTTGACGATCTTCACATCGGCCAGCGCGGTGCCCGGGCGAGCCACCAGGACGAAGTTCACCGGAACCAGGTACTCGCCGATGATGCGCAGGTCGGGCACGCTCGCGAGGGCATCCTGCGTGGCGGACACGCCACCGTCGACGGAGTTCTCGATCGCGATCATCGCGGCCACACTGCGGCCGGACACGACGTCGTCGAACGCCTCGCCGACATTGTTCACGGCCCGCCACGGCTTGCCCTGGGCTTCGACGACCTGGGTGAGGGCTGCCTCGGTGAAGGTGCCCGTCGGCCCAAGGAAGCTGTAGCTGACATTGCGCGACTCGGACATGCAGATCAGCCTAGTTGCAGTGCAAGACTGGACACCATGAACGAACGCGCGGGCACAGCGGCCCTGGAATCTGACCTTGTCGATGTCGAAGCGCTGGTGAAGGCGTACTACGACCTGAAACCGGATGTCACGGTGCCAGGCCAGCGAGTGGCCTTCGGCACCTCCGGTCACCGAGGGAGCTCCCTCAACACGGCCTTCAATGAAGACCACATCATCGCGACCACGCAGGCGATCGTTGAATTCCGCGCCATGCAGGGCATCACCGGGCCGCTCTTCATCGGCACCGACCCGCACGCCCTGAGCGCGCCAGCCTATACGACCGCCCTCGAAGTGCTCGTCGCGAACGGCGTGCGCGTGCTGGTCGACGAGTTCGACGACTATGTGCCTACTCCGGCCCTCTCGCACGCGATCCTGGCCTACAACCGGGCCGGGAACAGCGACGAGGCCGATGGGATCGTGGTCACCCCGAGCCACAACCCGCCCTCCGACGGCGGCTTCAAATACAACCCACCGCACGGCGGACCGGCCGACAGCGACGCCACCTCGTGGATCGCCGCCCGGGCCAACGAACTCATCGCCGCCGGGCTCAATGATGTCAAAAAGAGCGAGCCCAGCGCGGTCGAGACCTACGACTTCCGCGGTGGGTACGTGAATGACCTTGAGAACATCATCGACATGGCCGCCATCAAGGCCAGCGGCATTCGTATCGGAGCCGACCCGCTCGGCGGCGCGAGCGTGGGCTACTGGGGTGCGATTCGCGACCGCTACGAGCTCAACCTGACCGTGATCAACCCCCACGTCGACCCCACCTGGCGCTTCATGACCCTGGACTGGGACGGCAAGATCCGGATGGATCCGTCGAGCCCGTCCGTGATGGCATCCGTCGCCGCCCACAAGGACGAGTTCGACATCGTCACCGGCAACGACGCCGACGCCGACCGGCACGGTATCGTCACCCCCGACGGCGGGCTGATGAACCCGAACCACTTCCTGGCCGTGGCCATCGACTACCTGTACAGCCACCGCGAAGGCTGGCGGGCGGATGCCGCGATCGGCAAGACGCTCGTCTCCTCCACCATGATCGACCGCGTCGCGGGTTTCCTCGGCCGCGACCTCTGGGAGGTGCCGGTCGGATTCAAGTGGTTCGTTCCGGGCCTGATCGACGGCTCGGTCGCCTTCGGCGGCGAGGAGAGCGCCGGCGCCAGCTTCGTGCGCTTCGACGGAACCGTCTGGACCACCGATAAAGACGGCATCCTGCTGGCCCTGCTCGCCTCGGAGATTCTCGCCGTGACCGGCAAGACGCCCAGCCAACGCTACGCCGAGCTGGCCGAGCACTTCGGCGACCCGGCCTACGCTCGCGTGGACGCGGCCGCGACGCCCGCCCAGAAGGCGCAGCTGTCCAAGCTCGACGGAGCCGCCATCACTGCCACCGAACTCGCCGGCGAGAAGATCATCGCCAAGCTGAGTCACGCTCCCGGCAACGGTGCGGCAATCGGCGGCGTCAAGGTCGTCACCGAGAACGCCTGGTTCGCGGCCCGGCCGAGTGGCACCGAGGACGTTTACAAGATCTACGCCGAGTCCTTCACTGGCCCGGAACACCTGAAGCAGGTGCAGATCGAGGCCAAGGCCATCGTCGACGGCGCCATCGCCTGACGCGTCTGATCCGGACCGGCTTGACCACCGCGGCGGTCGAGCCTGTCGGGACCGGAGATCAGCGGTAGGGAGTGCTTCGGTACTTAGGGAATGCTCCAGTAGTACGCCGTGGCGCCCGGGTGCTTCTCGGTGATCGCGTAGTCAACCGACCGGAAGTCGGTGTCGTCGGTGTGGCCGGCATAGTAGATCTGGATGTCGTCGCCCGACCCCTCGATCCGGGTGACGACCCCGGTGTGGTCGCGGTCCCCGGAGTTGTCCCAGTCGAACTGGGCGACGTCGCCGAGCTTGACCTGGTCGCGCTGGTCATCCGTCAGGGCGGTGGCGCGGCCGGACTGCACGACGTAGTCCCGGAACGCGGTTGAGCTGATCCACGGTGACGAGGTGTCGAAGTCGGAGCCGATTCCCTCTGCGTACCACTGGTCGTCCATGGTCCAGCCCCGCTCAATCAGGGATTGGCTGGTGAAATTGACGCAGTCGTTGTCGGTGATGACGCCGTAGCCATCCGTGTTGTAGTCGGTCCAGTGGGCGAGCATGTAACTCACCTGCGCCTGCACCTGGGCGTCGATGGGAACCGGCTCTGCGGCCTCCGCGGGGGCGACCCGATCTGTGGCCGTCGCGTCAGACGCGGCCGCATCGGCCTTCGGCGCCGTTTGCGTGGAGTCAGCAGCCGGGGTCGGAGTCGCCGAGACGACGGGTTCATCCCCAGTCATCCCGGCCACGGCGGCCGTTCCGGCCACGAGGCCGCCCAGAACGAGTACGGCAGCGACGATGCGGAAACGTCGGGTCAGAACCACAGATTTCTCTCTTCGTTCGAGGTGCCACCGGGGTGTGTGGCAGACACGCCCTGTTCGGGGGACGGTTCCCAGATAATCACACTTATCCGGGAAATGCCCGGGTGGACGACACACCGGCCCTGCGCCGATCAGGAAACGGGATTGGGGAACGAGATCAGTGGTAGCCGGGAGCCGCCGGGAGCCCGAAGAACTCCTCGAGGGTAGCGGTTCCGGTGGCGTGCATCTCCGTGGCCAGTTCCGTTCCGATGTAGCGGAAGTGCCAGGGCTCGTAGCCGTAGCCGGTGATGGCCACCTTATCGGCCGGGTAGCGCAGCAGGAACCCGAAACGCCAGGCATTCCCGGCAAGCCACTGCCCCTGTGGGGTGTCGCCGAAGCAGGCATCCAGCGAACAGATCCGGGGCAGTGCGCTGATGTCGATGGCCAGGCCGGTCTGGTGCTCGCTGTTTCCCGGCCGGGCCGTGCTGGTGTCGGCGAACGCCTGTCCGTTCGCGGCGACATCCGCGTCGTAGACCATCACCTGGGCCGCGAAGCTCCGGTAGGCGCTGTGGGACTGCAGCTTCAGCCCGGTCTCCGCCTCGAACGCGGAGAACAGGGCCACGGTTGCGTCCGACGCCTCCCGGCGAAGTTGCGGGCTCCAGACGTGAGCCACCGGGACGTCGACAAGGTCGGTCGGGGCGTAGTCGGTGGGGTTCAGCGGGCGGGTCTTGTCAACGACGACCCAGAGGCTGGCCGGGTCGTCGAGTGAGCGCGCGGAACGGTCAAAGGTAGGCATCACGGCCGGCTCCGGGGAACCTGTCGGGGCGGAACGAGGCGGGGTGGGGGTGGCGCTCGGTTCGACACGGGCAATCAGCGTCGGAGCGACGGCGGAACCGACGACGGGCGGCGCGGTTTCCCCGGTCAGGGCTCCGGCCGCCACCGCACCGGCGGCGAGTACAGAGATGACGATGGACAGCACGACGATACGCCTCCGCCGTAACGGATGCGCGACCCCCACTGCCCGATCTGCCCACACGATGCTGAGCCTAGACCGGAGCGGGTTCCCCCAGCCTCCGACGGCCCGCAGGCGCTTGAAGATTGTTTGCCCATCGTGTAACTTTGCGCACAATGCAAACTTCTCCCGCTCTCGCCGCCCCGCCGCTGATGTCCCACCGGCAGATTCTCTTCGTCATCTTCGGACTGATGGCCGGAATGTTCCTCTCCGCCCTCGATCAGACCATTGTCGGAACATCGATGCGCACCATCGCCGACGACCTCGACGGCATGGCGCTGCAGGCCTGGGTGACGACCGCCTACCTGATCGTGTCGTGCATCAGCACGCCGATCTACGGCAAACTCAGCGACATTTTCGGGCGCCGCCCGCTGTTCCTGATCGCGATCACGATCTTCCTCATCGGCTCGCTCCTGGCCGGCCTGGCGAACTCGATGTACGAGCTCGCGATCTTCCGGGCCATCCAGGGGCTCGGCGCCGGCGGCCTGATGGCTCTCCCCCTGACGATCATGGGCGACATGCTGGCACCCCGGGAGCGGGCGAAATACCAGGGGTACTTCCTGGCCGTCTTCGGGGTCTCCAGCGTGATCGGCCCGCTCATCGGCGGCGTCCTGTCGGGCTCGGACACGATCCTCGGAATCACGGGCTGGCGGTGGGTCTTCCTGATCAACCTCCCGATCGGCATCATCGCCCTCGCAATCGTGCTGAAGTTTCTACACGTTCCCCACTTCGCCCGGCCCGTTCGCATCGACTGGTGGGGAGCGGTGACCGTGATCCTTGCAGCCGCGCCGCTGCTGCTCGTGGCCGAGCAGGGCCGCACCTGGGGCTGGGGTTCGATCCCCTCGATCGCCTGCTACGTGATCGGACTCTTCAGCATCGCGGCCTTCATCCTCGCCGAGCGGCTGATGGGCGACGACGCGCTCATCCCGCTGAAACTGTTCCGTTCGTCCACGTTCAGGATGGCGACCATCCTGGGCGTCTTCGTCGGCTTCGGCATGTTCGGCGCCATGATGACGGTGCCGCTCTACCTGCAGCTCGTGAACGGGGCCACCCCGACGGAGAGCGGGTTCCTGATGCTGCCGATGATCGCGGGCCTGATGATCTCCTCCATTGTGAGCGGCCAGCTGATCGCCCGTACCGGCCGCTACAAGGTTTTCCCCACCATCGGCACTGCCTTCATGTCGGCAGGCTTCCTGCTCTTCACATTCGCCACCGCCGACAAGCCGGTCGGATTCATGATGGCCGGGATGCTCCTGATCGGCCTCGGCCTCGGCCAGCTGATGCAGACGCTCACCATCGCCAGCCAGAATTCGGTCGGCCCTCGGGATATCGGCGTGGCCACATCCGCCGCGACGTTTTTCCGCCAGATCGGCGGCACGCTCGGCACCGCCGTGCTCTTTTCGGTGCTGTTCACCCGCATCCCCGACACGATCGGCGCGGCCTTCGACAACCCGACCATCGTCTCCGGGGTCAGGGACGCTGCAACGGACCCGGCCGTGCAGGCCGACCCGGCGAACACCGGCATCCTGGCCCTGTTGGCCAACCCGGGCAGCGTGGGCGGCGCCCTCGACGGCGACACCTCGTTCCTCAACACGGCCGACCCGCGGCTCGCAGAGCCGTTCCTCGTCGGCTTCAACGACGCATCCGTCACCGTCTTCTGGGTGAGCCTGGCCGTCGTGCTGGTCGCATTCGTACTGAGCTTCTTCCTCACGGCGCCGCCGCTGCGCAACACCTCCGCCCTGCAGGAGGCCGCGGACGAGAACGCGGCCGAGCTGACCGCGCAGGCCGAGCTGACCCGGGACGCGCAGCGGGCCGCCGACAGGATGGGCGCCCTGGTCGAGCCGGGGATCGACGTCGACGAGTTCGAGCGCGAGGCCCGCACCCAGCCCCGCTAGCACCCGAACGAATTCGACGGAGATTTTGCTCCTACCGCCCCATTTAGGCCTCAAATCGTCACTTTGTGGCAAAATCTCCGTCGAATGCGCACAGGGCGCGCAGTCACGGATGGCCCGGTCCGGGCGTTGGGGAATTGTGGGGGCCGTCGGGGCGTTGTATTGGTAATGCGCATTGTTATTGCAGGTGGACATGGAAAAATCGCCCGGCAGCTCACGCGGGAGCTCACGAAGAACGGCCACGAGGTCCTCGGGCTGATCCGCACGGAGGAACAGAGGGCGGACCTCGTCGCTGACGGAGCCGTTCCGGTGGTGTTCGACCTCGAAAAAACCTCATCGGCCGAGGCGGCGCACCTCTTGGCCGGTGCCGACGTCGCGGTGTTCGCCGCGGGCGCCGGAGCCGACGGCAGCGAGGAGCGCCGTCAGGCCGTCGACTTCGGCGGCTCCGTGCGACTGGCCGACGCGGCTGAGTCCGCCGGCGTGGCGCGCTTCATCCAGATCTCGTCGACCGGCACCGAGAAGGTGCGGGACGGTCAGACCCCGGCGGATGTACCGGCGGACTTCCTGGGCTACCTGCAGGCCAAACTGGCGGCCGAGGAAGACCTGATCGCTCGGCCCCTGGCTTGGACGATCGTTCGCCCCGGCGGCCTCGTCGACGACGCAGGAACCGGACTGGTGCGCCTGAACCCGGCCGGCCCCGGCCTGCCGGAAGATCGCGCGACTGTGCCCCGCGCGGACGTCGCGGCCGTGCTGGCCGCACTCATCGAGACCGGCGCCGCCGAGCGCCGGGTGCTGCACCTGGTCTCCGGCGACGAACCCGTCGCTGTCGCCGTAGCCGCGTTCGCCTAAGGCTTCGGCCGCCAGGCGGGCCCCCGCCGGTCGACCCGGTGCACCTTCAGCCGACCCAGCGCCGGCCCTCCGCACAACACCGCGGGGGGCCGGCGCTTGAATGCGCGATAGATGTCTGGCAGTCTGTGAGAGCGCTCTCATCAGTGAGATGGTGGAGCCTTCGCCGGCCGGAACATCCGCCGGAGTGAATCCAATGGAGGATCGCATGCCCCTCGAGACCATCATTCAGCCCACCGGCCGGGGCGAGATCCCGTTCGACCCCGCAGATGGCACTGACCCTGCGGAGGGCACCGTCCGGGGCGGACCGGTCGATCTGGACGGGCGCCGGTTCTACCGGATCGAGGCCTACGACCAGATGCCGCCGTTCTTCATGACCCTCGTCGGCGCGAGCAACGTCTGGCTCTTCATCTCGAGCACGGGCGGCCTGACGGCAGGACGGGTCGACGCCGATCGGGCCCTGTTCCCGTATTACACCGACGACAAGGTCACCGAGAGCGGCGGCCGAACCGGTGGGCTCAGCGTGCTGCTCGTTCGACGCCCCGACGGGACCGGGATTCACTGGCAGCCGTTCGCGGAGGTGCGTCCCGGCGATCAGGCCGTGCAGCGCACGCTGTACAAGGACGCCCTCGGCACGACCCTGGTCTTCGAGGAGACCCGCCCGGATCTCGGCCTGCGCCTGCGCGTGACCTGGCAGACGAGTGCCCGCTTCGGCGTCGTGCGCAGCTGCGCCCTGACCTCGCTCACCGACCAGAAGCTCACCGGCGAGCAGCTCGGCGAAACGCTCGACGTCGACCTCCTCGACGGCCTGGCGAACATCCTTCCCGCCGGAGCCCTCAAGAAGACGCAGAACGAGCTGAGCGTGCTGCTGGACGCCTACAAGCGGGCCGAACTCGACTCTTCTACGGGCCTCGGGCTGCTGACGCTGAACGCGACGCTCTCCGACCTCGCTGAGCCCAGCGAGTCGCTGCAGGCCAACGTGGCCTGGCAGGTAGGGCTAGGCAACGCCGAGCACCTGCTCTCGATCAGCCAGGTGGCTGCCTTCGCCCGGGGCCGGGGCATCACCGCCGAGACGGATGTCCGCGGCCAGCGCGGCGCTTACCTCGTGCACGCGCGGATCACGCTGGCCCCCGGAAGCACGCAGCGCTGGCAGATCGTCGCCGACGTCAACCAGGACGCGGCCGATGTCGTCGCCCTGCGCGAGAAGCTGCGAGATCCCGCCGGGCTCGCCGAGGAGCTCGCGGCCGACATCGTCGGCACCCGGTCCGACCTGGAGACGATCCTCGCGGCCACCGACGCCGCCCAGCACAGCGGCGACGAGCTCGCGACCATCCACCACACCGCCAACGTGCTTTTCAACACGATGCGCGGCGGCGTTCCCGCCGAGGGCTACACGGTGGAGTTGAGCGACGTGCGGGCGTTCATCATTCAGCGGAGTCAGTCGACCGCCCAGCGCTGCGCCGGCGTGCTGGCGGCGCTGCCCGAGCGGCTGCGCGCCGACGAACTCATCGCCATCGCCCAGGAGCACGGCGACGTAGACCTGTGGCGCCTCGCCACGGAATACCTGCCGCTCACGTTCAGCCGCCGGCACGGCGATCCGAGCCGGCCGTGGAATCAGTTCCGGATCGTTCTGAAAGACGAGAGTGGCATCCGTCGCCTGGAATACCAAGGCAACTGGCGGGACATCTTCCAGAACTGGGAGGCGCTGGCCTGGTCATTCCCCGAATACGTGGAGTCGATGGTCACGATTTTCCTTGACGCCACGACCGCCGACGGCTACAACCCGTACCGGATCTCTCGCGAGGGCATCGACTGGGAGGTCCCCGAGCCCGAAGACCCCTGGGCCAACATCGGTTACTGGAGCGACCACCAGATCATCTACCTGCTCAAGTTGCTCGAGACCTCCCGCCGCTTCCACCCGGGGCGCCTCGACGCGCTCATCAACCGGGCGGCCTTCACCCACGCCGACGTGCCGTACCGGATCGCCGCCTATGCGGACATCCTCACGGACCCGTACAACACCATCACCTTCGACGACGAGCGGCAGCGCACGATCACGCGGCGGGTCGCCGAGGAGGGCTCGGACGGTCGGCTCGTGCACGGTGCCGACGGCGACCTCGTGCGGGTAACGCTGGCCGAGAAGGTGCTGCTGCTCCTGCTGGCCAAGCTCGTCAATCTGGTGCCGGACGGCGGCATCTGGATGACGACCCAGCGCCCGGAATGGAACGACGCCAACAACGCGCTCGTCGGCCGTGGCCTGTCGGTGGTCACCCTCGCCTATCTGCGCCGCTACCTCGTCTTCGTGCAGGACCTCCTGACGGTCGACGTCGAGCTCTCGAGCGAGCTCGCCGGACTGCTCACCGCGGTGCGCGACGTGCTCTTCGAGCATGCGGACGGCCTGGCCGTCGGGTTCGATTCCACTCGCCGCCGGGCCGTGATGGACGGCCTGGGCGAGGCAGGGACCGCCTATCGCGAGCGGGTCTACGCCGGGTTCGGTGGGGAGCGGTCGGCGGTCGCCGCGGGAGACGTCGCCGAGCTGCTCGATCTGGCTCGGCGCTTCATCGAGTCCGGCCTGCATGCCAACCGGCGGGACGACGGGCTCGTGCACTCCTACAACGTGCTGGAGTTCGGAGACAATGGGGCCGATGTGCGACGGCTCGCGGAGATGCTCGAGGGCCAGGTCGCCATCCTTTCCTCCGGCCTGCTCGGCCCGGAAGAGACGCTGGACCTGCTCGGTGCCCTGCGCACGAGCCGGCTGTACCGCGCCGACCAGCACAGCTACATCCTCTATCCCGACAAGGACCTTTCGTCCTTTCTCGCCCGCAACACCTTCAGTGCGGCACGGGCCGCCGACTGCCCTCTCGCCCTGCGCCTCATCGCTGCCGGCGACCGCAGCATTGTTGTGCGGGATGTTCAGGGCGACCTGCACTTCGCCGCCCACATCCGAAACGCCAGGGGCGTTTCGGAGGCGCTCGACCGGCTCAGCGTCGACCCGACGCTGCAGGGCGCCGTGGAACAGGACCGGGCCGAACTGCTCACCATCTTCGAGGAAGTCTTCCGGCATGCGGAATTCACCGGGCGCTCCGGCTCGTTCTTCGCCTACGAGGGCCTCGGCAGCATCTACTGGCACATGGTCGCGAAGCTGCTGCTCGCGGTGCAGGAGACACTCGACCGGGCCGTCGCCGAGCAGGCGGATGAAACTTCGATCCAGGGGCTGATGGCGGCGTACGAGGACGTGCGTGCCGGCATCGGCTACCGCAAGGATCCGCTCACCTACGGTGCGTTCCCCACCGATCCTTACTCGCACACGCCCGCCGGCCAGGGCGCCCGGCAGCCGGGGATGACCGGGCAGGTCAAAGAGGAGGTGCTCACCCGCCTGGGCGAGCTCGGCCTGCGGGTCGAAGACGGTCGCATCCGTTTGCGGCCCACCCTGCTGCGGGCCGGCGAGTGGACCACGGCTCCCGGCACGTTCGCCTACCGGGATGTTCTCGGCGAGCAGCACAGCGTCGAGCTACCCGCGGACACGCTCGCGTTCACGTTCTGTCAGGTCCCGGTCGTGTTCCACCGCGGCGGCCCGCTCGAGATGGTCGCACACCTCGCCGACGGCGCCCAGGTGCCCGGTCCCGGCGGCACGCTCGACGCCGACGTGAGCGCGAGCGTCTTCCGCCGCGACGGCCGGGTGCGCTCCCTCACGGTGACCGTACCGGACCAAGACGGACTCTGACCGCCGAGCCAGGAGAGAGCGCTCTCTTGACAAACCATCGATGCGCGCACTAACGTAAGCACCACCACGTGAGAGCGCTCTCACGGCACAATGAGAGCGACCTTGCATCCACCCATCAGCACGCACACAAGGGAGTGACCGTGAAGCGTTTCCCGCGCACCACACTTGCAGTAACAGTCGCCGGAGCAGCATCCTTCGCACTGGTTCTATCCGGTTGTTCAGCGAACGCCGGCGGAGAGCAGTCGACCGACGAAAACGTCAAACTGACCGTCGCGACGTTCAACGAATTCGGCTATGACGACCTGTTCGCCGAGTACGAGAAGGCCAACCCGAACGTCACCATCACGCACAAGAAGGCCGCCACCTCCAACGAGGCCCGCGACAACCTCACGACCCGTCTCGCCGCAGGCAGCGGCCTGAGCGACATCGAGGCCATCGAGGTCGACTGGCTGCCGGAACTGCTCCAATACTCCGACCAGTTCATTGACCTCGCCTCTGACGACGTCGACGAGCGCTGGCTCGACTGGAAGACCGAGGCCGCGACGGATGCCGACGGCCGCCTGATCGCCTACGGCACCGACATCGGTCCGGAAGCCGTCTGCTACCGCTCCGACCTGTTCGCCGCCGCCGGTCTTCCGACCGACCGCGCCGAGGTTGCCGCACTCCTCGGCACCAGCTGGGAGAGCTACTACGCAGCCGGTGAGAAGTTCGCTGCTGCCGGCACGAACGTGCCGTGGTTCGACTCTGCCGGAGCCACCTGGCAGGGCGTCGTCAACCAGATCCCCAACGCCTATGAAGAAGAAGACGGCACCATCATCGCCACCGGGAACCCGGAGGTGAAGAAGGCCTACACGAGCGTGCTCGAGGCCAGCAGCACGCTGTCCGCGCACCTCGGACAGTGGAGCGACGACTGGACCGCCAGCTTCCAGAACGACGGCTTCGCCACGATGCTCTGCCCGGGCTGGATGCTCGGCGTGATCTCCGGCAACGCTGAAGGCGTCGCCGGCTGGGACATCGCCGACACGTTCCCCGGCGGCGGCGGCAACTGGGGCGGCTCGTACCTGACCGTTCCCGAGCAATCCAAGAACCAGGCCGAGGCCCAGAAGCTCGCTTCCTGGCTGACCGCCCCGGAGCAGCAGCTCAAGGCGTTCGCGTCCAAGGGCACGTTTCCGAGCCAGCTCGAAGCCCTCGAGAGCGACGAACTCCTCGGCGCCACGAACGAGTTCTTCAACAACGCGCCGACCGGTGAGATCCTTGCCAACCGCGCCGCCGCTGTGGACGTGACCCCGTACAAGGGCGAGTTCTACTTCGCGATCAACGACGCCATGCAGCAGGCGCTCACCCGCGTCGAAGACGGCACCATGACGGCTGACGAGTCGTGGGCTCAGTGGGTCACCGACGTCGAGTCGCTCGGCTAACCAGCACCATCCCGCCGGTCGGGCCTGTCGAGACCACCTGGTCCCGGCCGGCCCGACCCCGGTCTCGACCGGCTCACCCGGGCCTCGCCAAGCTCAACCACCGAAGGACTTTCATGACTACCGTTGCCGCTGTCGAGGTGAATGCCCGCAGCATCCGCCGCATCGCCCTCAGCCACACACTGAGCCGCTGGGATGTGCGCTTCTCGCCCTACCTCTACATCTCCCCCTTCTTCCTCGTCTTCGCCGTCATGGGCCTCTTCCCGCTGCTGTACACGGCGTGGGTGTCGGTGCACGACTGGAACCTCATCGGCGGCCAGGGCGACTTCGTCGGCCTGGAGAACTTCGTCACGGTGCTGAGCCAGGGATACTTCTGGAACTCCCTGCGCAACACCTTCAGCATCTTCCTGCTCTCGAGCATCCCCCAGATCATCGTCGCGCTCGGCATCGCCGCCGTGCTCGACTTCAACCTGCGCGGAAAGACCTTCTGGCGCATGGGCGTGCTCCTTCCCTACGTCGTGGCCCCGGTCGCCGTCGCACTCATCTTCAACGACCTCTTCGGCGACAAGTTCGGCTTGATCAACAGCGCGATCATGAGCCTGGGCCTCGAGCCCGTGCGCTGGCACGTCGACGTGATCCCCAGCCACCTCGCCATCGCCACAATGGTGAACTTCCGCTGGACCGGTTACAACGCCCTTATCTTCCTCGCCGCCATGCAGGCCGTCCCGCGCGATTACTACGAGGCCGCCATCATCGACGGCGCCAACCGCTGGCGCACCTTCGGGTCGATCACCCTGCCGCTGCTGCGACCGATCATCATCTTCGTCATCCTGACCTCGACGATCGGCGGGCTGCAGATCTTCGACGAGGCACGCATGTTCGACAACGTCGGCCAGGGCGGAGCCAGTCGCCAGTGGCAGACGCTCACCCTGTACATCTACGAACTCGGCTGGAACCAGCGCAACTTCGGCCGGGCGTCCGCCGTGGCCTGGCTCCTGTTCCTGATCATCATCCTCATCGCTGTCATCAACTTCCTCATCACCCGTCGCATCGCGGGCACCGGCGACCGCAAGCTGCGCGTCCGCGCGAAAGGCATCTCATGAGCAAGACCATCATCGGCGGGCACGACCGTCGGCCGTCCCTCTGGGTCTACGGCATCCTGATCGCGGTTATCCTCGGCTCGGCCTTCCCGATCTGGTGGTCGTTCCTGATCGGCAGCCAGGATGCCTCCGCGCTGAACCAGAACGGGATGATGTGGATCCCGGGCGGTAACTTCATCGCCAACGCGGCCACGGTCATCGACAGCATCCCGTTCTGGACGGCGCTCGGCAACAGCATCATCGTGTCGTCCGTGGTGTCGCTCAGCGTCGTGATGTTCTCGACGCTCGCCGGCTACGCCTTCGCCAAGCTGAAGTTCCGCGGCCGGGAAGGTCTGCTCATCTTCGTGATCGCGACCATGGCCGTGCCGACCCAGCTCGGCGTCGTGCCCCTGTTCATCGTCATGTCGAGGCTCGGCTGGACCGGCAGCCTCTGGGCCGTCATCGCGCCCGCCATGGTGACCGCGTTCGGCGTGTTCTGGATGACCCAGTACCTGCGCGACGCACTGCCCGACGAGCTGATCGAGGCGGTGCGCATGGACGGAGCGTCGATGATCCGCAGCTTCTGGCACATCGGTCTCCCGGCCGCCCGCCCGGCCGCGGCGATGCTCGCCCTGTTCACGTTCATCGGCACCTGGACCAACTTCTTCTGGCCGTTCATCGTGCTCGGCCCCGGCAACCCGACCCTCCCGGTTGCACTGCAGCAGCTGCAGGCCGCCTTCTACGTCGACTACTCGCTCGTGCTGGCCGGCGTGGTGCTCTCGATCATCCCGCTGATCCTGGTCTTCATCTTCCTGGGTAAGCAGCTCGTGGCCGGAATCATGCAGGGCGCGGTCAAGGGATGACCTCGTTCGGAACACTCGAAACAATCACCGAGAATATGGGTATGACCTCACACGTTCGTTCCTTCCCGCCCGAGTTCCTCTTCGGGGCGGCGACGGCCGCCTACCAGATCGAGGGCGCCGCCCATGAGGACGGCCGCACGGATTCCATCTGGGACACGTTCAGCCGCGTGCCGGGTGCTGTCCTCAAGGCCGACAACGGCGACGTCGCCTGCGACCACTACCACCGCTATCAGGGCGACGTCGCCCTGATGAAGGACCTGGGGCTGCAGACCTACCGCTTCTCCACCTCCTGGGCCCGGGTGCGTCCCGACGGCGGGCCGGTCAACCCGAAGGGCGTGGACTTCTACTCCCGCCTGGTCGACGAGCTCCTCGGCGCCGGCATCAAGCCGTGGCTGACCCTCTACCACTGGGACCTGCCGCAGGCCCTCGAGGAGAAGGGTGGCTGGACCAACCGCGACACCGCCGCACGCTTCCGGGACTACGCCCTCACCGTGCACGACACCCTCGGCGACCGCGTGGGCGTGTGGACCACTCTCAACGAGCCGTGGTGCTCCTCCTTCCTCAGCTACACCGCCGGCGCCCACGCGCCCGGGCGCCAGAGCCCCCGGGACGGCCTGGCCGCCGCACACCACCTGCTCCTGGGGCACGGCCTCGCCGTCGAGGCGCTGCGCGAACGCGACTCGAAGCTCGAGCTCGGCATCACGCTCAACCTCACCGTCGCCAAGCCGGTCGATCCGACGCATGCGGGCGACGTGGATGCCGCGCGCCGCATCGACGGGCAGTTCAACCGGATCTTCCTCGACCCGGTCTTCCGCGGCTTCTACCCGGAGGATGTGCTCCAGGACGTGGCCGAGTACGGGCTGACCGATTTCATCCACGAGGGAGACCTGGCCCAGATCAACCAGCCGATCGACACCCTCGGCGTGAACTATTACCACGGCGACCTGGTCAGTGATCGCCCGGCCGAACATCCGTTGCTCGCCCAGGCCCCGACCGACCGCCCCACCCGGTCGCCGTTCCCGGCGGCCGACGGCGTCTACGACCACCCGCAGGGGCTGCCGCTGACCGCCATGGAGTGGGAGGTGCAGCCCGACGGGCTACGCGAACTGCTCGTTCGCGTGAACACCGACTACGCCGCCCCGACCGGCACGAGCCTCTACGTCACCGAGAACGGCGCGGCGTTCGACGACGTCGTCGCCGCGGACGGCAGTGTTCCGGATGCCCGGCGCACCGTATTCCTGACCGACCACCTGGGCGCCATCCTCGACGCGATCGATGAGGGAGTCGACGTCAAGGGCTACTTCTACTGGTCGCTGATGGACAACTACGAGTGGGCCTGGGGCTACGAGAAGCGCTTCGGCATCGTGCGGGTCGATTACGAGACCCAGGAGCGCACCGTCAAGGACAGCGGACGTTCTTACGCCGAGATCATCCGCAACCGCGCCCTCTCCTGAACCGGAACCGCGAGGGATGCGGGCAAAATATAATGGCGTCATGATAACGAGTGTGCGCCAGGTCCGTCCTTCGCAGCCCACCCTGGAAATGGTGGCCGAGGTGGCCGGGGTTTCCCGGGCCACCGTGAGCCGGGTCGTGAACGGGTCTACCAGGGTCAGCCCAGAGATCGTCGCCTCGGTGACGGAGGCCATCAACCAGCTCAACTATGTTCCGAACCGGGCGGCCCGCTCGCTCGCGAGCCGGCAGACCGAGGCCGTGGCCCTGGTCGTGCCTGAGGATATGACCCGGTTCTTCGGTGACCCCTACTTCGCCGCGGTCGTGCAGGGCATCACCCGCCGACTCGACCAAAGTGATTACACGCTCAACCTGCTCGTTGCGTCGAGCGACCCACGGCACAAGACTCTGCGCTACCTGCGCTCGGGCAACGTCGACGGGGCGCTCATCATCTCGCACCACACCGGCGACGACTTCGTGGCCGAACTCGACAAGACCATGCCGGTGGTCTTCGGCGGCCGGCCGTCGAACGCGGACAACCTCGCCGCCTACTTCGTTGACGTCGACAACGCGGCGGGCGCCGAGACGGGCACCCAGCACCTCGTCGACATCGGGCGCCGCCGCATCGGCTCGATCGCCGGCGCGGTGGACATGCCGGCCGGCATCGACCGCCTCACCGGGTTCGAGCGCACGCTGGAGCGGGCCGGGCTGCCCGCGGATGCCGTCGAACTCGCCGACTTCACGGCCGCCGGTGGCGCGGCAGCCACCCGCCGGCTGCTGGAGCGGTGCCCCGACATCGACGGCCTCTTCGTGGCGAGCGACCTGATGGCCACCGGGGCGGTGGATGTGCTGCGTGAGCTCGGCCGCTCTGTGCCCGGCGACGTGGCCATCGTCGGGTTCGACGACAGCCCGGCCGCGACGAGCGGCCCGGTGCCGCTGACCACGGTGAGCCAGCCCTCCGAGGAAATGGGCTACGCGATGGCGGACATTCTGCTGCGCCGGCTCGCCGCCGACGAGAGCATGCCGCACCGCACCCTCATGCCGACCCGTTTGGTGCTACGCGAGTCGGCGTGACACGCGCGGCTTCCCCGGTGCGGGTGCTGCGCCGTTGCGCGCGTGGCGCGCCGGCAGCGTAGCGGCGCAGCACCCGCGCACCGGCAATACCGGCGGGACGGGCAGGACGGGCAGGGCGGTCAGGCCAGCTGAGGCATGACCTCGCGGGCGATGAAGTCCAAGTGGCCGAGGTCGGACAGGTCCATGATCTGCAGGTAGACGCACTCGACCCCGTCGTGGGCGAGGGCGCCGAGGCGGTCCACGACCTCGGACGCCGTGCCGGCCACGCCGTGCGCCCGCAGCTCGGCCGGTTCCCGGCCCACGGCCGCGGCCCGGCGAATGAAGTCTGCCTCGTTCGCGCCCGCGACGGCGATCAGCGCCGCCGAGTACACCAGCTCACGGGGATCGCGACCGATGGCCGCGCATGCAGCGCGCACGCCGGCGAACTTGGCCGGGACATCCGCGAAATCCGGGAACGGCAGGTTGAACTCGGTGGCGAAGCGGGCAGCCAGGGCCGGGGTACGCCTGGCGCCGCCACCGCCCACGATCACCGGGATGCGGGCCTGCACGGGCTTGGGCAGGGCGGGCGAGTCGACGAGCGTGTAGTGCTCGCCGGCGAAGCTGTAGCGGTCGCCGACCGGGGTCTCCCAGAGCCCGGTCACGATCTCCAGCTGCTCCTCGAGCATGCCGAACCGTTTGGCAGGGAACGGGATGCCGTTGGCCAGGTGTTCCTGCTCGAACCAGCCGGTGCCGAGGCCGAGCTCGACCCGCCCGCCCGACATCTGGTCGACCTGCGCCACCTGGATCGCGAGGATCCCCGGCGGACGGTAGGTCACCGACGAGACCAAAGTGCCGAGGCGGATGCGCCGGGTCTCCCGGGCGAGGCCCGCCAGGGTGGTCCAGGCATCCGTCGGCCCCGGCAGCACGGGAGCCGTGTCTCCCATCGCGAGGTAGTGGTCGGAGCGGAAGAACGCGTCGAAGCCGAGCGTCTCCGTGGCCTGGGCCACGGCGAGGATGTCGTCGTAGGAGGCACCCTGCTGCGGTTCGGTGAAAATGCGAAGCCTCATGCTCCCAGCCTCGCCCCGGGCCGGTCGGCGCCGAAATCGAACAGCGCCGGCTGGGCCGGCTCCGGCGCGGCCGGCTCGGGCACGGCCGGCTCGAATCCGCCGGGCAGGAACTCCACCGCGGGCAGCAGCGCGAAGCGCGTGCGCATGACCTGGATCGACTCGGGGTTCTGGTCCACCAGCACGAAGCGGCGGCCGAGGGCCGCGGCAACCGCGCCCGTCGTGCCGCTGCCGGCGAAGAAGTCGAGCACCCAGTCCCCCTCGCGGCTGGACGCCTGGATCATACGGCGCAGGATGCCGACGGGCTTCTGGGTGGGATACCCGGTCTTTTCCTTGCCGGTGGGCGACACAATCGTGTGCCACCAGACATCCGTCGGCAGCTTGCCCTTCGCGACCTTCTCGGGGGTGACCAGACCGGGCGCCATATAGGGCTCACGGTCGACCGTGGTCGAGTCGAAGTAGTACCGGGCCGGGTTCTTCACGTAGACCAGGATCGTGTCGTGCTTGGTCGGCCAGCGGTTCTTCGACTTCGCGCCGTAATCGTAGGCCCAGATCAGCTCGTTCAGGAAGCAGTCCCGGCCGAAGAGGGCGTCGAGCAACACCTTGGCGTAGTGCGCCTCGCGGTAGTCGAGGTGCAGGTAGAGGGTGCCGTCATCGGACAGGAGGCGCCAGGCCTCGATCAGGCGCGGCTCGAGGAAGGCCCAATAGTCCTCGAACTGGTCGTCGTAGCCGAGCAGGTCACCCTTGATCCGCTCATACCGCTGGCCCTTGAAGCCGGTGATGATGCCCGCGGCGTCCGCACCCAGGGCGACGGATACCGGGCTCGCCGGTGCGCGCACCGACGTCGTGGTCTGCCGGTTCTGCTTGCGCCCCGTGTTGAACGGCGGGTCCAGGTAGATCAGCGTGAAGGCCGCGTCGGGCAGCTGCGGCAGAACCTCGAGGTTGTTCGCGTGGACGACACGGCTGGGGGAGGAGGGAGACCACGCGATCGGCATTCCTTCATTGTGTCAGGCAGCCTACGCTGAGGGGATGACACCAGATGCAGCATCCCCGGAAACGACCGGGGAATCCGACTCGGTCGTATTCCGTCACGAACCGGCCCTGGCCCGGTACACGCTCGAGCTCGCCGGCACCACCGTGGGCTTCGCCGACTACGAGGTCGCCGGCCAGGATGTGCTGTTCACCCACGTCGAGGTGGACCCGGCGCACCGGGGCGAAGGTCTGGCGGGCATCCTCGTCGAGCAGGCGCTCGACGATGTTCGCACCCGCACCACGCTCACGGTCGTGCCGGTGTGCCCCTACGTTGTGCGCTGGATCGACCTGCACGCCGAGTACCAGGACCTGCTCACGCGCGGACGGTAGCCCGCGTATTGACGGCCCCGTGGCCTAGGGAACCCGCCCGATCCACTCCTCGGTGCCGAACTTGGTCTCTACCAGCTCGGTCGCCCTGGCATATTCCGCTTCGGTGATCTCTCCGGCGACGGCGCCATAGAGCCCGGTGAAGGTCGCCTTCATCCGGTCGATGATCGCATCCCGGCTGAGGCCGGTCTGGCTGCGCAGCGGGTCGACGCGCTTCGCGGCGCTCGTGATGCCCTTGTCGCTGAGTTTCTCCCGGCCGATGCGGAGCACCTGCACCATCTTGTCGCCGTCCATGTCGTAGCTCATGGTGACGTGGTGCAGCACGGCGCCGCTGCCGAGACGTTTCTGCGCGGCCCCGCCGATCTTGCCCTTGGGGCTCGTGATGTCGTTCAGCGGCTGGTAGTAAGCGTCGATGCCGAGGGATTTGAGCGCCGTGAGCACCCACTCGTCGAGGAATGCATAGGAGTCAGCGAACGTCATGCCCTGAACGAGGTCGGTCGGTGCGTAGATCGAGTAGGTGATGACCGAGCCGGCTTCCATGAACATGGCGCCGCCGCCGCTGATCCGGCGCACGACGGTGAAGCCGTGCTTGGCGGCCTGGACCGGGTCGACCTCGTTCTTTAGGGACTGGAAGCTGCCGATGACGACGGCCGGCTCCGTCCATTCCCAGATCCGCATCGTGGGGTTGCGGCGCCCCTCGCCAACCTCGATCGCGAGCACCTCGTCAAGCGCCATCTGCATGACGGGAGCGACAGCCTTGGTGTGGATCAGCTGCCACTCGTAGTCGCGCCAGCCGCTGGCCTGGGCGAGGGAGCGACGGATGGCCACCGCCACCGATTCGGGCGAGAACCCGAGCAGCGTGGCATGGGCCGGGAGCGCGGCGCGCACTGCGGCGGCGATGCTGACCGCGTCGCTGTCGGCGGACAGGCCGTTCACGGCCGCGTTGATGTCGCCGAGCGCACTGTCGGGCTCGAGGAAGAAATCACCGGCCAGCCGGAAGTCGACGATCGTGTTGTCAACGACATCGAGATCGACGACGACGAGCTTGCCGCCTGGAACTTTATATTCACCGTGCATGACGCCAGCCTAATCGGCGCGCACGGCAAAACGTTTGGCCAGCCACCCGATCAGGTCGTCGAAGACATCCTCACGGTTCGTCTCGTTGAACACCTCGTGGCGGGCACCGGGGTAGGTGATGACCCGGATGTCCCGAAGTCCCGACCGCCCGGAATAGGCCCGAACCAGCCTGCGAGCGCTGCGCTCCCCGCCCACGATGTCGTCACCGCCGACCAGGATGAGCAGCGGCAGGCCCGGCGGCAGGTCGCGGCCCGGCCTGCCGAAGAGGCGCGCCGCCTCTCGCAGCCCGAACAGCTTGGCCAGCGGGGTCGTGGTCGTGAGCGGGTCGGCGATGAAAGCGCGGGCCACCTCTGGATCGCGGCTGAGCCACTCCACCCCGGTGTCGCCGAGGTGCTTGTGTCGGCGGTTGAGGTCGCCGCTGTCCAGGTAGCCGGGCATCCGGTAGGCCGTGCCGCTGAGCACGACCGCGTCGTAATCGGCGGCGTGCGCGTTGACGATCATCTGGACCATGAAGGACCCCCAGCTGTGGCCGAGCAGCACGAGCGGCAGGTCAGGGTGAGTGGCGCGGATGATCCCACTCAGCTGGCGTACGCCGGCCACTGCCGCGCGCAGTCCGCCGGGGCCGAGGCGGCCGAGGCGGGACAGGTCGCCGTCATACTGGTGCACTCCGGTCTGGCCGTGGCCGCGGTGGTCGTCGGCGTAGACCGTGTAGCCGGCCGTGTTCAGTCGGGTGGCGAGCTCCGCATACCGCTGCGCATGCTCACCGACCCCGTGAGCGAGCTGCACGATTGCCCGCGGGCGATCGACCGGCCAGGTGAAATACGTGATCGAGACGCCAAAGTCATCCGTGTAGGTAGGCACGAGGCCAGTCTGGCAGGACTCGCCCCGCGCGTCTCTGGATTCCGGTTCTTTGCCGTCGATCCTGAACTAGGCTGCGAGCAGGGAATACTTAGCGAGGCTAAGTGGTTAGGGTGGGTAGCTATGGAATCTTCACCGACATCTCACGTGCTTGCGCCGGAGGTCTCCCCTGGTCGACGTGCGACGGTAGCCGAGTTGAGTCACGATTTCCGGCTG
This sequence comes from Cryobacterium sandaracinum, assembly GCF_004403415.1. Classification (NCBI taxonomy): domain Bacteria; kingdom Bacillati; phylum Actinomycetota; class Actinomycetes; order Micrococcales; family Microbacteriaceae; genus Cryobacterium; species Cryobacterium sandaracinum. The sequence continues at coordinate 29,769 of NZ_SOGO01000041.1, forward strand.
GCCAACGGCCGGCTGGCCCGCCGCCTGCGGCAGGAGAAGGCCGACAATGAGCTCAGCTCGAGCCAGTTCTCGGCCCTCGGCACCCTGTTTTTCCATGGCCCGTTCACCCTCCGCGAGCTCAGCGAACGCGAGCGGGTCACGCCGCCGTCGATGAATCGCACGGTCAACGCGCTGGTCGAGGCTGGCCTCGTGAACCGGGCCGGCTCTGCCGACGACGGCCGCAAGGTGGTGCTCACGGTGACCGACCAGGGGCGCACCCTGATGCGGGAGACGCGCAAACGCCGGGATGCCTGGCTCGCCCAGCGCATCGTCACGCTCAGCCCCGACCAGCGCCGGATCCTCACCGAGGCCGTCGACATCATGAAGGAACTCGCCAACAGTTGAACAACATGTTTCGCTCCCTGAGCATCCCGAACTATCGAATCTGGTTCGCGGGGGCCCTCGTGTCGAACATCGGAACCTGGATGCAGCGCACGGCCCAGGACTGGATCGTGCTGACCGAACTGACCGATTACAACGCCACCGCGGTGGGCATCGTGATGGCTTTGCAATTCGGGCCCCAGCTCGTGCTGATGCCCTGGTCCGGCCTCATCGCGGACCGGTTCAACCGGCGCAGACTGCTCATCCTGACGCAGACCCTGATGGGCCTGCTCGCCCTCGGCCTCGGTGTGATCACCGTCACCGGAGTCGCGGAGCTGTGGCACGTCTACCTCTTCGCCCTGGGCCTCGGGATCGTCGCGGCGATCGACGCCCCCGCCCGCCAGACCTTCGTGTCGGAGCTGGTCTCCGACAACGACCTCCCGAACGCCGTGGCCCTCAACTCCGCATCGTTCAACGGCGCCCGGCTGATCGGACCGGCCACCGCGGGGCTGCTCACGGTCGCCGTCGGCGCCGGCTGGGTCTTCATGATCAACTCGGCGACGTTCGCGGCGACGGTGCTCGCGATGACTCTTCTGCGCACCGTTCAGCTGAGGCCGCAGCCGCGGGCCACCCGCGAGCGGGGACAGCTGATGGCTGGCTTCCGGTACGTGTCCCGCCGGCCAGACATCATCGTCGTGTTGATCACCGTCTTCCTGGTGGGCACCTTCGGCTTCAACTTCGCGATCTTCACGGCAACGATGGCCACGGTCGAGTTCGGCATGGGTGCCAGCGAGTTCGGGCTGCTCAGTTCGATCATGGCCATCGGCTCCGTCGCGGGCGCGCTGATGGCCGCCCGTCGCGGCCGGCCGCGGCTGCGTCTGGTCATCGTCGGATCCTTCGCGTTCGGCCTGTCCTGCGCTGTGGCCGCGGTGATGCCCAACTACCTGACCTTCGCGATCTCCCTGACCTTCGTCGGCCTGTCCTCGCTGACCCTGATGACCACCGCGAACGCCTACGTGCAGACCACGACGCGGCCGGCCATGCGCGGCCGGGTGATGGCGCTCTATATGGCGATCTTCGCCGGCGGCACGCCACTCGGGGCGCCCCTGGTGGGCTGGGTAGCCGACCAGTTCGGCCCGCGCTGGGCGCTGGGCGTGGCCGCGCTCTCGGGCCTCCTCGCGGCCGGGGCGGTGCTCTTCTGGATGGTGCGCTACCGCAGCCTGCGGGTACGGTTCCGCCGGGGCATGACCCCACGAATGCGGGTGCACCACGACGGAGACGGCCGCACCGCCGAGACCGCCACCCGCGAAATCGCGATCGTCGAGGCCACGGCGACGCGCTAGCGGAGTGAGACCCGACGAGCCTGGCGGCAGTTCTCCCCGAACGAATTCGACGGAGATTCTGCCCAAATCGTTGCCATAAGGCCCGAAAAAGCAGGTTTCGCTCAGATTCTCCGTCGAATTGGTTCAACACCGGACACCGCGCCCCCCTTGCTGAACAGAGTCCGCGCGGTGCAGCCGGCTCTGAGCCTGTGGGGCGCAACACAACGAATCGCTTGGCATCCACTCGGCTGACGGATGCCGGTCAGCGCACGCCGTTCATCAGCCGCAGGATCGGTCGGGCGATCAGTGCGAGCAACAGCCCGAGCACGATCGCGACCCCGCCGATCACGCTGAAGTAGACCGTCTCCGACACCGATGTGTACCACTCGGCGAGCCAGCCGGACACCGCGGTGCCCAGGGCGATCGAGAGGAAGAACAGCGCGACCATCTGGGTCTTGAAGGGTTCCGGGGCGAGCCGCGTCGTGACGGCCAGGCCGACCGGTCCGATCAGAAGCTCCGCCACCGTGAGCACGAACAGGATCGCGATCATCGCGAGCAGTGGCGTCGAATTCGGGCCGCCGTCGACGAACGGGAGGAACAGCAGGAACGCGGAACCCATCAGCGCGGTGCCGAACGCGAACTTGACCGGGGTGGACGGCTGACGGGAACCCCAGCGCGTCCACAGCGCGGCGAAGGCACCCGAGAGCAGGATGATGAAGACCGGGTTGAACGACTGCACCCACGACACCGGCAGCTCCCAGCCGAACACGTCGCGGTTGAGCCGTTCGTCGGTGTAGATGGTCACCACCGTGAACTGCTGCTGGGAGAGGGACCAGAACGCGGCACTGGCCACGAACAGCGGCATGAACGCGTAGACGCGTTTGCGCTCGAGGGCGGTGATCTGACGGTTGCGCAGGATGACCACGAAGTAGCAGACCGTGGCGATCAGGGTCAGCGCGATAACGATGGTGACCAGGCCGGATGCCGTGATCACGCCGAGCAGGACCAGCACCACGATCACGGCGGTCGTTGCGATCGCGGCCCAGAGGTAGCCGGCGTGGCGCGACGCCGGCAGCGGGTTCGGCACCTCGTGCACGATGGCCGGCAGGCGCTTGCGGCCGAAGGAGTACTGCACCAGGCCGATCGCCATCCCCACGGCGGCGAGCCCGAACCCGTAGTGGAAGCCGAGGGTCGTCTGCAGCAGGCCGGTCAGGACCGGCCCGAAGAAGGCACCCAGGTTGATGCCGAGGTAGAAGAGCGAGAAGCCCGCGTCGAGCCGAGGGTCGTCCTTGGCGTAGAGCGCGCCCACGACGCTGGTCGCGTTGGCCTTGAGCCCGCCGCTGCCCAGCGCGATCAGGATGAGCCCGGTCGCCACGCCGCCGAGGCCCGGCAGGAGAGCGAGTGCCACGTGCCCCACCGCGATCACGATGGCGCTGCAGAAGAGCACCCGCTCCGAGCCCACCAGGCGGTCGGCCACCCAGGCTCCCAGAATGGTCGACAGGTAAACGCCGCCGCCGTAGGCCCCCACGATTCCTGCCGCGGTGGCCTGCGGGATCCCGAGGCCGCCGTCGGCCGCGGAGTAGTACAAATAGAGCAGCAGGATGCCCTGCATCCCGTAGAACGAAAACCGCTCCCACATCTCGACGCCGAACACGTTGGCGAGGGCGCGAGGCTGTCCGAGGAAGCTTCGGTCGTCACGGGTGGGGGATTGTTCAACGACCGAGCTCATTGCTTGACCTTACCGTGTGCCCCCAGACCTGGGGGCATCGGCAGGGTCGCGGCATCCGGCCCGGAGGGCACGGTACGATTTTGCCCGTACCGTTACGACGACCGGGAAGGGGCAACGTGGACACCTTCTCGCTCGTTTCCCTCCTCAGCGAGGTGCTGACTCTGATCGGCCTGGCCGTCGGCGGGGCACTCTTCGCGGCCGGTCTCGTCGCGCGCGGCGTGAAGGGTCGCTGGGTACTGACGGATGGCGTCATCGCGTCCTCCCGGGCCGGAACGGTCATCCGCTGGTTCGACCGTGACGGCGAGGTGCACGAGTGCCCGGCGAACACACACGAGACGCACGGGCTCGCGCCCGGCGACGACGTGCCGGTCTGGTTCAGCCTCCGCACCCCCTCCCGGTGTCGCACCCACACCCCGGAGGCCGAGGGCCGGGCACTGCGCCTGACCGGCCTGATCCTGCTCGGCATCGGTGCCGCGTCCGGCGTGCTCGGCATCGTGCTGCTCTTCATCTGAGATCCTCTGCGTTCGCACGGAGCCCGCCGCCGTGACCAGGCCCGGTCAGCGCTCGGAACGACCTCTCCACCCCGGCCACGTCCGGTTCGCAGCGTGGAGAACCGGAGGCGGACTGCCGCCGGTTCACGCAACTCCAGGGGAACCACGCAATGTGCTCAATCCTGATCGCGGCGGCCGCGGCCAGTGGACCGAGGAATCACTGACCGCCTTCGCCGGGTCTCCCGAGTTGGGTGTGAGCACACTCGAGCTGGACACCCATTTGTCCAGTGCCAACCAGGTGGTGGTGTGGCACGACGACGTGATGACGTCCAGCAAATGCGCCGACGCCGCGCCCGCGTTCCCCGGCGACTCGGCCTTTCCCTATGCCGACGACCGGGTGCGCGACCTGAGCCTGGCCGAGATCCGCACCCTGGACTGCGGCTACCAGCAGTCGCCGGGCTTCCCTGAGCAGGCGAACACCCCCGGCAGTCGGATCGGTCAGTCCTGCAGAGCTTCGACTGGGCGTCACTGAACCTCACCCGGCAAATCGCCCCGGATCTGACCCTGGGGGCCCGATCGAGCGGGGATTCCTGACCGGGCGTCGGGCAGCCCGAATCCAGCCCGAACCTAGGCGGCCTCGGCCTCCCAGTCGTCCCGTGGACGGTGAACGAGACCGCGGACTTGACCAGCCTGAGTGCGGCCTGAAGGTGCCGGCGGCGTATACCCGGTGACGGATGCGCCCCGGGCGCTGGTGCGCATCGGGCGCGTCGTGTAGCGTGTGGTCAGACCACACCGCCCGACGCATGATCCCCGCCGGGCACACCGCATGCCACCCCAACGTCGAGGAGGAGCCCATGAGCATCGAACGCCGTGCCTGGGAAGTCGTGTTGCAGAACATCGAGCTGGATCTCCTCAGTGGGCGACTACGCCCGGGTGACCATCTCCCGCCCGAGCGGGCCCTCGCCGCCGAGCTGGGCGTCGGACGGTCCAGCGTGCGCGAGGCCATCCGGGTGCTCGAAGTGCTCGGGCTGCTTCGCACGTCCGCCGGGTCGGGGCCCACGGCGGGTGCGATCATCGTGGCCCTGCCCGGCGGCGGCATGTCGGCGCTGATGCGTCTGCAGGTGGCGGCGCAGGGGTTCCCCGTCTCTGACGTGGTCAAGACCCGGCTGGTGCTCGAGGCCTCGGTCGTGACCGAGCTGGCGGAGGCATCCGCCCAGGCCAGTTCCACCATGGACGCCAACGCCTCCCTGCACCCCGACCTGACGACGCCCGAGCTGCTGCTCTGCGCCATGGAGTCTCCCGCGCTGACCGAGGGGGAATTCCTGGCCCTCGACGCCGCGTTCCACCTGGCCCTGGCCACCGCATCGGGCAACCAGGTCGTGACCGCCACGATGGCGGGGCTGCGCAGTGCCATCGAGGGCTATGTGCGGGCGGGCGCGACCAGCCTCACTTCCTGGCCCGACACCTCCGCCCGACTCCGCACCGAACACCGCGCGATCCTCGGCGCGATCGAGGCCGGCGATCCCCCGGCCGCCCGCAGCCTCGTGCAGTCCCATATCGCGGGTTACTACGCCGAAACCCACCTTGCCAACCACCTGCCCGACCTCTTCGCCAACGACCACACGGATGCCAACGGGCACCCGGTGGCCCGATAGAAAGGACCCTTCGACCATGGTTCAACGACGCATCCCGAAGATCAAAGACCTTGCCCCGCTGATGCACTTCAAGACCCCCGAACTGAACGCGAAGAAGCGCCGCCTCGAGGGCGCGCTCACCATCTACGACCTGCGCGACATCGCCAAGAAGCGCACCCCCAAGGCCGCGTTCGACTACACCGACGGCGCCGCCGAGGCTGAGCTGTCGCTGGGCCGTGCCCGCCAGGCCTTCGAGGACATCGAGTTCAACCCGTCGATCCTGCGGGACGTGTCGGCCGTGTCGACGGGCTGGGACGTGCTCGGCGCCCCCGTGGCCCAGCCCTTCGGAATCGCCCCGACCGGGTTCACCCGGATGATGCAGACCGAGGGTGAGATCGCGGGCGCCCACGTCGCGGCCCGGGCCGGCATTCCCTTCTCCCTGTCGACCATGGGCACCACGTCGATCGAGGACGTCAAGGCCGCGAACCCCCACGGGCGCAACTGGTTCCAGCTCTACATGTGGAAGGACCGCGACCGCTCGATGGCGCTCGTGGACCGGGCCGCGAAGGCCGGCTACGACACCCTGCTGGTGACTGTGGACGTGCCCGTGGCCGGCGCGCGCCTGCGCGACAAGCGCAACGGTTTCTCGATCCCGCCGGCCCTGACCGCCGGAACGGTCATCAACGCACTGCCGCGGCCGGAGTGGTGGATCAACTTCCTCACCACCGAACCGCTCGCCTTCGCCAGCCTCGACCGCTGGAGCGGCACAGTCGCCGACCTGCTCGACACCATGTTCGACCCCACCGTCACCTTCGAGGACCTGGCCTGGATCAAGGCGCAGTGGCCCGGCAAGATCGTCGTCAAGGGCGTACAGAGCCTGGCGGATGCGCGCACGCTCGCCGACCTCGGCGTGGACGGCATCATCCTCTCCAACCACGGCGGGCGCCAGCTCGACCGCGCCCCGATCCCGTTCCACCTGCTGCCGAACGTCGTGCGCGAGGTCGGCAGCGAATACGAGGTGCACCTGGACACGGGCATCATGAGCGGCGCCGACATCGTCGCGTCCGTTGCCCTCGGTGCCCGCTTCACCCTGATCGGCCGCGCCTACCTCTACGGCCTGATGGCCGGCGGCGAGGCCGGCGTCGACCGGGCCGTCCAGATCCTCTCCGAGCAGGTCTCCCGCACCATGCGACTGCTCGGCGTGAACAGCCTGGAGGAGCTCGAGCCGGGCCACGTCACCCAGCTCGCACGCCTCGGCCGCATCGCGCAGCCGGTGGCGGCATCCGTCGGCGTGTAGTGTCGTGGCCGCCCGGCCGGTCGCACCTCGCCGAGTGTCGGCGTTTGTGCCGAGCTGACCCGTTCCAGCGGGTCAACTCGGCACAAGCGGGATAACTCGGCGGCTCGGCTACGCGGCGGCGAGCTCTGCGAGCACGGCGGCCAATTGCTCGACCGCCCAGTCGAGGTCGGCCTCGGAGACCACGATCGGCGGGGCCAACCGGATGGTGAAGCCGTGGGTGTCCTTCGCGAGCACGCCGCGGGCCAAGAGGGCCTCGCAGACCACCCGGCCGGGGGCCAGCGTCGGGTCGATGTCGATGCCGGCCCAGAGGCCGGCGCCACGCACGGCCACGACGCCCTGGCCGATCAACCCGGTCAGCCCGTCGTGCAGGCGGGCGCCGAGAACGCGCGCGCGCTCCTGCTGCTCGCCGGTGGCCAGCAGTTTCACCACGGCGAGGCCGACGGCCGCCGCCAGCGGGTTGCCGCCGAAGGTCGAGCCGTGCTCGCCGGGGCGGAGCACGCCGAGGATGTCCCGATTGCCGACGACCGCCGAGACCGGCACGATGCCGCCGCCGAGTGCCTTGCCGAGCAGGTAGAGGTCAGGAACGACGCCCACCAGGTCGCAAGCGAAGGTCGCTCCCGTGCGGCCGAGGCCGGACTGGATCTCGTCGGCGATGAACAGCACATTGTGGCGGTTCGTGATCTCGCGCACGGCCGGCAGGTAGTCGGCCGGCGGCACGACGATGCCGGCCTCGCCCTGGATGGGCTCGAGCAGCACCGCGACCGTGTTCGCGTCGATCGCAGCCTCGAGGGCCGCGGCGTCTCCGTAGGGAACCGTGCGGAACCCCGGCGTGAACGGCCCGAAATCCTTACGGGCCGACTCGTCGTCGGAGAAGCTGACGATCGTGGTGGTGCGGCCGTGAAAGTTCTCCCCGGCCACGATGATGTTCGCCATCCCGGCGGCGACGCCCTTGACCCGATAGCCCCAGGCGCGGGCCACCTTGATGCCGGACTCCACCGCCTCGGCGCCCGTGTTCATCGGCAGGACCATGTCCTTGCCGGAGAGCTCGGCGAGCGCGGTCACGAACGGGCCGAGCTGGTCGTTGTGGAAGGCGCGGCTGGTGAGCGTGATGCGACCGAGTTGCTCGCGAGCGGCGTCCAACAGGAGCGGGTTGGAGTGGCCGAAGTTGACCGCGGAGTACGCGGCCAGGCAATCCAGGTAGCGGCGGCCGTCGACATCCGTCACCCAGGCGCCGTCGCCGGACGCGACGACCACGGGCAGCGGATGGTAATTGTGGGCCGCGTGCTCGTCTTCCAGCGCGATATACGCGGCCTGTCCGAGCGCGGCGGCCGGGGCGGTGGCCTGGTCGGTGGCCTGGTCGGTCATCGGGTCGGTCATCGGCGCAGCTCCAGGGTGCAGCACTTCACGCCTCCTCCACCGAGCAGCAGCTCGGACAGGTCGACCCCGATCGGGTTGAAGCCGCGGGCGCGCAGTTGGGCCTCGAAGCCCTTCGCCCGCGCGGCGATGACCACGTTGTAGCCGTCGGAATAGGAGTTGAGGCCGAGGATGGCCGCGTCCTCCTCGGCGACGATGATGGCGTCCGGGAATCGCTCGCGCAGGATGGCCAGGCTCGGCTCGTCGAACGCGCTCGGCAGGTAGGCGATCTCGCCGTTGCCCGTGGCCGGCGACGCGTCGAGCACGGCGATGGCCGTGTCGAGGTGGTAGAAGCTCGGATTGATCAGGTTGAGCGTGATCACGGGGCGGCCGTAGATCGCCGACACCTCTTCATGGCTGTTCGAGGCGCTGCGGAACCCGGTGCCCGCGAGGATCACGTCGCCCACGAGCAGGAAGTCGCCCTCGCCCTCGTTGATCTCCGCCGGCACGCGCACGTCGAAGCCGTTGGCACCGAACCAGTCCATGTAGGCCGGACCTTCCGGCTGGCGTTCGGCGTAGGTGAAGGCCGCGCCGTAGGAGATGTTGTCGATGACGAATCCGCCATTGGCCGCGTAGACCATGTCCGGCAGGCCGTCGACGGGTTCGATCAGGTGCACGTCGAAGCCGAGGCCGACATAGGTGTCGTGAAGCGTTTGCCACTGGGCGACGGCGAGCGCGGTGTCCGTCGGGATGGCGGGATCCATCCAGGGGTTGATGCGATAGACGACGGAAAAGAATTCGGGCTTGCACATCAGCACGGTGCGCCTGACGGGCGTGCGCACGGGAAGGGCCGGCGAGACGAGCTCGTCCAGGTTCGGGGCGGTGAGGTTGGTCGACATGGTGACTCCTTCGGCGGCCATCCGCCCCCTTCGGGTGAGGTCGGCTGGCGGGGTGGATGGCGGACCAGGTCACTCACGAGAGCTCTGCCGACACGAAACGCCTGGGCAGAGACGCCATACTTAGTCTCACACAGCACGAATCGGATGTGCACCCCACTCTGCGCCGAAAACGTGCGCGCGTCCGGCCCCTCACGCAGTTTTCCGCCACAACGGGCGATGACGGATGCCGCACGTCCGCCCGCTGGTCCGCTCGCCACGGCGCAGCTATCCAGTGAATTGCGCTATCGGGCGCGGGTTTTCTGCGTTAATGCGTGCGCCAGCGCAACGATGCCCCCTAGACTCTCGGCATGGACAACCTCGACCGTGGCATTCTCGACCTGCTCCGCCAGAACGCCCGGGCGGGATACGGCGATATCGGCTCGGTCGTCGGACTCTCGGCGTCGGCCGTGAAACGCCGGGTCGACCGGCTCGTGGCCGACCGCGTCATCCGCGGTTTCACCATCCAGGTGGATCCGGCCATCGACGGCATGAGCACCGAGGCCTACGTCGAGCTGTTCTGCCGCGGCACCGTGGCGCCCGAGGAATTACTGCGCATCCTGTCCGGGGTGCCAGAGGTCGTGGACGCCGGAACCGTCACGGGCAGCGCCGACGCCATCGTGCACATCCGGGCCCGGGACATCCCCGGTCTGGAGGCGGCGCTGGAAAAGGTGCGTTTGGCACCCAACGTGGACCACACCCGCAGCGCGATCGTGCTCTCCCGGCTGATTCACCGCTCCGCCGAGTAGCCGCCCGGCTCCCAGCAGGATCGGACCGGCCGGCGCCGAGGACATCAGCGCGGCGCGTGTCGCTAGCCCGGCACCGGGACAGGGCGCCGGGTCACGGGGGCCAGCAGGTGGATCAGGGCGACCGCCGCGATCGATCCGGCGCAGAGGATGCCGGCAAGCACCACGATCTGGAACCGCCCTGCCTCGAGCGGCGAGGCTCCACCGAAAATCGCTCCCACGAAGGCTCCGGGCAGCGTGACCAGCCCGGTGGTCTTCGTCTGGTCGGTCGAGGGGATCAGGGCGAAGTACACCGCGCGGCAGGCCAGTTCTCGGGTGGACTGGCGCGGGGTGGCGCCGAGGGCCAGCCAGCCCTCGACCTCCTCCCAGTGCTCGGTCACGCCCTCGGTGAAGCGCCGGCCGGAGAGCGTGGCGATCGACATGGCGTTGCCGATGATGATGCCGCCGAACGACAACACGTAGCGCGGCGTGAACTCGAGCGCGCCGGTGCCGAAGACCACGAGGAGGGTGACCATCACGCCCAGGCCCATCGAGGCGGCCACCCAGGCCGCGTGCCGCCGGGTGGCGCCGATCCGGCGGGTGACCGTGCCGACCGCAGCGGTGAACATGACCGCCAGACCCACGCCGACCCAGAACGGGTTGGAGATGATGCCGCTGAGGATCAGGCTGATCGCGGCGAGCTGCAGGGCGCCGCGCAGCACGGCGAGGGCCGGTGCGAACGGATGCGGCACCCGGTAGCCGCGCAGCACCAGCGTGACGATCGCGATGAGCAGCGCGATCCCGAGCAGGGTCGGCGCCAGTCCGGCCAGCTGGGCGGGGAGGTCGCGGGGCCAGGTCACGTGACGAGCCTAGCGAGCCGCCGCGCCCGGCAGGCCCCGGTGATCGGAATCCGTCAACGACTGGGCTCCGTCAGCGCGCGGAAGGGGCGCTGGCGATCGCATGGACGGCCCTGGGCATCCGTTGAGGCCGCCAGTGCCCGAGAAAGCTAGCCGTCGTACGAGGCGGCGAGGCGGCGGAAGCCCTCATCGAGGCTCACCGCGGGCGTCCACCGCAGCTCGGACCGGGTGCGGCGCTGGTCGAACCAGTGCGCGGTCGAGAGCTGCTCGGCCAGGAACCGGGTCATCGGCGGCTCGTCGGCGCCCGGACGGATGCGCCAGGCCGCCTCGATCAGCGCCCCCGCACCGCGGGCAACCCCGGCCGGGACCCGCCAGGCCGGCGCCGGCACGCCGGCGGCCCGGCACATGCCCGCGAGCAGTTCGGCGACCGGCCGCGGCTCCCCGTTCGTGATCACGTAGGAGCGGCCGTGCACGGCGTCGGCCTGATCGAGGGCTGCCGCGATGGCCGTGGCGGCGTTGTCGATGTAGGTGGTGTCGATCAGGGCGGCGCCGTGGCCGAGCAGCGGCAGGCGTCCGGCGCGGGCACGCTCGACGATCCGGGCCACGAGCTGGGTGTCTCCCGGGCCCCAGACCAGGTGCGGCCGCACGGCGACCACGCGCAGGGCGGCCGAATCCGCGGCGAGGGCGACCAGTTCGGCCTCGGCCTTGGTGCGGGCGTAGGGACCGCGGGCTTCGGCCGGGTCGGCCGGCTCGGCGTCGCTGCCGACAATGGATGCCCCGGTGTGGGCGACCGAGGGCGACGACACGAAGACGAAGCGGGAGGCTCCGGCATCCGCGGCCGCGGCCAGCAGGGTGCGCGTGCCGCCCACGTTCACGGCGGCGAACTCGGCCGGGCTGCCGGCCAGGGACACCTTGGCGGCCAGGTGCACGACCACGTCCATTCCGGTGACGGCGCGCCGGGCCTCGGCGGGCGCGGTGACCGAGCCGAGCAGGTCGGTCACGCCGGGCACGCCCGACGGGCGCCGCTGGAAGGCTCGCACCTCGTGTCCGGCGGCCGCGATCTCGGCCGCGACGGCCCGGCCGAGGAAGCCGCTGGCCCCGGTGACAAGCACCCTCACGGCAGCACCGTCGGCGAAAATGTGCTGCGCGGGTGCTGCGTCGCTGCGCGCGTGGCGTGCCGGCAGCGGAGGGGCGCAGCCTGCGCGTGACGCGAGAGGCGCCTCACGGGCGGGTCATCCGCGCGCCGGATAGGATGCCGCCGGCCCAGCGCCCCAGCCGGGTGCGGTCGATCTTCGAGTTGTGACGGATGTCCGTGGGCAGGTGCGGCACGACCAGCACCGCGGCCAGCGGCAGCCCCGCGACGGCACGCACGGCGGCGGCCAGCCCGGGGTCGGCCAGCGCGACCCGGCGGGTCGGCGTGCGGGTCTCGACCACGGCGACCACCTGCTGGGTGCCGGTCGGCCCAACCCCGACGACGGCGGCCCGGGCCACCGCTGCGACGGACTCGATGCGCTGCTCGGGACCGACCGGGGTCACGACGCCGGTCGCCGTCGTGATCACATGCGGCAGGCGCCCTTCCACCCAGAGGCGTCCGGCGTCGTCGAAGTGCCCGACGTCGCCCGTGCGGTGCCAGCGTTCACCGGGCACGGCGCCGCTGCGGGCGGCCCGGTCGGTCAGCCACAGGCGGTCGTAGTGGTCCTCGACGTGCGGCGCGGAGACCACGATCTCGCCGGTGACCCCGGCGGCCTCCGACAGCTCGCCGGTGGCGTGCCCCTGGGCGTCGAGGGCGCTCGTGCGGATGCGCGTGGTCGCCGTCGCGCGGCCGACGCAGACCCCGCCGGGACCGGCCGGGGCATCCGTCGCCGTCGCGGCAGAGGACAAGGCAGACGGCGAGACCCCCGGCGTGGTCGCCGTGGCCATCGCCTCGCGGATGCCGTCGAGCGAGATGTCGGCCATCAGCAGCCCCTCGGTCATGCCGTAGGGCGTGTGTGCGGAGGCCGACGGCATCAGCCGGGCCGCGGCCGCGAGCAGTGGCTCGGAGACGGGGGCACCGGCGGAGAGAAAGCTCGACACGCCGGCGAGGCTGACATGGTCGGCGGCGGTCAGGCTGCCGGCGGTGGCCACGACGTTGGCCAGCGCGGCCGGCGACAGGAATACCACGGTCGCGTCGATGGCGGCGACCGCGGCGGCGACGGATGCGGCGGTCAGGGTCTTCGGCTTCGTCACGTCCATGTCCGGGGTCACCGAACGGGCGCCGAGGGCCGGGCCGAGCAGCGCGAACGGGGCGAAGCCGGCCACCAGGCCGGTGCCGCGGCCCACGCCGTACTGCGCGAACAGCGCGTGGCTGACCGCGGCGAGCTGGCCGTGCGTGTAGACGACGCCCTTGGCCGGCCCGGTCGAGCCGGAGGTGAACAGCACGGCGGCAGTGTCTCCGGGTTCCGGCGGCGGCGGAAGCTGCTCGTCCCCGCCGAGCGCGATCAGCTCGGCGAGGGTGGCGGAGATGTCGAGGGCGCGCATGGCGGCGCGGGGAAACCGCGCCACGGAGATCTTCTGGCCGGGCCAGTCGAGGGCCCGGGCGGCGAGCAGCCCGGGGGCGGCGCCGATCACGTGGTCGGGGCGCGCGCCGCGCACGGCGCGGGTCAGCCCGCGTAGGCCGAGGCCGGCATCCGCGACCACCACGATCGCGCCGATCCGCACGCAGGCGTAGAGCACCGCGGTCAGGTCGGCGCCGGGTGGAACGAGCAGCGAGACCCGGTCGCCTTTCCGCACGCCGATACGATCGAGGCCGCAGGCGAGCTGCCGCACCCGCCGGGAGAGCAGGCGCCAGCTGACGACGCGGGGTGCGCCGCCCCCGGGCGGGGCCATGTCGATCAGCGCGGTCTCGTCGCTGTTCTGCAGTTCGTCCAGATAGTGCCAGAGCGGATGCCGCTCGCCGGCCGCCCAGCCGTCCACACCCTGTTCGACCGAAACGGCAACCTGAGGGGCAGCGGAGGAAGCGGCGGAGGCGGCAGCGGCGATTGCAGCGGCAGGCACCGCGCGGTCGCCGAGCCAGGTCAGGGCGGCCGCGGCGTAGTCGACGTCTTCCATGACGAGATGCCCGGCACCCTCGAAGCGATGCACGTCCGCGTGCGGCAGGCGGTCCACGAGGTCGTCGAGGTAGCGATCGCTGAAGATCGGGTCGGTCGGGCCCCAGAGCATCAGGGCCGGTACGGTCAGGTCACGGATGCCGCCGGAGATGCGGGCGATTTCGGCCGCGCTTTCGTGTGCGCCATGCACCGGGATGTCGGCGACGAACGCGCCGATCCCGCCGCGGCGGGCCGCGCCGCGGTAGGGCGCGCGATACGCCTGCTTCACCGCGGCCGGAAGCGGCGGGTGCGCCAGTGCCAGTGTCGTCTCCAGAAACGCCGGCGTGGCCACGGTGCCGGAGCCGAGCACGCTGCTCCGCAGGGCCAGCCGCAGCGGGGCCGGCACCGGCGCATCGCCCGGCTGGTGCACGGCCGTGTTCAGCAGCATGACCCCGGCGAGCACGTCCGGGTGGTCGACGGCCCAGCCGAGCGAGATCGACCCGCCCCAGTCGTGACCGAAGGTGACCACCGGGCCAGCCAGGCCGAGGGTGTCGGTGAGCTCGCCCAGGTCCCGCACGCGCGTGGCGAGCGGGCGCACCGCGCCGCTTCGCTCGGAGAAGCCCATCTCGAGCTGGTCGACGGCGATGACGCGCCAGGCCTCGCCGCCGTGACAGGCCGCATCCGTCGCCGCCGTGACGAACTCGCGCCACAGGTAGGACCAGGTGGGGTTACCGTGCACGCAGAGCACCGTGCCCACGGGGGTGACGCCCAGCTCGGCGAGACGCTCCGCGTTGTCGAGCAGGTGCCAGGTGCGGGTGACCGGATGCCCGGAGGCGGTCGACACGACCGGCACCAGGCGCGAGAACGCGGCATCGAGCCCCGACAGGCCGGCCGGCGGCAGGGACGCGGGCGCCGGCGTCGCCGCGGCGCGCGGGAGACGGTAGGACACGGGGGCAGAGCCGCGCTTCACCAGGCGAGTTCCATCATGGCCGTGTTCAGGCCACTGCCCACGCCCATCAGCAGCACCCGGTCGCCGGTCCTGAGCCGCGCGGCTTCCTCGGCCAGGGTGATCGGGATCGACGCGGGCCCCACATTGCCGTACAGCGGGTAGGTGAGCGGCACCCGGCTGCGGTCCAGCCCGGTCGCCTTCACGATCGCGTCGGTGTGCACGTCCGACACCTGGTGCAGGATGTACCGGTCCATGCCCGACCAGTTCCAGTCGCGTTTGGCCTCGGTCCAGGCCGAAACGACGAGCTCCATGCCGCCCTTGAGCAGCGCCCTGGCGTCGGTGAACATGCCGTCGACGCTGCCGACGCAGAGGCCGTTGAACTCGGTGGCGGCGCGGGTCACGCCGCCGAGGATGCGGTGCCCTTCCGGATGCGCGTCGGCCCGACCGAGCACGGCCGCGGCCGCGCCGGAGCCGAGCGTCAGGCTCGCGAACTCGCTCATGAAGTCCTTGCGGTTGATGTCCGGGCGGCCGAGGCGCTCGATCGTGTTGGTCTGGATCTCGTCGGCGTCCTCCCCGTCGATGATCACGGCGTACTGCACCTGGCCGGAGTCGATCAGCTGTGCGGCCAGGGTCATGCCGTTGACGAAACCGAGGCAGGCGTTCGCGATGTCGAAGTTCGTGGCCGAGGAGGGCAGGCCGAGGCCGTGGTGGATGCGCACGGCCACCGAGGGCTCGAGGTGCTTGCGGGTCACCGAGGTGTTGATCATCAGGCCGACCTGGCCCGGCTGGATGCCGGCGGCGGCCAGGGCGCGAGTGCCGGCCGCGACGGCCGCGTCGTCGAAGGCCTGGCCGGGCGCCCAGTTACGGCGCTCGTGCACGCCCGCCACCCGCTGGAGCAGGCCGCTCGGCAGCTTCAGCCGTTTGAGGGCCGGCTGCAGGCGACGATCGATGTCCACCGAGGTCGTGACCTGCGGGGCGAGCTCGGTCGCCACCGACAGCAGGGCGACATTGCGGTGCGTCGTCGTTGCGTTACCGTCCAACTGTGGATCCCCTGTCGAATTGCAGCAGTGGTCAGCCGCGCCTCGATCATTGTGCACCAGAAGCCTGATCGTTGTCCGCACTCCTGCTGGTGCAGTCGACCGCAGACTGCGGCCACCAAAGGCCTATTTTAGCCTTGTGGTCGGCCGCCGTCGCACGGAACGCAGCCCGGCCCCTAGATGATCCCCTCGGAGAGTGTGCTCGGGTTGCCGAAGCGGTGCGCCGTGATCGAAATCGCCTGCTCGCGCAGGAACGGGAGCAGCTCGACCCGGCCGGCCTGGGTGACGGGGTGTGCGTACACCGCGATGTCCGGGCTGCCGCCGAGCGCGTGGGCCAGGCGGGAGGCCTCCGCCTGCGCCCCTGTCAGGCGGTCCCCGCCGATCAGGCGCACCCGGCTGGTGCGGATGCCACCGGCCTCGGCCCGCTGCAGCCATTCGTCGTCGCTCTCGACCGAGACCGCGATCTCGCGCTCGGCGAGCACGTTGCGCACCATCGGCGGCACCGGGATGGCGCTGGAGACCTCGAACGACGCCGTCGACAGGGTCGCGGCAATGATCACGCGCAGCAGGTCGGCGAGGGTCCCGGCCTCGGTCAGGCGCACGGTGACGGGCAGCGGGCGGTAGCGGAACAGGTTGCGTTCGAGACCGAGGTCTGAGACGTCCCTGACCGCGCCGAACTCGTCGCGCCAGGCCAGCGCGTCACTCAGCGCCGACCGGCGCAGCACGTCGAAGTCCGCGTAGTCGAGCACGGTCTGCGCCGCCTCTATCAGGGCGGTGACGGTTTGGTCGAGGCCGCGCAGGTGGAGCGTCGAGCTGTTGCGGCCGGCTTCGCTCACCCAGCTGCCGAACCCGTACAGGTAGTTCGGGCCGCCGGCCTTGGTGCCCGGTCCCACGGCCGAGCGCTTCCAGCCGCCGAAGGGCTGGCGCTGCACGATCGCGCCGGTGATGCCACGATTCACGTAGAGGTTGCCGGCCTCGATCGTGTCCAGCCATTCGGTCAGCTCGGCCGGGTCGAGCGAGTGCAGCCCCGAGGTGAGGCCGTAGTCGACCGCGTTCTGGAAACGGATGGCTTCCGCCAGGTTGCGGGCGTGCATCACTCCGAGCACGGGCCCGAAGAACTCGGTCAGGTGCACGTAGGAGCCGGGCAGCACCCCAGTGCGGATGCCCGGCGACCAGAGGGTGCCGGACTCGTCGAGCTGCTGGGGCTCGACCAGCCACTTTTCGCCGACGCCGAGGGTGGTGAGGGCGTGGCGCAGCTTGCCCTCGGCCGGCTCGATGATGGGGCCCATCTGGGTGACCGGGTCGGAGGGGCGGCCGACGCGCAGGGAGGTCGCGGCATCCGTCAACTGACTGATGAAGCGCTCCGATTTGGCGACCGATCCGACCAGGATGACCAGGCTCGCGGCCGAGCACTTCTGCCCGGCGTGCCCGAAGGCGCTCTTGATGACATCGGCGGCGGCGAGGTCGAGGTCGGCGGAGGGAGTGACGATGATGGCGTTCTTGCCGCTTGTCTCGGCCAGGAGGGGCAGGTCCTCGCGGAAGCTGCGGAACAGCTGCGCGGTCTCGTAGCCCCCGGTCAGGATGACGCGGTCGACGGCCGGGTGCGAGATCAGGCGGGTACCCAGTTCCCGGTCGGCGAGGTCCACGAGCACGAGCAGGTCGCGCGGCACGCCGGCTTCCCAGAGCGCCTCGACCATGACCGCGCCGGAACGCTGGGCGAGCTTGGCGGGCTTGACGATGACGCCGGAGCCGGCCGCGAGGGCGGCGAGCACGCCGCCGGCGGAGATGGCTACCGGGAAATTCCACGGCGGGGTGACCACGGTCAGCTTCGAGGGCACGAAGATCGCGCCCTGCACGGCGTCGAGGTCGCGGGCCCGTTCGGCGTAGTAGTGGGCGAAGTCGATCGCCTCGCTGACCTCGGGGTCACCCTCGGCGATGGTCTTACCGGTTTCGGCGGCCATCACCTCGATCAGGCGGTCGCGGTTCGCGGCGAGCGCGAGCCCGGCCCGGTGAAGCACTGCGGCGCGCTCCGCTCCGGTGCGCTGCCCCCAGGCGGCGCCGCAGGCCGCCGCGGCCTCAATCAGGCGGTCCAGCTCGGCCGGGTCGCTGACCCGGGCGTCACGGATGGCGTCCAGCCCGAGCGTGGAGGTCTCGACCCGGCTCAGGATGTGACGACCCCAGGCCCGGTTCGCGGGCAGGGACGGGTCTGTGTCGGGTTCGTTGTGGAAACCGGGGTGCGGCAGGCTCTCGACCGAGCCGCGGGTGAGCCCGAGCACGGCTGCGGTGAGCCCGACGCCGGACTCGTCGCCGAATTCATCCTCGTCATCGCCGGATTCGCTTGCGGGTACCTCGCCGCGGCCGGCTGCATCGAGCTGGGTGACCTGGGTACGGTCCTGGCGGCGGTTCGGCTGTGGGACGACCGCGTCGAGGCCCGCGAGAGAGGCCAGGAACCGCTCCTTCTCGCGGTCGAAGAGCTGCGGGGAACTCGTCAGCTCGAACACCGCCGACATGAAGTTGTCCTGGCTGGCGTTCTCCTCGAGGCGGCGGATCAGGTAGCTGATGGCCACGTCGAATTCGGCCGGGTTCACGACGGGCGTGTAGAGCAGGAGGCGGCCGACGTCGCGGCTCACGGCCTCGGCCTGGCTGGTGGCCATGCCCAGCAGCATCTCGAACTCGACCCGGTCGTCCACGCCGCGCTTCGTGGCCAGGAGGTGGGCCCAGGCCACGTCGAAGAGGTTGTGGCCGGCGACGCCGATCTTGACGGCATCCGTGTTCTGCGGGGTGAAGGCCCAGTCGAGCACGCGCTTGTAGTTCGTGTCACTGTCCTGCTTGGTGGAGTAGGTCGCCAGCGGCCAGTCGTGCACGGCCGAGTCGACGTGTTCCATGGCCAGGTTGGCGCCCTTGACGACGCGCACCTTGATCGGGGCTCCGCCCGCGGCCCGGCGGCCCTGCGCCCAGTGGGTAAGACCCTGCAGGGCCCCGAGGGCGTCGGGCAGATAGGCCTGCAGCACGATGCCGGCCTCCAAGTGCAGCAGCTGAGGCTGGTCGAGGATGCGCTCGAACACCGCGATGGTGAGGTCGAGGTCGCGGTACTCTTCCATGTCGAGGTTGATGAACTTGGCCCCGGTGGTGGAGCCGCCCCCGGTGGTCGAACCGCCCCCCGCCGCCAGCTCGTAGAGCGGGGTCAGGCGTTCGACGACGCGGTCGACGGCCTCGTCGAAGGACCACATCGACAGTTGGCTGGCGATGGAGGAGACCTTGATCGAGACGTAGTCCACGTCGTCGCGGGCCAGCAGGGCGCGGGTTCCCTCGAGGCGGCGCAGCGCCTCCTTCTCCCCGAGCACGGCCTCGCCGAGCAGGTTGATGTTGAGCCGGTTGCCGGACTCGCGCAGGTGGGCGATCGCCGGACCGAGCTTCTCGGGCGTGGCGTCCACGACCAGGTGCCCGACCATCTGGCGCAGCACCTTCCGCGCGGCGGGGATGACCACCCAGGGCACCACCGGGCCGAGCACGCCGCCGAGGCCGATGGCCCCGCGCAGGTAGGAGGGCAGGAAGCCGGGCGCCTGTTTCGCAACCTTCTGCAGGTTGTAGCCGGCGACCATGAGGTCTTCCGGGCGCATGACGCCGTCGACGAAGCCCACGGTGAAGTCGAGCCCGTTCGGGTCTTTCAGCACGCCGGCGAGGCGCTGGGCCGACAGGTCGGCGGGGATCGTGGCGCTCTCGGCGAGCCACTTCTGCACGAGGGCGACCACATCGGCGCTGAGATCGTGCTGCACGGATGGAGTGGAGTTGGTCATGGTCACGAGGCTAGTTCTTTCGTTCACGGCGGACGGCTGATCTCAGTGTGAGGTTTTCGTTCCTTTAGCAAAAGCGAATCTTTATGATCGATATTGATTAGCATTTATGATCAGTATTGAGACGATCGAGGAGGGTGACGGATGCTGGATGTGCGCCGACTGCGTCTGCTGCACGAGCTCAAGATCCGCGGCACCCTGGCGGGAGTCGCCGAGGCCCTCGCTTACAGCCCGTCCGCCGTGTCGCAGCAGCTCGCGCTACTGGAGAAAGAGGCCGGGGTTTCCCTGTTGCAGAAGGTCGGGCGCCGGGTGCGGCTCACCCCGCAGGCCGAGGTTCTGGTGCTGCACACGACCTACCTGCTCGAACGGCTGGAACTGGCCGAGGCGGAGATGACCGCGTCGCTGACGACCGTGTCCGGCACGGTGCGCGTGGCCCTGTTCCAGTCCGCGGCGCACGCCCTCATCCCTCAGGCCCTCACGTTGCTCGCCGAGGAGTTCCCCGAACTGCGGGTCGAGGTCACCGAGCGCGAGCCGGAGCGCGGCCTGTTCGAGGTGTCTGCGCGCGATTTCGACCTCGTGCTCGCCGAACAGTATCCCGGGCACACCCGGGTGCACTGGCCTGACCTGGACCGTGTGAACCTGGCGACGGATGCGCTCCGGCTGGCCGTTCCGCCCTCGCGCGGCGGCCGCGCGGCGGCAGCGTCGCTCGCCGACGCCGCCGATCTGCCCTGGGTGATGGAGCCGGAGGGAACCGCCTCACGGCACTGGGCGACCCAGCTCTGCCGGTCGGCGGGATTCGAGCCCGACGTGAGGTTCGAGACGGCCGACCTGATCGCGCACATCCGCCTGATCGAATCCGGCAATGCCGTCGGCATCCTGCCGGACCTGATCTGGGCCGGGAAGATGCCGACCGTTCGCGGTGTCGAGCTGCCCGGCGGGCCGCTCCGCACCGTCTTCTCCTCGGCCCGGCGCTCGAGTGCCAGCCGACCGGGCGTGCTCGCCGTGCGCGACGCCCTGGCCCGCGCCGTGGAACTGGTCGCCGCCCCGGTGACAGGCTGACCTTCCCCGGCTTTGATCGTTGAACGGGCGCGTCCGGCGGCTCGCGTCGACACCCGTGAACGGAGCCCCACCATGACGAAGCCAACCGCTGTGCTCGCCTTCGCCGCCGTCGCCCTCGCGCTGGGCCTGACCGGATGCTCCACCGGCACCGACGGCTGCAACCGGCTCGTCGGCACCTGGTCGATGAGCGGCGACGCCGTCGAGCTCGGCACGCTCGCACGTGCCGACTGACCCGGCCGGGCGGGCAAGCTGCGCGGGCCCGACGCCCCGGGCTGGACTCGGTTCCTGAGTAGTCTCGGTGCATGAGCGAACCCACACACGATGTCGTGATCATCGGCGGCGGACACAACGGCCTGACGGCCGCCACCTATCTGGCCCTGGCCGGCAAAAGCGTTCTCCTACTCGAGCAAGGCGAACACGTCGGAGGCGCGGCCATCTCCGCCCCGGCCTTCCCCGGCGTCGACGCGCGGCTCTCGCGCTACTCCTACCTGGTCAGCCTGCTGCCGCAGCGAATCATCGACGAGCTCGGTCTCGAGATCGGGCTGGCCCGGCGCCGGTACTCCTCGTACACCCCCGATCCGGCCGACACCCGAACCGGACTCCTGGTCGACCGCGGCGACGAGCCGGCCACCCGCGCCAGCTTCGACCGGGTCGGCGCGGCCGTCGATTTTTCTGCCTGGAATGCCTTCTACCGTGACACGGAGAGCGTTGCCCGGGCGCTCTTCCCCACCGTCTGCGAGCCGCTGCCCACGCGCTCGGAGGCCAGGACCCTGCTCGGAGACGACATGCTTTGGGAGCAGTTCTTCGAGCGGCCGCTCGGCGGCGCGCTCCGTGATCGCTTCCAGAACGACCTCGTGCGCGGGGTGGTCGCCACCGACGGCCTGATCGGCACCTTCACGTCGCTGGACAGCGCGGAGCTCGACGCGAACCGCTGCTTCCTGTACCACGTCATCGGCAACGGGACCGGGGACTGGGACGTGCCGGTCGGCGGCATGGGCGCCGTCTCCGGCGAGCTGGAGAAGGCCGCCCGGCAGGCCGGCGCCCGGATCGTGACGGAGGCCGAGGTCACCGGCGTCACGCCGGAGGGCGAGGTGAGCTACCGGCACGGCGGCGCCCTGCGGGTCGTTCAGGGCCGGCACGTGCTCGCCAACGTCGCCCCGTGGGTGCTGCGGGGTCTCCTCGGCGAGGCCGCGCCGGCATCCGTGCGCCCCGACGTCGAGCCGGGTGCCGGCCCGAGTGCCGGGCCGAGCGCGGGGCCCGACGCCAAACCGGAGGGCGCGCAGGTCAAGGTGAACCTGCTGCTCCGCCGACTGCCGCTGCTGCGCGACGAGGACGTGTCCCCCGAGGCCGCGTTCGGCGGCACCTTCCACATCAACGAGACCCTGACCCAGCTGGAGAGCGCCTACGACCAGGCCGACCACGACGGCTTCCCCGAGCTGCTGCCCTGCGAGATCTACTGCCACTCGCTCAGCGACCCGAGCATCCTCTCCCCCGAGCTCGTCGCCGCCGGCGCGCAGACCCTCACGGTGTTCGCGCTGCACGCCCCGCACCGCTGGCTCACCGAGGAGAACAACGACGTCAGCCGCGACCGGCTGCAAGCCGCCGTTCTGGCGTCGCTGAATTCCGTTCTGGCCGAACCCATCGAGGACCTCTTGCTGAGCGATGCCGCCGGCCGGCCCTGCATCGAGACGAAGACCACGCTCGACCTGGAGCACGCCCTCAACCTCCCCGGCGGCAACATCTTCCACGGTCCTCTGGAATGGCCGTTCCTCGAGGACGACGCGCCGCGATCCACCGCGGCCGAGCGTTGGGGGGTGGCGACGGAGCATCCGCGGATTCTGATCTGTGGGGCGGGCGCCAGACGCGGCGGCGGCGTCAGCGGCATCGGCGGTCACAATGCGGCGATGGCGGTGCTCGAGGGGTAGGCGCCGGGTCCCGGCCGGAGGGCGTGGCTGTTGATCCCCGCCCGGAGAAGGGCATAGTTTTGTACTGAGGCCCGTGCCTCACTCACCGTGGAGGTTCGCATGTCATTCAAGCCAACCGGACGCCTTGCCTATCGCGAAGACGGTCTGTACCTCATGCTCGACCGGCTCTTCAGCGCGTCGAAGGACGACGTGTGGGCGAGCGTGAGCCGGTCCGCCGGTCTCCACGGCTGGATCGGAACCTACACGGGCGCTCCCGAGACCGGCGCCGTGCGATTCAAGTTGGACGAAGCGGATGCCGAGTGGGAGTACGTGAGCATTATCAAGTGCATCCCGCCGAAGCGGTTCACCGCCGACATCGGTGAGGGTGCCGCCGCCCGGCACGTGATTCTGCACCTCGTCGAGGGGGCGGGGATGACCACCCTCACCTTCGGCCAGCGCCTGCACTCCGCCGCGGAGGCCGCCACCGTCGGCCCGTTCTGGGACTACTACTTCGACCGTCTCGTTGCGGCGCGCACCGGCCAGCCGATACCCGCCCGGACCCACTACAAGCCCCACGTCGAGTACTACAGTGAGCTCATCCCGCCCAAGAAGGCCACCGAACCCACCGTCTAGTCCTGATCGATTGGTTGTGTCGCTCGCGGAGGATCAGAGCTGATCGCCCTGCGTGGACGCTGGTCAGCACAGGCGCCACGCCAGGCCCGGCGTCGAACCAATTCGACGGAGATTCTCGGGTAAAACTGCATTTCCGTATTGTTTCGGGTTGATTCGGGTTGATTCGGGCAGAATCTCCGTCGAATTCGTTCGGGCTACGGGTGGGGGTGCCGCAGGACCCCGGACTCGGCTGACACGGCAGACACGGCGCGTGGCGCTCCCACTCAGGTCCAGTGGCTGGGCGCGGCGGCGCGGGTGGCGGGCATCGCGACATCCGCGCTCCACTCGAGCAGCCAGGCCGGCACCGTCACGTCCTCGGGCACCGCGCCCACGGCGTCGACGAGCTCGTCGATGCCCACGACCCCTCCGCTGCGCTTCAGGAACCGTCCGCGGATGAAGCCCTGCGCATAGATCTCCGGGGTTCCGTCGGCGTCCGGCCGCACGAACCGCTGCTCCACGTAGACGGCCTTCTCGTCGAAGCCCAGGATGCGCGACTCCACCGTGAACTTCTGGCCGAGGGTCAGCGACTTGCGGAAACTAATCGTCTCCGACACCACCACCGGGTACCAGCCGCGCTTCAGGAAGATCGCCCAGATGCCGGTACGGTGCAGCATATCGAAGCGGGCGATGTCCATGATCGACAGGTATACGCCGTTGTTCATATGCCGAAGGATGTCCTGGTCGGTCGGCAAAGTGATGAACCGGGTGCTGGCCACGTCGTAGTGGCCCAGGCGCGGGCCGAAGCGGGAGAGGACGGAGTGCAGGAGGGTGCGCCAGAGCATGTGCATCTTGAGAGGCTAGCCACCGGCGGTGCCGGGGCGCATTCTGCTGCCGCGAGCCACAAGCATCCGGGCCCGCACGACCGGAACCTGCACGATTACCACAGTGCCTCCGGTTGAGCGTGCCCGTTCCGCGGGTCACTCTCGACCGGACCAGGCACACTCGCGACAGCGGATGCCCCGGACTCCCGGCCGGGTTAACCTTTCGTATATGGTCCCATTGCCCAACCTGCTGACGTTCGCGCTGGCATCCGTCGCCCTGATCGTGCTGCCCGGACCCACCGTGCTGTTCGTGATCGGGCGGTCCCTGGCGCTCGGACGCCTCGGCGGCCTGCTGAGCGTGCTCGGCAACGCCCTCGGGCTGATCCCGGTGGTCGCGGCCGTCGCGCTGGGCCTCGGCGCAATCGTGACCGGGTCGATCGTGGTGTTCACGACGATCAAGTTCGCCGGTGCCGCGTACATCGTCTACCTCGGCGTGCAGGCCATCCGGCACCGGCACGCGGCCGCCCGGAGCATCGGTCTGAGCAGCGTGCCGAAGACGAAGTGGCGCCTGCTGGCCGAGGGATCGGTCGTGGGGATCAGCAACCCCAAGTCGATCGTGTTCTTCGTGGCCGTGCTGCCCCAGTTCGTGGACTACTCGGCCGGGGCCGTCCCGCTGCAGCTGCTGACCCTGGGCCTTGTGTTCGTGCTGCTTGCCCTGCTCGGCGACAGCGTGTGGGCCCTCGCGGCAGGCTCGGCCCGCGATTGGTTCGCCTCGTCCCCCCGCCGCATGGAGCACCTCTCCGCGGGCGGCGGCGTCATGATGATCGGCCTCGGCGGCGTGCTCGCCGCCACGGGCGCCCAAGCCTGACCTTGCCCCCGGTGGTCGACCGCGGTTCCGATATCGGCCCCGAAAGTCGGGCCTGTCGGACCCGGTGAGCCGATGTCCGAAGGTTTCTCTGCGGCCCGCATCCGTCGCGGCGCACCCGGTGGAAGCTGGCGGACCGTAGAACATGCGCCGGCTTCCACAGGGTGCGCCATGAACGTTCTCGGCGACGGTTGCGACGGCCGCGAGCGGCACCCCGGCGACGCGGCGCACGAAGGCACCCAGGCGGCGGTAGACCTCTTGCGATTCCGGATGTGCGGCGTCCTGCTGCCAGGTGTGGCGCGTGTTGGTCTGCTTCCGGTCGTAGATCAGCGCGTCGACCGCGATGGAGCGCCGGCGCAGCGCAGCGATGAAATTGAGGTTCGCCCGGTAGAAGTGGTCACGCTCCGAGGTGGTCACGAACACCGGCGGGAACCCACGCTCGAGCCACTCGATCGGGGACATGAACCGGGCCGCGGTACGCAGCACGACCCCGCGGCCGCGCTCCGGCAGCAGCATCCGCAGAAGATTCAGGCTCAGCACGAATCCGCGCTCGAACATCACCGAGATGTCGGCGATGTTCGAGCACGATCCGGTGGGGATCCCCGCCGAACTCCTCGATGTGGCGGGCCACCCAGCGCAACACCTCGTTGCCGTCGTCCAACATGTGCTTCAGCTGGAAGCGCGTCGCCATCC
This sequence comes from Cryobacterium sandaracinum, assembly GCF_004403415.1. Lineage (NCBI taxonomy): Bacteria > Bacillati > Actinomycetota > Actinomycetes > Micrococcales > Microbacteriaceae > Cryobacterium > Cryobacterium sandaracinum. Next base: position 55,271 of record NZ_SOGO01000041.1, read on the forward strand.
GGTAGTTCGCGTTGACGACGATCATGCCGTCGACCGCCTGGCTGGCCGCGTACTCCGTCAGCGGCGCCTTGTCGCCCGAGGACAACCTCGGAAGACCTCAGCTCAGGGGTTGTGGGCGGCTCCTCCGTGCACACCCGTGGCCTCGAGCACCGCGCGCGCCAGGGTGTGGAAGTGCAGGTTGAACCCCAGCACGGCCGGCGTGGAGTCCGGGTCGATGTCGAGCCGGGCCACATCGACCGCGTGCACGATGAACTGGTACCGGTGCGTGCCGGTGCCGGCCGGAGGGCTCGCGCCGACGAAAGCCGACTGACGGCCTTCATTGGGCAGGGTCACGGCACCCCTCGGCAGCAGCCGGCCGCCCGGAGCGCCGGCGTCTGCGGGCAGGGCCACGCAGTCGGCCGGCAGGTTGACGACCGCCCAATGCCAGAATCCGGACCCGGTCGGAGCGTCCGGGTCGTACAGGGTCACCGCGAAACTCTTCGTGTCGGCCGGGAATCCCGACCACTCCAGGTGCGGGGACAGGTTCCGGCCGCCGGAGCCGGTGCCGTACTGCGCCGCGGTGAGGGGCACTCCGTCGGTCATGTCCGTGCTCGTCAGCGTGAATAGCGGTACAGCGCCGAACCGGGCGAGAGGATCGTTCTGGGCCATTGGGCCTCCAATTGGTTGCCAGAAGCTTAGCCAGCCGGCCACCCGGCCCGCGCCCCCCATCCAGGCACCCACCCGGATATCAGCCGAATACAAGCCGGCGAACTCGGTAAAATGGCGCGGTGGCTATTCCGAAGATCCTGCTCTACTACGTCTTCACCCCTCTGGCCGACCCCGAGGCCGTGCGTCTCTGGCAGCGAGACCTGTGCGAATCGCTGGGCCTGCGCGGGCGAATCCTGATCTCCACCGACGGCCTCAACGGCACCGTCGGCGGCGACCTTCCCGCGATCAAGCGCTATCTGCGCAAGACTCGGGACTACGCCCCGTTCAAGAATCTCGACGTCAAGTGGAGCGAGGGCACCGGGCTCGATGAGCAGGGTTTGAGCCTCGACTTCCCCCGGCTGGTCGTGAAGGTGCGGGATGAGATCGTGAGCTTCGGCGCACCCGGCGAGTTGCGCGTCGACGCCGGCGGCGTGATCGGCGGCGGCGCCAAGCTCTCCCCGGCCGAGCTGCACGCCCTCGTCGGTGAGCGCGGCGACGAGGTCGTTTTCTTTGACGGCCGCAACGCGTTCGAGGCCGAGATCGGCCGCTTCCAAAACGCGATCGTGCCGGATGTCGCCAACACCCGCGAGTTCGTGGCTGAGCTGGAGAGCGGCACGTACGACCACCTCAAGGACAAGCCCGTCGTCACCTACTGCACCGGCGGCATCCGCTGCGAGGTGCTCAGTTCCCTGATGAAGGAGCGCGGCTTCGGCGAGGTCTACCAGCTTGACGGCGGCGTCGTGCGCTACGGCGAGGCCTTCGGCGACGACGGCCTCTGGAACGGTTCGCTCTACGTCTTCGACCAGCGGATGTCGCTGGACTTCAGCGACCATACCGCCATGATCGGGCGCTGCTTGGTGTGCGGTGAACCGACGAAGAACCTGCTCAACTGCCGAGATCCCTCCTGCCGGGAACAGCTCGTCGTCTGCCCGGGCTGCGTCGCTGCCAAGGCCCCGGCGTGCGCGGCCCACGCCACCGCCCACGTTGACGCGCACACCCGGGCCTGACCGGCCGCGGTGCGCCCTCTCGCAGATGCCGACATGCTACTTCCCAGGGGCAGGAGGCGGGGCTGTGATTGGATGCACTGTGACCTTTGATGCGCAGACGATCCGACCCAGCTTTCCCGCCCTCGCCACCGGCACGGCCTTCTTCGACGGCCCGGGCGGCACCCAGACCCCCCTGGCGGTCGGTTCCGCGATCGCGTCGACGCTGACCGGTCCGCTCTCGATCCGGGGAACCGGAAGTACCTCCCAGCAGAACGCGGAGGACGCCGTCACCGGGTTCCGGAGCGCCATGGCGGATCTGCTCGGCGCCGAAGAACGCGGAATCGTCTACGGACGCAGCGCCACGCAACTGACCTACGACCTGGCGAACGCCCTGTCCGCCGGATGGGGCCCGGGCGACGAGGTCGTGGTCACCCGGCTCGACCACGACGCGAACATCCGCCCGTGGATGCAGGCCGCCGACCGGGCCGGCGCCACGGTGCGTTGGGCGGACTTCGACCCGGCCACCGGTGAGCTGAGCGTCCCGGACATCGCCGCGGTCCTCAGCGAGCGCACCCGGCTGGTAGCCGTGACCGCCGCCTCCAACCTGATCGGCACCCGCCCGCCCGTGGCGGCGATCGCCCGGCTCGCACATTCCGTCGGCGCGCTCCTCTACGTCGACGGCGTGCACTACACGCCGCACGCGTCGGTGGACGTCGCGGCGCTGGGAGCGGACTTCTTCGTCTGCTCGGCCTACAAGTTCTTCGGTCCGCACTGCGGGATTCTCGCTTCCGCGCCCGCGCTGCTCGAAACGATATATCCCGACAAGCTGGTGCCCTCGAGCGACCAGGTGCCCGAGCGTTTCGAGCTGGGCACGCTCCCCTACGAGACGATGGCGGGGGTCACGGCTGCCGTCGAATTCCTCGCCGGCCTCGGCGACGCCGCGCCGGCCGGGGCCTCTCGGCGGGAGCGCCTGATCCGCTCGTCCCAGGCTCTCGAACACCACGAGGAGACCCTGCGCGGCAAACTGGAGGCCGGCCTGGCGGAGCTGCCGGGGGCGCGACTGCACTCGAGGGCTGCCGTGCGCACACCCACCGTGCTGGTCACGTTCACCGGCCACGACACCGCGGATGCGTCCCGCCACCTGTGCAAGCAGGGCATCCTCGCCCCCGCCGGCTCGTTCTACGCCCTCGAAGCCTCCCGGCACCTCGGACTCGGCGACCGTGGCGGCCTGCGGATCGGCCTCGCCCCCTACAACACCGTCGATGAGGTGGCCCGGCTGCTCGCCGCACTGAGCGTCTTCCTCCGCGTCACCTGACCCGGTCGTCTCCGCCCCTAGGCTGGAACCAGATCCCAGAGATCGACTATCAGCGCGGGACTACCAGCAACGAAGGGGGAACGGATGCCGGTCGGCGCGGTCATCGAGTTCAGCAACATCACCAAGACGTTCGGCAACGTCACCGCGGTGGACAACCTGTCCTTCACCGTGGAGCCCGGCCGGGTCACCGGCTTTCTCGGCCCCAACGGCGCCGGAAAGACCACCACGCTGCGCATGCTGCTCGGGCTGGTCGCGCCCACGTCCGGCACGGCCACCATCGACGGCATCCGCTACCGTGACCTGCCGCGCCCGCTGCAGACCGTCGGGGCCGCCCTGGAGGCAGCCAGCTTCCATCCCGGCCGCAGTGCCCGGAACCACCTGGCGGTCTACGCCATCGCGGCGGGGCTGCCCTCCGCCCGCATCGACGCGGTGCTGCACACGGTCGGCCTCGGCGCACACGGCGCCCAGCGTGTCGGCGGCTTCTCGCTCGGCATGCGGCAGCGGCTCGGCCTGGCCTTCACCCTGCTCGGCGACCCCGGCGTGCTCGTGTTGGACGAGCCGATCAACGGGCTCGACCCGGAGGGGATCAAATGGATCCGCGGCTTCCTTCGCACCATGGCCGACGAGGGGCGCACGGTCCTGGTCAGCTCCCACCTGCTCTCCGAGGTGCAGCAGAGCGTCGACGACGTGATCATCATCGCCGACGGAGCCCTCGTGCACCGAGGCACCCTGTCGAGCCTCGAGACCGAGGCGGCGCCGCGCATCCTGGTCGACTCCCCCGACCGCACTGCTCTTGAGGCCGCCCTCAGCCAGGCCGGCATCGAGTTTTCCACCGGGCGCACCGGGTTGTTCGCCGCTGCGCCCGACCCGGCCCTGATCGGCCACATCGCGTTCTCGGCCGGCGTGGAACTCAGCGCTTTGCACCGGGAGAGGAAGGGGCTCGAGGAGGCATTCCTCGCCCTCGTGAACGGCCACGCAAACGGAAACGGAGGCGAGTCGCGATGACGTCCTTCAGCCGCGCCCTCGGTGCCGAGTTCGCCAAGCTCGGCACAACGCGCCTGTGGTGGGTCCTCGCCGCGGTCATGTTCGGTTATATCGCCCTGCTCGCCGGCGGCCTCTCGGCGCTGTTCGCGGGGATCGAGAGCGGCGCGATCAGCCCGGATGCCGCCGGTACCGGATCCCAGGGACTCGCCGGGTTCGGCAGCCTCCCACCCCTGATCTACAGCTTCGCGTCATCCGTCGGCTATGTCTTCCCGGTTCTGCTCGGGGCCCTCGCCACCACGGGCGAATTCCGGCACCAGACCCTCACCCCCACGTTCCTCGCCAATCCCCGGCGGGCCCAGGTGCTCGGGGCCAAGACGATCGCTCTCTTCGTGGTCGGCGCGGTCTTCGGGGTCGTCGCGCTGCTCGCATCCGTCGGCGTCGGCGCGCTCGTCATCAACGCGTTCGACGTCGACCCGCTGCTGGCCGATAGCGCTACCTGGGCGCTGATCGGCCGCACGGTGCTCGCCATGGCCATCTGGTCGACCATCGGTGTGGGCCTCGGCGTGCTCGTGCATAGCCAAGTGGCGTCGATCGTCATCGTGCTCGCCTTCACCCAGTTCGTCGAACCGCTGCTGCGCTTCGCATCCCTGTTCACCGACGTGACGCGAGGGATCGGCAACTACCTGCCGGGGGCCGCCTCCGATGCCCTGGTCGGCGCGAGCTTTTTCACCCTCGCCGCGCCGGGAGGCACCCCGGCGGCGCTGCTCGAGTGGTGGCAGGGCGGGCTCGTCCTCCTGGCCTACATGCTCGCCGCGACCGTGATCGGCTATGCGGTCAGCTGGAAGCGCGACGTCACCTGAACACCTGACCCGAACGCCCGCGTAGTCTCGACGCATGGGTATTGAGACTGAGTTCCGGGCCATCGTCGTCGACCGCATCGAAAATGCCGAGGGCCGGAAGACGCAGAGCGCGGCCATTCGCGTGGTTGACGACGGCTTCCTGATGGCCGGCGACGTCACCATCGCGGTCGAGTACTCAAGCATCAACTACAAGGACGGGCTCGCCCTGATGGGCCGCCCCGGGGTCGTGCGCGCCTGGCCCCTGGTCGCCGGGATCGACCTGGTCGGAACGGTCGAGCAGAGCGCCGACCCGCGCTGGTCGGCCGGAGACCAGGTCATCCTCAACGGGGCCGGTCTGAGCGAGACGCACCACGGCGGGTTGGCCGAACGGGCCCGCGTGTCGGGGGGCTCCCTGGTGCGGCTGCCGAACGGTATCAGCGCCGTGCGGGCCGCCGCGATCGGCACGGCCGGGTTCACCGCCATGCTGTCCGTGCTCGGCCTCGAACGGGGTGGGGTCACGCCGGAGTCCGGTGCCGTGCTCGTGACCGGCGCTGCCGGCGGGGTCGGCAGCGTCGCCGTGGCACTGCTCGCCGCCCGCGGCTTCCAGGTGCACGCGTCAACCGGCCGCATCGATGAGCTCGGGGACTACCTGCGCGGGCTCGGTGCCGTCGAACTCGTCGATCGCCGCACCCTCAGCGAGGCCGGCAAACCGCTGCAGGGCCAGCGCTGGGCCGGGGCCGTCGATTCGGTCGGCAGCGCCACCCTCGCCAACGTCCTCGCCCAGACGAACTACGGCGGAGTGGTCACCTCCTGCGGCCTGGCCCAGGGGGCCGACCTTCCGGCCACGGTCATGCCCTTCATCCTGCGCGCCGTCAGCCTGATCGGGATCAATTCGGTCGAGGCTCCGCTCGCCCAGCGCGAGGAGGCCTGGCAGCGCCTCGCCTCGGACCTCGACCTGGGCCTGCTCGACCACCTCACCCAGGTGATCCCGCTGGAGGCGAGCTTCGATGCCGCCGCGGGCATCCTCGCGGGCACCATGCACGGTCGAACCGTCGTCGACGTGCGCCGCTAGCACGCGACTCCGAGGCTGCGGCTGCGGCTGCCGCTGCCGCTCAACGTCGTCCCGAACGAATTCGACGGATACAGCAGGGGAGCGGAGATTTTGCTCAAAACAGGCCCTAAACATCCGTCTCAGTCCGGAATCGGTAAAATCTCCGTCGAATCGGTTCGACAGCGGACGTGCTCGACCAGTGGGACGGTCAACCGCCGAGCTTGAGCGACGCGATCAGGTCCGGGGCGTGGTTGGTGGTCAGGATCACCCGGGAGAACTCGTCGTCAATGAGGTCGATCACGACCGCCTGGCGCTTGCGCTTGATCGCCAGGAAGTCCTTGCCGCCGCGGAACTTCCAGGTGCCCACCGCGACCACCAGCGGCAGGCCCACCCCGGGAGAACGGATCCCGCGGATCCAGATCCACGGGTCATCCGTGATCGTCACCGAACGGATGTTCCCGCGCGGTACGACGATGTCCTCGCGCCGCAGGGCGAGGGTCTTCTCCGCTTTCGTGAGGTGGATCTCAAGCCGGTCAGGGTGAACGCGGAGGGAAGCCATGCGTCTAGTCTGCCTGTTCCGGGACGAAATCCACCTGTCGGAACCTCACAAAGGAATAACTCCCGGGTGTACGGGTCACACCTGCGGGTCACACCTGCGGGGTCGCGGCGGCCGCGGCCTTCGCTGCGGCAGGGAGGGCGTCAAGGATCCAGCCGACCGCGCTCTCGTCGTGGGCGTTGGAGACGAACCAGGCCTCGAACACGGACGGCGGCAGCGAAACGCCCTGATCCAGCATGGAGTGGAAGAACGGACCGTAGCGGAACGTCTCCTGGCGCTGCACCTGAGCGTAGTTCCGAGGCGCGCTGGCGGCGGCTTCGGCACCGAATACGAAGCTGAACAGGTTGCCGGCCCGCTGCACGCTGTGCGCGACGCCCTCGGCCGAGAAGGCGGCGGAGACGGCCTCGGAGAGCAGCAGCGCGGTGGCGTCGATGCGCTCGTAGACGCTCTCGTCCAGGGCCCGCAAGGTGGCGATGCCGGCGGCGACCGCCACCGGGTTCCCGGAGAGCGTGCCGGCCTGATAGACCGGGCCGTTTGGAGCCAGGAAGTCCATCACGTCGGCGCGACCGCCGAGGGCCGCCACCGGCAGGCCTCCGCCGATGACCTTGCCGTAGGTGAACAGGTCCGGCGTGTAGTCCGCCTGCCCCTGGCCCACGGTGTCCAGTCCCCAGTAGCCGGCCGGATGCACCCGGAAGCCGGTGAGGACCTCGTCGATGATCAGGAGCGCGCCTTGCTCGTGCGCGAGGGCGGTGAGCGCGGCGTTGAAGCCGGCGTCGGGAGCCACGACACCCATGTTCGCCGCCGCCGCCTCGGTGATCACGGCGGCGATCCGGCCCGGGTGCGCCTCGAAGGCGACTCGTACGGCATCCAGGTCGTTGTACGGCAGCACGAGGGTCTGCGCGGCCGTCGCTGCCGTGACCCCGGCCGAGCCGGGCAGGGCCAACGTGGCCAGGCCGGACCCTGCCTGAGCCAGCAGTCCGTCCGAGTGACCGTGGTAATGCCCGGCGAACTTGATCAGCAGGTCGCGACCGGTGAAACCGCGGGCCAGACGGATGGCCGTCATGGTGGCCTCGGTGCCGGTCGAGACCAGGCGCAGCTTCTCGACCGCGCCGACGCGTTCCTCGATCAGTTCGGCCAGGATGGTCTCACCGGGCGTAGAGGCACCGAAGGACAGGCCGAGCGCGGCGGCATCCTGCACCGCCTGCACGACCTCCGGGTGGGCGTGGCCGAGGATGGCCGGGCCCCAGGAGCTGACCAGGTCGACGTATTCACGCCCGTCCGAGTCGGTGACATAGGCGCCCTTCGCTTTCACCAGGAACAGCGGGGTACCCCCGACCGACCGGAAGGCCCGAACGGGTGAGTTCACTCCGCCGGGGATGGCGCGCTGCGCGCGGGCGAAGAGATCGTCGTTGCGGGACATCATCGGGCCTGTCTTTCGTTGAACCAGGTGGCCAGTTCGACCGCCCAGTAGGTGAGCACGGCGTCCGCTCCGGCGCGACGGATGCTGAGCACGGACTCCTCGACGGCCCGGCGGCGGTCGATCCAGCCGTGGGCGGCTGCGGCCTCAATCATCGCGTATTCACCGGATACCTGGTAAGCCCAGACCGGAACGTCACTGACGGCGGCGACCTCGGCGAGCACGTCGAGATAGCTGCCGGCGGGCTTCACCATCACGATGTCGGCGCCCTCCTGGATGTCGAGCCGGGCCTCGCGCACGCCCTCCCGGCGGTTCGCCGGGTCGAGCTGGTAGCTGCGCCGGTCACCGTCGAGGGTTGACTCCACCGCGTCGCGGAAGGGACCGTAAAACGCCGAGGCGTACTTGGCCGAGTAGGCGAGCACGGCCGTATCGACGTAGCCGTTCTGGTCGAGCGCCTGGCGCACGGCGGCAACCTGGCCGTCCATCATTCCGCTCAGGCCGAGCAGCTGCGAGCCGGAGGCCGCCTGCACGAGCGCCATGTCGCAGTAGCGCTCGAGGGTGGAATCGTTGTCGACGCTGCCGTCTGCGCCGACCAATCCGCAGTGGCCGTGGTCGGTGAACTCGTCGAGGCAGAGGTCGGTCTGCACGACGAGGGCGTCGCCGACCTCGTCGGCCAGCGCGCGGGTGGCGGCGTTGAGGATGCCGTCGGGATCGGTCGCCCCGGAGCCGACGGCGTCGCGCACGGTCGGCACCCCGAAGAGCATGACGCCGCCGATGCCCGCTCCCGCGGCCTCGGTCACCGCCCGCCGGGCGCTGTCAATGGTGTGCTGAACCACCCCGGGCATCGACTGGATCGGCATCGGGTCGCCGCTGCCCTCCCGCACGAACATCGGAAGAACCAATTCGGAGGGGTGCAGACGGATTTCGCTGGCCAGGCGACGGAGCGCGGGAGTGGTGCGCAACCGTCGCGGGCGGATGACGGGGTTTATCACCCGTCAACCCTACGTCGCCGGGCCGGGCGTGCGCGAACCGTCAGCGGGATTGGGCGACGTGCACCAGGGCCTGGATCAAGGACTCGGCGCTGGGCGAGTCGGCCACGACGTCGACGCGCAGGCCGATGGCCGCCGCATCCCGCGCCGTGCGCGGCCCGATGCAGGCCACCACGGTCGATTCGGGGATCGGCCCGAGTTGGTCCTGCACCTGCTGCGCCACGCTTCCGGAGGTGACGAGCAGGGCCTGGACAGTGCCGGCCGCGACGTCCGCGACGACGCGCTGGTCGACCGGGACGCCGATGGTGCGGTATGCGACGACCGATTCGACGTCGTGGCCGATCCGGCGCAGCCCCTCGGTCAGCAGCGGCTTGGCGATTTCCGAGCGGAGAGTGAGGATGCGCAGCGGCACCTGGCCCGAGGTGGCCGTTTCCCACTCCTCGAGGAGTCCGCGGGCCGAGTTGTCTTCGGAGGGGACGATGTCGACCCGGTAACCGGCCGCGATCAGGGCCGCGGCCGTTGTCTCGCCGACCGCCGCGATGCGCGTGGACGCGGCCACGACGGCACGGTGCGACGACAGAACGTCAACGGTCGTGGCGCTGGTCACGGTCATCCAGTCGAAGTCGCCCGCCGCGAGGCGTGCGAGGGCGGCCTCGAGCGCGGGGGCGTCGTCGGTCGGGGCGAAGTTGATCATGGGGGCCACGATCGGCTGGGCGCCCTTGGAACGCAGGTCGGCGGCGACGTGGTCGCCCCACGGGCCGCCGCGCGGCACGAGAACCCGCCAGCCGGTGAGCGGCTTGGCGAGGCTGGCTTTTGTCTTGTAACGCGAGTTCATCACGAAGTCACCTTGATCGGGGCGAAGTCGGCAGCGCCGCCGGCGAGCAGGTCAAACGAAACACGGTTGGACACGTCTTGCGCGGCTTCGGCCAGGTGCGCAATGGAGTGGGAGTCGGGGGTGGCGGCATGGGAGCTCACGACGCTGCGGGAGCCGTCCGGGCTGTACACCGTGGCGGTGAGGAACAGGAGCCCGTCGTCGATCGCGGCCATGGCGCCGATGGGCGCGGCGCAGCCGGCTTCGAGCCGCTCCAGCACCAGACGCTCGGCCATGACGGTGGTCTGGCTGGTCGAGTGATTGATCGCAGTGAGGGCCGTGGCGAGAGTACGGTCGAGCTTGCCGTCGCGCACCTCGAGCGCGAGCGCGCCCTGGCCGGGAGCGGTCGGCCAATCCGACAGTTCCAGGTATTCGCCGTCCACGGACTCGAGCAGCGCCAGCCGGCTGAGGCCCGCGGCGGCGAGCACGACGGCGTCGAGGTCGCCCTCGGCCACACGGTTCAGACGGGTCTCCACGTTGCCACGGATGTCCACGACGTCCAGGTCCGGGCGCAGCGATCGCAGCTGGGCGGCCCGGCGCGGTGACCCTGTGCCGACTCGCGCGCCCTCGGGCAGCGTGGTCAGGTTCAGCCCATCGCGGGCGCACAGCACGTCGCGCGCATCCGCACGCTTCGGGGTGGCGCCGATTCGGAGGCCCGGGTAGGCGGCCGTCGGCAGATCCTTGAAGGAATGCACGACGACGTCGCATTCTTCGGCCAGGAGCGACTCCCGCAGGGCGCTGGCGAAGACGCCCGTGCCGCCCAGGCTTGACAGAGACTCGCGGGAGGTGTCGCCGTGCGTCGTGACCGTGACGATTTCGACCTCGGAGCCGGACGCGGTCGCGATGCGGTTCGCAATCGCAGTGGTCTGCGCCAGGGCGAGCGCGCTGCCACGGGTTCCGACGCGGATCAGGCTCACGGAGCCATCCCGGCGACGGCCGGCTTGAAGCCCAGGCGCACGTTCTCGCAGCAACCGGGGCGGCAGACGTCGTACCAGGGTCCGAGGTCGGTCTCGTGCGGACGAGCGTCGGCGGGGGTGTCGTTCATGCGCTCCTCAACCAGGTCGATGAGCCCGCTCACGAAGGCCGGGTCGACGCCGGGCGTCGGCACCCGCACGGACACCAGGCCGAGGTCCCCGGCGGTCTCGGTGGCCTCGTTGTCGAGGTCCCACATGACCTCCATGTGGTCACTGACGAAGCCGAGCGGCACGATGACGATGGCACGGATGCCCCGCTCCGGCAGCAACGCGATGGCGTCGTTGATGTCGGGCTCGAGCCACGGCATGGTGGGCGGCCCGCTGCGGGACTGGAAGACCAGCTGCCACGGGGTGTCCACCCCGACCATGACCTTCTGGGCGACGGCGAGGTGCTGCGCCGCGTAGGCGCCGCCCTCGCCGAAGCCGCGCTCGGCCGGGCCGCTCTTGTTGGCGTCGGTCATCGGGATCGAGTGGGTCGAGAACAGGATTTCGACCTCGGTGGCCAGGTCGATTCCGGGGACCTGGGCCACGACATCCGCGAGCCCCTTCTGGAGGGCGGTCACGAACGGGGTGACGAATCCGGGGTGGTCGAAGAACTGGCGCACCTTGTCGATGTGCACCACGCCCTCCAGCCCGGTCGCGGTCAGCGCGGCCGCGAAGTCCTCGCGGTACTGGCGGCAGCCGGAGTAGGAGCTGTAGGCGCTGGTGGCGATGGCCAGGAGCCGGGTCTGGCCGTTGTCGTTGGCCTCGCTGATGGTGTCGCGCAGGTAGGGTGCCCAGTTGCGGTTGCCCCAGAGCACGGGCAGGTTGATGCCGCGGCGTTCGAGTTCGGCCTGGAGCGCGGCGCGAAGCACACGGTTCTGGTCGTTGATCGGGCTGACCCCGCCGAAGTGGCGGTAGTGCTTGGCGACCTCTTCGAGGCGCTCCTCGGGGATGCCGCGCCCGCCGGTGACGTTGCGCAGGAACGGGATCACATCGTCCTGACCCTCGGGGCCGCCGAAGCCGGCGAGCAGGATGGCATCGTAGGTAGTCATTACTGCAGAACCTCCACCAGTTCGGCCGTCGAGATGCGGCGGCCGGTGTAGAACGGGACCTCTTCGCGCACGTGGCGGCGCGCCTCGGTGTTGCGCAGTTCGCGCATCAGGTCGACGAGTTCGGTGAGCTCGTCGCTTTCGATCGGCAGCAGCCACTCATAGTCGCCGAGGGCGAACGAGGAGACGGTGTTGGCGATGGCTCCGCGGAAGGCCGCGCCCTTGCGGCCGTGGTCGGCGAGCATGGCGCTGCGCTCGGCCTCCGGCAGCAGGTACCACTCGTAGCTGCGCACGAACGGGTAGAGGGTCAGCCAGCCCTTCGGCTCCACTCCGCGCAGGAACCCAGGCACATGGCTCTTGTTGAACTCGGCGTCGCGGTGCACGCCCATGGCGTTCCAGGTCGGCAGGAGGCTTTTGAGGAGGCGGCTACGACGCAGCTGGCGGTGGGCCCACTGCAGGGTCTCGGCCTCCGGTGCGTGGGTCCAGATCATCACGTCGGCGTCGGCGCGCAGCCCGGAGACGTCGTAGAAGCCGCGGACGGTGACGCCCTCGGCCTCAACGAGACCGATGACGTCGTCGAGCTCCAGGACGGCTCGGGGCACATCGTGGCCGTCGAGGTCGTCCGGGTTGCTCGGATCTTTGCGCAGCACAGCGAAGAGCGTGAAACCCTGCGGCGACGCGTCTGGCGCGTCAGTCGTTCCGTGGGTCTCGGCAGAGGTGGTGGAGTGAGGTGGGTTTACTGCCTCTCCGGCAGCCGGGTGAGTCATAACTACTAGTCTCTACTCCTTTGCCGCGAGAGCCAAAACTGCGCGGTCGGGTACCGGCTTCCGTTGACCTCAGCGGCGCTGCACGGCCCTGACACCGAGCCAGATGGCGCCCACCGCGGCCGTGGCCGCGCCCAGGACGATGCCGGCCAGTGCGAGGGGATTCTTCTCGCCGAGTTCGCGCAGGCGCACGTTGGCCAGGCGCGAGCGTACGCGCAACTGCCTCGGCACGTTGAGCCTGTACTCGATCGCGTCGAGCGTTTGCGCGAGTTCGACGCGGGCACGGGCGGCCTCGGCGCGCAACTCGGTCTTGGTGCGCGGAACGGCCTCAACCGTGACAGCTGCGACGCTCCCGCGGACGGCCTCATGTGTCGTCGTGTTCACTTCAGTGCTCATATTTGCCAACTCCCTTGAGGGCGTCGACGTCGCGACGGATGCTTTCCGTCACGCCGTCCGGATCCGATGACGTTCCAGCCTGCAGCCGGTTTCTGCCGACCAGCCCCAACAGGAGCGCGAGCAGCAACAGGGCGACCGCCACGATCAGGGTCGCGAGCCAGAGCGGCAGGACGAGGGCGAGCGCGATGACCGCGAGGGCGACCAGCACCAGAGCCGCGAAGAACGCGAACAGGGCCGCCCCGACGAAGAGCCCGATGCCCAGCCCGATGTTCTTGGCCTTACCGGCGAACTCCGCCTTAGCCGCGTCGAGTTCGGCCTTGACCAGGGCGATGATCTGACCGGGCAGCTCACCGAGAAGGTCGAACGTCGATTTCCGGCTCTTCGGGTTGAATTCGCTGTTTCTCACAGTTTCCCCTTCGTTCGGAGTGTCGCGGTGATTATTTCGTGGTGGTGTCGTCGGCGACCGTCGTCGGTGCGGTCGGCGCTGCGGTCGCCGGCGTCGGCACGGTGTAACTGGTCCCGGACGTCTTGGACGCCTTGGACTGCAGGGCCGAGGCGATCTTCTTGCCGGTCTCGAGGAGTGCCGACGGCACATCCCCGACCCGCTCGAGCGCGAAGTCGCGAGCCTCGTTCACCCGGCGCTGAACGGGCGGCGCGTTCCATACGTTGTCTGCCGCGGCCACGATCTGGTCGTAGCGCTTGCGCCCGGCGCGCGCGCCGAGGACGTATCCGACGAGTCCACCCGTGATGAACAGAAGCTTTCCCCGCATTGTCACTCCATTCCTCAAGGTGCACGTATCCCTCAGAGTATCCCCCATTAGGGATAAGAGCAGGTCGGCACGGCCGGTGACCCGGCGATCAGATGCCGAGGGCCTCCTGCCGGGTGCGGGAGGCCGCGGCGACGGCATCCGGGATCACCGAGGCCAGGCCGGTGCCGGCGAGCCACGCACCCGTGAGTTCGAGTCCCGGGGTGGCGGCCACGACCTCGCGCACCTGATCGACCCGCTCGGGTGCGCCGACGGTCGCGGGCGAGAGGGCATCGCCCCAGACCGTGCGCGCGAAACCGCGCACGGCGGTCGCGTCGAGGTCGACGCCCAGGATCGTGCGGGCGTCCGCCAGGGACAGCGCGAGGAGCTCGTCATCGCGAAGACCGGCGGTGGGGCTGTCCTGGCCGGCGCGACCGTAGGACAGACGGATGACGTGTCGGCCCGGTCCGGCGGCCTCGGCCAGCCAGTCCCACTTCGCGGTCACGTGGGTGAGCGCCTTGGCGGTGACCCCGGGGGTCGCGGCCGCGACCAGCACGCCGGTGCCGCGCGGGTGCAGGTCGAGCTCCGGGGCGTCGATGACGATCGTGGCCAGCTCGATCGCCGTCGGCTGCGGCCAGTCGAGTTCGGCGAGCGCCGCATGGGCCGGGCTCAGGCCGGCCAGTAGGCCGAGCGCCTGCGCGCCTGGAGTCGCGATGATCACGAAGTGGGCGTCGAGGGTGGTCTCCGGCGCCGGGGCTGCCGGCGCGTCTGCGTCCGCCGCCGTGTCCGGTGCCGCGCAGGTGGCCGTCCAGGTGGGCGCGTCCTCGGTGCCGGAGCGCTGCAATGCGGTGACCGGGGCATCCGTCACGATCTCGGCGCCGAAGTGCACGAGGTCGGCCACCAGAGCGGTCACGAGCCGGAACATGCCGCCCCGGAGCCCGGCCACGTTCGAGCCGGCCGGGGCGCCGGAGCGCAACGACAGCACGGCCCCGGAGAGCGAACCCGTCACCGTGAGGGCGGAGTTGAGGCCCGGGGCCACGACGTCGATCTCGAGATCGTCGGCCGCGGACGAGTACACCCCCGCGGTCACGGGTTCGACGAGCCGTTCGAGCACGCGGCGCCCCATGCGCTTGCGCACGAGTTCACCCAGGCTGTGTTCCCGGCCGATCGTCAACACCGGCATCAGCCGGTCCGCGTAGGCGCGCCAGGCGCCACTCCAGCCGATCACGCGGCGCACGTCGTCGGCGAGCGGAGAACCGGGGATGCCGAGCACGCCGGCCTTGGGCAGCGGAACACTGACCGAACCATTCGGCACGCGGTCGTCGGGCAGGTGCAGCCACGCGCCGGCGGGGTTCGGCGCGACAACCTCGTCGGACAGACCGAGGTCGGCGATGAACTCGGCCACCGCGTCGCGCCGCACGGCGAAGCTCTCGGCACCGCTGTCGAGGGTGAGGCCGGCCACTTGGTGGCTGCCGAGTGCTCCGCCCGGCACACCGGTGGCTTCGAGCACGGTCACGCTGAGTCCGACCCGGGCGCAGGCTCGGGCGGCGATCAGGCCCGCCACCCCTCCACCGATGACGATGACGTCTTTCATTCGCGCCCCCTGAGCCTGCGTGCGATTGTCAGGACGCGGACGGCGCGGCGGCCGGGGCTTCCGGGACGGCGGCGGCCGGGCCGGCGGCGGCCGGGCCGGC
>NZ_SOGO01000009.1:0-92926 GCF_004403415.1 Cryobacterium sandaracinum
CCGACATCCGTGCAGGTGAAGTCGACTGTGACGAAGCTCGTGTACCAGCCGTTGGCGTTCGCGTCGGCCGGGTCGAGCGTGTACGAAATCGTCGGGTCGACGGTGTCGACGGTGATCCCGGACACTGTCACGGACGCGGTATTACCGGCATTATCGGTCGCGGTACCCGTCACCGACTGGTCCGCACCGTCCATCAGGATCACGTCGGCCGGGCACGTGGCGATGCCGGATCCTCCGACGTCTTCACACGCGAAGTGGACCAGGACGCCCGAGTCCGTCGTGTACCAGCCATTGGTACCGTCGGGGTCTACCGGGTTGAGCGTGTACCCGATGGTCGGGTCGACCGTGTCGACGACCGTGTAGGTCACCGTCGCCGTTGGGGCGTTGAGCCCGCCGGCGTCGGTGTAGTCGCAGGTCGTGGTCTGGGTGCCGAGGCCATTCAGCAGCGCCCCGGTGGTCACGGAGGCGGCCGTGGGGTTGACGTCTTCGGCGTCGACCACCAGGCAGGTGGCGGTCGGCACGGTACCGATTTCATAGCTAGCCCCGTTGCTCACCCCGTTGACCGAGACCGAAGGCGCGGTGTTCGTCGGAACCGGCTGGGTGATGATAATGGGGATACCGACCTGGTTCTTGAATTCTCCGCCGCCGGCCGGCTGCGCCAGGATGAGGACCGTCACGGTACCGCTCTGGGCAGCGGTGCCCGCTGTGAAACTGACCGGGAAATCGTCGGTGCAGTTCGTGATGACCACGGGGTTGGGGCTGGCCGTGACGCCGGAGGGTGCGACCACGGTGAGTTTCAGCGGGCTATCCCCCGCATCGATGTTGCATCCGATGTCGCCGTCACTCTTGCCGTTGGCGTTGAGCCTCATCGTGGCGCTTCCGGCCGTTTCCGATCCCGCAACGAGGGTGACACTGGCCGAACCCTCGATGCTGTCCTGAATGATGTCCGCGTAGGCAACCCCACCGAAGGCCAGGACGCTCACCGCCGTGATGGCGGTGATCGTTGTTGCGATACCCGTTCGCTTCAATATTCGTTTCATGGTGGCTGCCCCTGCGCTCGGCGGGAAGACCCTCGGGTGGGCCATCCCTCCCACGAAGGTATGTCTGCGCCGGATCCTCGGGAACGGCGGGGGCGTTCAAACAGCTAAACGCATGGTCCCAGGACCGTTTGAATCCCTAAACGCGTCAGGACCTCGGCACACATGCCCGGTCAGGGGTGCCCGCGCCATAATGGCGCCATGGCCGAAATCAAGACGCAGCCGACGGATGCCTCCGTCGAGGACTTCCTGGATGCCGCGACGCCCACCCGCCGCCGCGCGGACGGCAAGGCCCTCGACGCGCTCTTCCGCGAGGTGACGGGCGCCAACCCTGTCCTGTGGGGTCCATCGATCGTGGGCTACGGCAGCTACCGCTACGTGTCGCCCGCGAACCCGCGCAACCGCGGAGACTGGCCGAAGACGGGGTTCTCTCCGCGCAAGGCGCAACTGTCGATCTACGGGCTCAAAGACCTCCCCGAGGGCGCCGCGCTCCTCCCGCGGCTCGGCGCGTACACGGAGGGGGCGGGGTGCGTCTACGTGAAGAAGCTCGACGACATCGACCTCGGTGTTCTGCGTCGGCTGGTCGCGATCGCCTGGTCCCGGGGCGACGACCCCGCGCCGGCGGCGGCCTCCGAATGAGTCACCGAGTAGGCCACCGAAACAGACCGTTCCGGTCGAGTTCGCCCGGCGAAGCAGGCGATCTCGACCGGAACGGTCGATGTCGGTGGTGCGGTCACACACCCGGGACTAGAAGTCCCAGTCGGCGTCTTCCGTGTTGACGGCCTTGCCGATGACGTAGGAGGAGCCCGACCCGGAGAAGAAGTCGTGGTTCTCGTCGGCGTTCGGCGAGAGCGCGGCCAGGATGGCCGGGTTCACGTCGGTGACGGTCTTCGGGAACATGGCCTCGTAGCCGAGGTTCATCAGCGCCTTGTTGGCGTTGTAGTGCAGGAATTTCTTGACGTCCTCGGTCAGGCCGTGCTCGTCGTAGAGGTCCTGCGTGTACTGGATCTCGTTCTCGTAAAGCTCGAACATGAGATTGAAGGTGTAATCCTTGATCTCATCGCGGCGCTCCTGCGACGACGCCTCGAGCCCCTTCTGGAACTTGTAACCGATGTAGTAACCGTGTACGGCTTCGTCCCGGATGATCAAACGGATGAGGTCGGCCGTGTTGGTGAGGCGGGCGCGGCTCGAGAAGTACATCGGCAGGTAAAAGCCCGAGTAGAACAGGAACGACTCGAGCAGAACCGAGGCGACCTTGCGCTTGAGCGGGTCGTCGCCCTGGTAGTACTTCATCACGATCTCGGCCTTGCGCTGCAGGTTGACGTTCTCCGTCGACCAGCGGAACGCCTCGTCGATCTCCTTCGTCGACGCGAGGGTCGAGAAGATCGAGGAGTAGCTCTTGGCGTGCACGGACTCCATGAACGCGATGTTCGTGTAGACGGCCTCTTCGTGGGGCGTGATCGCATCCGGAATCAGCGACACGGCACCCACAGTGCCCTGGATCGTGTCGAGCAGGGTCAGCCCCGTAAACACGCGCAGGGTGAGCTGCTGCTCCGCCGGGGTGAGCGTGGCCCAGGACTGCACGTCGTTTGACAGCGGGACCTTCTCCGGCAGCCAGAAGTTGTTCGTGAGGCGGTTCCAGACCTCGACGTCTTTTTCGTCTTCGATCTTGTTCCAGTTGATCGCGTCAACGTGGGAGACGAGCTTGAGCTTGTCAATCATTGGTTGTTCCTTAGTCGGCGGTGCATAGGCGATTCAGCGTTCGGAGAGCTCGGGTTCGGGGAGCTCGGGGCAAACTCACTCAGAGAGCGCAGGAAACACAACCCTCGACCTCGGTGCCCTCGAGGGCCATCTGGCGCAGACGGATGTAGTAGATGGTCTTGATGCCCTTTTTCCACGCGTAGATCTGCGCGCGGTTGATGTCGCGGGTGGTGGCGGTGTCCTTGAAGAACAGCGTCAGCGACAGGCCCTGGTCGACGTGCTGCGTGGCAGCGGCGTAGGTGTCGATGACCTTCTCGTAGCCGATCTCGTAGGCATCCTGGTAGAACCCGGTGTTGTCGTTCGTCATGAACGGCGCCGGGTAGTAGACGCGGCCGAGCTTGCCTTCCTTGCGGATCTCGATCTTCGACGCGATCGGGTGGATCGATGCGGTCGAGTTGTTGATGTAGGAGATCGACCCGGTCGGCGGCACGGCCTGCAGGTTCTGGTTGTAGATGCCGTGCTCCACAACGGATGCCTTGAGCTCGGCCCACTCTGCCTGCGTGGGAATGTGCACGTCGGCCTGCGCGAACAGCTCGGCGCCGCGCGCGGTGGCCGGCTCCCAGAGCTGGTCAGTGTACTTGTCGAAGAACGTGCCGGAGGCGTAGGTGGAGTCCTCGAAGCCGACGAACGCATTGCCGCGCTCGATGGCCAACTTGTTCGAGGCGCGGAGGGCGTGGAACAGCACCGTGTAGAAGTAGATGTTGGTGAAGTCGATGCCCTCCTCGCTGCCGTAGTAGATACGCTCCCGGGCGAGGTAACCGTGCAGGTTCATCTGGCCCAGGCCGATGGCGTGCGACTTGTCGTTGCCGTCTTCGATCGAGCGAACGGAGGAGATGTGGCTCTGCTCCGACACCGAGCTGAGGCCGCGAATGGCGGTCTCGACGGTCTTGCCGAAGTCGGGCGAGTCCATGGACAGGGCGATGTTCATCGACCCGAGGTTGCAGGAGATGTCCTTGCCGATCTGGTCGTACGACAGGTCCTCGTTGTAGGTGGTCGGGGTATTGACCTGGAGGATCTCCGAGCAGAGATTCGACATGTTGACGCGACCCTTGATCGGGTTCGCCGCGTTGACGGTGTCCTCGAACATGATGTACGGGTAGCCGGACTCGAACTGGATCTCGGCGAGCGTCTGGAAGAAGTCGCGGGCTTTCATCTTGGACTTCTTGATGCGCGGGTCGTCAACCATCTCGTGGTACTTCTCGCTGACGGAGATGTCGGCGAACGGCACCCCGTAGACGCGCTCGACGTCGTAAGGCGAGAACAGGTACATGTCCTCGTCTTTCTTCGCCAGCTCGAACGTGATATCGGGCACGACCACGCCGAGGGACAGCGTCTTGATGCGCACCTTCTCGTCGGCGTTCTCACGCTTGGTATCGAGGAAGCGCATGATGTCGGGGTGGTGCGCGTGCAGGTAGACCGCGCCGGCACCCTGACGGGCACCGAGCTGGTTGGCGTAGCTGAAGGAGTCTTCGAGCAGCTTCATCACCGGGATGATGCCGCTGGACTGGTTCTCGATCTGCTTGATCGGTGCACCGGACTCACGGATGTTGCTGAGCAGCAACGCGACGCCGCCGCCGCGCTTCGACAGCTGCAGCGACGAGTTGATGCCGCGGGAGATCGACTCCATGTTGTCTTCGATACGGAGCAGGAAGCAGGAGACGAGCTCCCCGCGCTGCGCCTTCCCGGAGTTCAGGAAGGTGGGGGTGGCGGGTTGGAAACGCCCCGCGATGATCTCCTCGACGAGGGAGATCGCGAGCTGCTCGTCACCCTGAGCGAGGCCCAGCGCGGTCATCACGACTCGGTCTTCGAAACGCTCGAGGTACCGTTTTCCGTCAAACGTCTTCAGCGTGTACGAGGTGTAGTACTTGAACGCGCCGAGAAAGGTCTGGAAGCGGAATTTCTTCGAGTACGCCAGCTTGTTGAGGTCGGTGATGAACTCGAACGAGTACTGGTCGAGCACGGCCTGCTCGTAGTATTCCTTCTCGACGAGGTAGTCGAGGCGTTCGCGCAACGTGTGGAAGAACACCGTGTTCTGGTTGACGTGCTGCAGGAAGAACTCCCGCGCAGCCTCGCGGTCCTTCTCGAACTGGATTTCCCCGTTCGGGCCGTACAGGTTGAGCATGGCGTTGAGGGAGTGATAATCCATCGCCAGGCCGGGAGCCGGGTGAGCCATGGTCTTCACGGCTGTTGCTTCCAAAATGATTCCAATCCGTCGTGGACGATGCGCACATCATCCGGAGTTCCAAATACTTCAAAGCGAAACATGTGGGGCACCTTGCACTTCTGGGCGATGATGTCCCCGGCGAGGCAGTAGCCGGTGCCGAAATTCGTGTTGCCCGCGCCGATGACGCCGCGGATGAGCGAGCGGTTCTGCTCGTCGTTCAGGAACGTGATGACCTGTTTGGGCACCGCTCCCTTGCTGTCGCCGCCGCCATACGTCGGCACGACCAGCACGTAAGGCTCGCTGACCTGGAGCGGCTCATCGCGCGCGTAGATCGGGATGCGAGCGGCCGGGCGACCCAACTTCTCAATGAAGCGGTGCGTGTTGCCCGAGGTGCTGGAGAAATACACGATATCGGTCATGGAACACCTCCTGTTGCTGAGAAGTCGGCACGCCAAACGACGCTTTTTTACGGACTGTTGCGACGCCACCCCCTGGCGCCGCGGTGCTACGCGAGGCGCTGCGCGAGTTCGTTGATCTTGTCGGGGCGGAAGCCCGACCAGTGATCCTCGTCGGTGATAACGACGGGAGCCTGCAGGTAGCCCAGGGCCTTGACGGCTTCCAGGGCGTTCTCGTCGAGCGAGAGGTCGAGGATTTCGTATTCGATGCCCTTGTTGTCCAGGGCGCGGTAAGTCGCAGTGCACTGCACGCAGGAGGGCTTGGTGTAGACCGTGATTGCCATGAAGGGCCTTTCTCGTCGTTCAGGGATCAGTATTCAAAATCGGTTCAAACATCAGTGCTCAAAATCGGTTTTCATGTGAAATCTGAAGTTCAAGGCGTGCTGTGTGTTGAACTTCAATACTACATCTAGTGATGCTCGAAGGGAAAGGCCACTACATACAGTAGTTACAAGTATGTAGTTATCCACCGACATTCCACCGGTTGTGCACAGCCCCACGGATGCGATTCGAGCCAAATCACGCGGAATGCGGCAAAGTTATCCACAGGCAGCGCAGAGGCAGAACTCGAGCCTGTGGAAACCCTGTCGGCGTGTCGCTCGCCCTGAGGCGCGCCGCGAACGCGGTCGCCCAATCCCAGCGGTCGAAGCTGCAGGGCATGGTCGATCATGGCGACGCTCACGAGAAAGCTCGTGCTCGCCGCGGACGCGTGCGACAGCACGAGCGGCCGGCCCGCGGCCGCGACCGTCGAAAGCACAAACGGGCGGTAGCGCTGATCGGGATCGGCGGAACGCCGCAACTCCCCCGAAACGTAGATGCCGCGGCGCGTGCGCACGAGTTCACCGCGGCGGATCAGGGCGTCGACGGAGTGTGAGTTGAGGCCGCGTTCCCGGAGCGCGGCATAGGTGACGAGCCCGTCGAAGCGGGCGCTGACGATGTCGGGGAGTTTGGTCTTACCTCACCCTGCGGGCGGCGGCAGCGAGCCGGACACGCGAGAGGGCCGGCCCCCGTGAGGAGCCGGCCCTGGTGTCGAGATGCTGTGATGCAGGTGTACTGCCGGGTTGTTACTCGGTCAGCGGGGCGAGGTTCGGGTCGTTCGCGTATGCCTCGGACGCGTTTTCCTTGGTCACGATGACCGGGGGCAGCAGGTAAGCCGGGACGACGATCTTGCCGTTGTCGTAGGACTCGGTGTCGTTGACCTCGGGGGTGTCGCCCTTCTGGAGAACGTTGACCATCTCGATGGCCTTGTCAACGAGCACGCGGGTGTCCTTGTTGATGGTGGAGTACTGCTCGCCGGCCATGATCGACTTGACCGACTCGACCTCGGAGTCCTGCCCGGTGACGACTGGGATGTCCTTGCCGGCGGCCTTCACCGAGGTGATGATCGCACGAGCGAGGGTGTCGTTCGGGGAAAGAACGCCATCGAGCGTCTTGTCGCCGTACGTGCTGGTAAGCAGCGCGTCCATGCGGCTCTGAGCGTTCTCAGCCTTCCAGCCGGCGGTCGCCGTCTGCTTGATGTCGGTCTGGCCGGAGGCGACGACGAGGGTTCCGTCATCGATCTTCGGCTGCAGCACGCTCATCGCGCCGCCGAAGAAGACGGCGGAGTTGGCGTCATCCGAGGAACCGGAGAACAGCTCGATGTTGTACGGGCCTTCCGGCTTCTTCGTGGCCAGTCCGTCCAGGAGCGCCTGGCCCTGGAGTTCGCCGACATTGAAGTTGTCGTAGGCGACGTAGTAGTCCACGGCCTCGGTGTTCAGGATGAGGCGGTCGTAGGCGATCACGATGGCGCCGGCGTCGCGGGCCGACTGCACCTGGGTGGCGAGCTGGCCACCGTCAGCGGCACCGATGATGATGACCTTGGCACCGTTGGTGACCATGGCCGAGATCTGGTCCTGCTGGTCCTTGACCGTGGTCGAGGCACCGGCATACTGCACGTCGCCCTTGTAGCCGGCCTCCTTGAGGCCGTCTTCGAAGAGCCCGCCGGCGAGGACCCAGTTCTCAGAGGTCTTTGAGGGGAGGGCGACGCCGATGACCGAATCCTGGGCGAAGCCGGCAGCAGCGCCGTCTTCGCCGGCGGTGTCCGTGCGGGTGGAGCAACCTGAGAGTGCCATCAAGGCCACTGCGGCGATCGCAGTTGTCGCAAGAATCTTTCGCATTGTCGATTTCTTTCTGTTCGTTGTGGTTTGGTGAAGGGAAAAATCTGGGCTAGTTGGGCCGCGTGGCCTGCGGCCGCGCGCTCTCCGGGGTGCCCGTGTCGGGCACGACCAGGGGTGGCTCCGCCGGGAATTCGGCAGTCTTCTTCTTCTGGGTCAGGAGGCCGATGATCGAGGGACGACCCTGGCTCTTGTTCCACACGTCGACACCCACGGCCACCAGGAGCACCATGCCCTTGATGATCTGAACCCAGTCGGAGCCGACACCCAGCAGCTGCAGGCCGTTGTTCAGCACCGCCATGACGAGACCACCGATGATGGAGCCTACGACGGTTCCGATTCCGCCGGACACGGCAGCGCCACCGATGAACACGGCGGCGATCGCATCGAGCTCCCAGCTGAGGCCGTCCTGCGGGCCGGAGGCCACCGAGCGGGCCACG
Organism: Cryobacterium sandaracinum; assembly: GCF_004403415.1. Lineage (NCBI taxonomy): Bacteria > Bacillati > Actinomycetota > Actinomycetes > Micrococcales > Microbacteriaceae > Cryobacterium > Cryobacterium sandaracinum. The sequence continues at coordinate 8,011 of NZ_SOGO01000009.1, forward strand.
AAGATCATGCCGGCCAGGGCCGAGAGGATCGACATGTTCATCATGACGAGGAAGTTCACCCGACGGGACTTGACCCCCGAGAGTTCGGCGGCGAGCTTGTTGCCGCCGACCGCGTAGACGTGACGGCCGAAGATCGTGTTACGAGTGACGAACGCGTAGAAGAGAACGAGCACTCCGAGGATGATTCCGGAGACCGGGAAGCTTGTGCCGACGCGGCCACCGGCGAAGAGGACGGATGCGTAGACGATGACGGCACAGAGAAGGGCGACTTTCACGATGCTCACCCACAGCGGTGCGGGCGTCGAACCCATGATCTTCTGAACCCGGCGGGCACGCCATTCGGAGTAGACGACCGCGACCACGATGATGAGCCCCAGAAGCAGGGTCAGGTTGTTGTAGCCCGTGTTCGGGCCGACCTCAGGAAGGTAGCCGGAGCCGATGATCGTGAAGCCGTCAGGAACGGGGACCGTGTTGGCGTTACCGATGACCTGGTTGCCGCCGCGGAAGATGAGCATGCCGGCCAGGGTGACGATGAAGGCGGGAACCCCAACGTAGGCAACCCACGCACCTTGCCAGGCGCCGATCAGCATTCCCACGAACAGCCCGAGCAGGATGGCCAGCGGCCACGGGAAGTTCCAGTCCCGCATCGCGGTGGCCACCACGATGCCGACGAAAGCGGCAACGGATCCGACCGACAGGTCGATGTGGCCGGCGATGATCACCATGACCATGCCGATGGCGAGGATGAGGATATAGGAGTACTGGCTGACCAGGTTGATCAAGTTGCCGGACGACAGCGTCAGTCCGTCGGTCAGGTACTGGAAGAGCAGAATGATGGCGATCAGGCTGAAGAGGATGCCGAACTGCCGCAGGTTCGAGCTGCCGCTGCCGAAGATCTTCTTCAGATCACCAAGAGCGCCTCTGCGAGTACTCGTGTCTTCACTCATATGCTCTGAACCTTCTTCCGTGCGGAGGTCATACTTTTCATCAGGGTTTCGGGATCGGCGGACTCCGCCGGGATGCAGTCGGTGATCGCACCCTCGAAGACCGTGTAGATCCGGTCTGCGAGGCCGAGGAGCTCCGGGAGCTCAGAAGAGATCAGGATGACTCCCTTGCCCTGTTCGGCGAGCTGCTGGATGATGCCGTAAATCTCGTATTTCGCGCCGACGTCGATGCCACGGGTCGGCTCGTCCAGGATCAGCAGGTCAGGGTCCGTGAACATCCACTTGGCCAGAACGACCTTCTGCTGGTTGCCGCCGGAGAGTTTGGAGACGCCCGCATTGACGCTGGGTGTCTTGATCCGCAGGCTTTTGCGGTATTGCTCGGCGATTCCGAATTCTTTGGAGTCGTTCACGACCTGCCCGGCCGAGATCTTCGAGAGCTTGGCCGAGACGACGGAACGCTTGATGTCGTCGAGCAGGTTCAGGCCGAGTGCCTTGCGGTCCTCGCTCACGTAGGCGAGGCCGTGGTCGATCGCGTCGGCCACGCTCTTCAGGACGATTTCCTTTCCGTCCTTGTAGAGGTGGCCGGAAAGGAAATTGCCGTAGGAGCGCCCGAAGATGCTCATCGCCAGTTCGGTGCGCCCGGCGCCCATCAGGCCGGCGATGCCCACGATCTCACCCTTGCGCACGTTCAGGCTGGAACCCTTCACGACCATGCGCTCGGCGACCTGCGGGTGCTGCACGGTCCAGTCACGCACCTCGAAGAAGACCTCGCCGATGTGCGGTGTGCGGTCCGGGAAACGGCTCTCTAGGCTGCGCCCGACCATGCCCCGGATGATCCGGTCTTCGTTGACTCCGTCGGCCACGACATTCAGGGTTTCGATCGTCTTGCCGTCGCGGATGATCGTAATCGAGTCTGCGACCTGTTCGATCTCGTTGAGCTTGTGGGAGATCATGATCGAGCTGATTCCCCTGCCCTTCAGCCCGCGGATCAGGTCCAGCAGATGCATGGAGTCCGACTCGTTCAGGGCCGCGGTCGGCTCATCGAGGATGAGCACCTTGACCGACTTGTTGAGGGCCTTGGCGATCTCGACCAGCTGCTGCTTGCCGACGCCGATGTTCTTGATCAGGGTGTCGGGGTCGTCCCGCAGCCCGACGCGCGCCAGCAACTCGAGCGCCGTCTTCTTGGCGGTGATCCAGTCGATTGCACCCCATTTGGTCGGCTCGTTGCCGAGGAAGATGTTCTCGGTGATGGAGAGTTCCGGGATGAGCGCAAGTTCCTGGTGGATGATGACGATGCCCGCTTCTTCGCTCGAGCGGATGTCCTTGAAGTGCACGTTCTGACCCTGGTAGATGATGTCGCCCGTGTATGTGCCGGAGGGGTAGACCCCGGAGAGCACTTTCATCAGGGTGGACTTGCCGGCACCGTTCTCGCCGCAGATCGCGTGGATCTCGCCGCGATTCACCGTGATGGAGACGTCCGACAGGGCCTTGACCCCGGGAAACTCCTTGGTGATGGACCGCATCTCAAGGATTACGTGGTCAGTGGACATCGTTGGACTCCTCACGCCCGGGGGCCACTACAGGTATCCCATACCGACAACGGAATGGACGCGCGAAGGATCATCCCGCTCCCGCTCAGCAGGGCGGCAGCGGAGCTGCCGGGCAGGTGGAAAAGTGTGCTCACAAGCTTGACCTCAATGTCATGCGTTTGGTAAAAAGTGCTGGAAATCGAGTCCATGTGACCGATCACATTGACACTATAGACCCGGTGATAGTCCCGGTGTCAAGTTTCGTTTTGTCACGCTTGCGTAACAGGCTGTTGCTCCCCTGAGCGGGGTCTGAGGTCAGGACATTCCGCCGAGCCCAGCCGGCTCACGGACGGTTCCGGCGGGGCGGCTTACCACTTCTTTAGTGCTGCGCGGAAACAGGGAACTGCTCGACAATGCGCTCAAGGAACTCCGGAGAGAGTCGCGGGGGAGAGCGAACCCTTCACGGGTGATCGAGGCGAGGTCGCGCATGTGCCGAACTCAGAACGCGGGCGGTGCGGTCGAGCCGCGCACGATGAGCTCGGGAATGATCGGGTCGCTCCGCTCGATCGGTACCCCGCCGCTGAGGTTGCTGAGCAGAAGGGCGATGCACCGCCGCCCGAGTTCGGCAAAGTCTTGGCGCACTGTCGTGAGCGGTGGCCAGAAGTGTGCCGCTTCGGGAATATCGTCGTAGCCGACGATACTCATGTCGCGCGGCAGGTCGAGGCCCGCCTCGCGGCAGGCGTGCATGAACCCGAGCGCCATCAGATCATTCGACGCGAAGATGGCCGTGAAGTCCCGCCTCCGGAGCAGTTCTCGTCCGGCACGGTATCCGAAGTCGGCGGTCCAGTCGCCCAGAATCGGCGCCATGGTCGGCACATCCATTTCCCACATCTCGTCGAGGAAGCCGCGCATTCGGGCCTCGGCCTCAATCCAGTCCTGGGGTCCGGCAAGGTGGTAGATACTCCGATGGCCGAGGTCGATCAGGTGCCGCGTGGCCTGTCTGGCACCGGTCATCTGGTCGACGGACAGGGAATTGTCGAGGCGGCCGGTGGACTGCAGGGTGACGAACGGCACGTCGATGGACAGCTGTTCCAGGGCGTCGAAGACCCGCACCTGCGGCGCGATCACGACGATGCCCTCCACGGACTGGTTCATCAGGTGCTCCAGCGCCGCCTCGATCGACTCCGTGTCGACGGATGTGAGGTTCGCGGTGTTGACGTAATAGCCGGCTTCCTGGGCGGCGTCCTGGATGGCGGCGATGCTGCTCGCCGGCCCGTAGGCACTCTCCGCCGAGAGCAGGCCGATGGTGCGCGAACGCCCGCGCGACAGTGCGCGGGCCGCCCGGTTCGGCCGGTACTGCAGGTCTTCCATGACCTGCAACACCTTCGCCTTGGTGGAATCACGGATGCTGGGGTGGTCGTTGAGCACGCGCGAAACGGTCTGATGCGAGACCCCCGCGAGGCGCGCCACATCACGGATGCTCGGGGCACGCCCCTTGGGCAGATCGATAGTCACAGGAAGACCTTGTTGGCATGTGCACGGTCACAATTGTGAACGCAAATCAAGTATGCACTCCGGTGACGCCCCCTGGCGCACATTGCGCCTCGGTTGATCAGGCGCTCTCGCGCACCACCAGATCAGTCGGCAGAACCATGGCAGCGGGGCGTTCGCCCCCGATAACCTGCAGGAGCAAGCGCACCATTTCTTCGCTGATGCGGTCGAACGGCTGCCGCATGGTCGTGAGCGGAGGGTGCGTCGTGGCCGCGATGGGACCGTCATCAAAGCCCCCGACTGCGACGTCTTCCGGCACTCGGCGGCCCGACGCAAGAAGCACATCGAGTGCCCCGGCTGCCATCACGTCGTTGGCGGCGAACACCGCGTCCAGATCGGGGTGCCGTGTCAGGAGAGCCGTCATTGCCGCCGCGCCGCTCGACCGGCTGTAGTCGCCATGGGCCACATACGTCTCGTCGAATACATCGGCGCGTTCATCGACATACGCTTCGAAGCGACGCATGCCTCCGGAGGTATCTTCTGGCCCGGTGATGGTAGCGATGCGAGTGCGGCCGAGGCTGGTCAGGTAGCGCACCATTTCCCGAGCGCCTTCGTAGTCGTCGGCGGCCACATACCCCATCTTGTTTTCGAAGCCCAACGGCACCCCACAGGCAATCGCCGGCACGCCGGCCGCAATGATCTCGGACAGTCCGCGGCGACCACTGTGCGAGGAAACCAGCAACACACCATCGACGTGGCCCGCCGTGACGAACTCCGTGGCCCGGCGCTGTTCGTCCTCATTGCCCGCCATGATCAAGACCAACGAGATGTCGTGCACGGAGAGCGCCCGCGACGCCCCGCTCATCAGTACAGCGAAGTTCGGGTCTTCGAACAACCGCTCGTGGGACTCGGTGAGAAGGAAGGCCACCGAGTTGGCGCGGCTGGTGGCGAGGCTGCGTGCATGCGGGTTGACCCGGTAGCCCGTCTTCTTGATGGCCGCGTTCACTGCCGCCAGAGCATCCGGACCCACCCAGTGACCGCCGTTCAGCACCCGAGAAACCGTTCCCCGGGATACGCCGGCGGCTGCGGACACATCATCGATGGTCGGCCGGCGCTTCGAAGGGGGCGGGGTCACGTCAGAATTCTATCCATCCTCAGGCTTTGACCGCGCCCGCAGCAAGGTCGACCTTCCAGTAGCGCTGCAGCACAAGGAACAGTATTACCAGAGGGATGATCGACAGTAAGGCGCCCGTGATTACGAGCGTGTACATGGACGGCGCGGTCGCACCCTGATTGAGCAGGCCGCTCAGGCCGACCGTGACCGGGAAGAGCCTGTCATTGCCGAGCATGATGTAGGGCAGCATGAAGTTGTTCCAGACCGCAACAAACTGGAAGAGGAAGATCGTCACGAGCCCGGGGCCCATCATCGGCAGGGCGATGCGATTGAAGATGTAGAGCTCACCGGCTCCCTCGGTGCGGGATGCCTCGACAACCTCGGTGGGCACCGACGCCGCCGCGTAGATGCGCGCCAGATAGATGCCGTAGGGGCTGATGATCTGCGGCAGCAGCACGGACCAGATCGTGTTGGTCAGGCCGACCTCGGCCAGCAGGAAGTATTGCGGGATGGCGAGGATGACGCCGGGCACGAGCACTCCCATCAGCAGCACCGCGAAGACCGCGCGCTTGCCGGGGAACCCGAACTTGGCCAGAACGTAGCCGGAGATTGCCGAGACCCAGGTGGAGGCGAGGGCGCCGACGCCGGCGTAGATCGCCGTGTTGAGCACCCAGCGCCAGTAGAGGCCGTCGCGGTACCGGCTCAGCTCCACGATGTTGTCCCAGAGGTGCGAACTCGGCATCAGCGTGAACGTGGAGAAAAGCTCGGAGGCGTCCTTGCTCGAGGCCATCAACACCCAGAAGACGGGGAAGAGGCAGTAGATGGCGCCGACGAGAAGGATGCCCGTAGAGACCGGGCTGGCCTTCTGGCGGAAGGTGCGGGCGGCGACGCGCTCTGCCTTGAGCAGGGCGCGGCCTGGACGGGTCACGGTGGATGAGGTGGTCATGGTCAGTCCTCCTGACCGAATGCGCGTTTCTGCACAACGCGCAGGAACAGGAATGAGAAGGCGAAGGTCACGACGGCGATGACGATCGAGGTTGCGGCCGCCGAGTAGATGTCGTCACGGGTGAAGGCGTCCCGGTAGACCAGCATCAGCGGTGACCAGCTGGTGGACAGGGAGTTCGTGAGTGGTCGCAGGGTGGTCGGCTCGGCGAAGACCTGCAGCGTGGCCACCATCGAGAACAGGGCGGTCATCACGATGGCGGGGGCAATGATCGGGATCTTGATGCGCCGTGCGATCTGCACCTCGGTGCAGCCGTCGAGCTTCGCAGCCTCGTAGATGTCGGTGGGCACCGACTTCAGCGAGGTGTACATCACGATCATGTTGAAGCCGACGCCGCCCCACAGGGCGATGTTGGCGATCGCGAAGATGACGCCCGACGAGGAGAGCAGCGACGGGACGTCCCAGCCGAACCGTTCGAAGAGAAAGTAGAACGGGCTCACGGCGGGTAGGTACAGGAATCCCCAGAGGAGGGAGCTGATCACAGCCGGCACGGCGAACGGCAGGAAGATCGCGGTGCGGGAGAACCCGGTGGCCCGCGTTCGCCGGGAGTCGAGCAACAGGGCGAACAGCAGGGCCAGACCCAGCATCACGGGGATCAGGATGAGGCCGTAGAGCAGGACGCGCCCCACACTGGCACCGAATTCGGCGTTCGTGAGGGTGGCGGCGTAGTTGTCGATGCCCGCGAAGACGGTCGAGCGTGCGCCGGCGCCCAGACCCAGTCCGGAGACCTTGGTCTTCTGGAAACTGAGAAAGAGTGTGTAGACGATGGGTGCGGCCATGAAGACCACGAACAGGATGATGCCCGGCGCCAGCATCGCGTAGGGCACGAGCACCCTTGAGCGGAACTTGCCCTTCTCCCTACGCTGCTGCGGAGGCGGTGTGCTGCTCCTGGTGGCCACGGGGGCCTCTATCACTGTCACGGATTGTCCTCAATCGACGCGGTCACGGTGTTCGGTGTGAACGGGCCGCCCGCGCGGCGGGCGGCCCGGATGGTGCTGGGTGTTACTTGACGGTGAAGCCGCTCTTCTTCATGTCGGCCGTGGTGATCGTCTGCATTGCCGCGATGGCGTCGAGGAATGCACTCTTCTTCCTCGCGTCGGCAGCCTTGGCGAATTCGTCGTTGTACGCGCTATAGGCGACGTTGACGTTTGGTCCGTAGCTGAACGGGGTCACGGTCTGGGCGACCTCGGCGGCCACCTCATAGAAGTCGGGCTGGTTATTGAAGAACTCCGGCGGCGCCGTGAGCGCGGAGGCGGCGGCATCGACGTTGGCGGGGTAGATGCCCGTCGCGGTGACGAGCGCCTGCACTGCGTCGGGGTCGGTGTTCAGCCAGGTGGCGAACTCGGTGGCGGCTTCCTGGTGTTTCGACTGCGTGGTAACCGCGGTCGAGGAGCCACCCCAGTTGCCCGTGGCGGGCGCCGCGGCGTCCCACTGTGGCATGGGTGCGGCCATCCAGAGACCGGCGGTGTCCGCGGCGTTGCCCGCCAGGACGCCGGGTGCCCAGATGGCGCTCAGCCAGCCGACCTGTTCGCCGCTGTTGAGGCCGGCGTTCCACTCGGGCGTGTACATCGGCTTGTTGTCGATGACTCCCTCTTCCACGAGGCCGCCCCAGTAGCCGGCGACCGTCTGGGTGGGGGTCTCGTCGATGTTGACGCTCCAGGACTCGCCATCGATGCCCCACCAGGAGGCACCGGCCTGCTGCGCCATGCCGGTGAACCAGCCGGCGTCATTCGACGAGAAGGTGCCCAGGTACTTGGCCGGGTCGGAGGCGTGCACGGCGCGCGCCACTTGGGCGTATTCGTCCCACGTGGTGGGAACGGCCAGGCCGAGCTGCTTGAGGATGTCGGCGCGGTAATAAAACATCATCGGCCCGGTGTCCTGCGGGATGGCGTAGACGGCGTCGGAGCCGAGCGTGACGGAGTCCCAGACGCCGACGGCGAATTCGTCCTCCACGTCATTGGCGCCCAGCTCGGAGATGTCGGCGAGGGCGTCGGAGGAGACCAGGGTCGGGATCTTCTGGTACTCCGCCTGGATCAGGTCGGGAGCTCCGCTGCCGGCCTTGATGGCCGTGAGAAGTTTGGTGATGGCCGGGTCGCCGCCGTCCTGCTTCTGAACCGTAACCTGGATGTCCGGATTCTCGGCGTTCCAGGTGTCGACGACCTGGTCGAGGTTCGGGGCCCAGGCCCAGTAGTTGAGCTCGACCGGCCCGGAGTCACCGCCCGCGGCATCCGTTGAACAACCTGCCATGAGCAGTGTTGCGGCGGTGGCCAGGGCCACCGTCCCGATTCGTATCGACGTGCGCATTCGTCCTCCTTGAAGAAAGCTGGTGCTGTGAGTTGGCGCCCGCGGCATCGTCGCGTCGAAACTCGACTCTAACTGTGAGCGGTACTAGTCACGCACACAATCATATTCGTTGTCAACACGCAGATAAATTCACGCATTCCAGAAGTAACTGTGCTAAAACTGGGAGCGCACACAGTAAAAAGGAGATCCAGACCAATGCCGATCGAGACCGCAGTACCCACGCTCCCGTCAGCGACGAACCGCTGGCTGAAGGGCACGAACCGACTGCGCTACGGCGGCGATTACAACCCGGAGCAGTGGCCGCGGGAGACCTGGCTCGAGGACGTGGCGCTGATGCAGCAGGCCGGCATCAACCTCGTCAGCGTCGGGATCTTCTCCTGGGCGCTGCTCGAACCGCGCGAGGGGGAATACGACTTCGGTCTGCTCGACGACATCATCGGGCTGCTGCACGAGGCCGGAATCGACGTCGACCTGGCCACCCCCACGGCCGCGCCACCGGCCTGGTTCTGGAAGAAATACCCGGATTCCCGGCCCGTCACCCGCGACGGAATCACGCTGGGCAACGGCTCGCGTGGCCTGGTCAGCCCGTCGAGCCCCGACTACCGCCGGGCAGCGGCGGCGATCACGGAACAACTCGCCCGCCGGTACGCGAACCACCCCGCGCTCGTGCTCTGGCACGTGCACAACGAGTACGGCGCCCCGATCAGCGATTCCTATGACGACCACTCCGTCGCGGCCTTCCGGGTGTGGCTGCGGAAGCGCTACGGCACCCTCGAAGTACTCAACGAGCTGTGGGGCACCACGTTCTGGGGACAGGTCTATGGCGAATGGGACGAAATCGACGCCCCGCGCCAGTCGGCCTCGGTGAGCAACCAGGCCCAACGCCTCGACTTCCACCGGTTCACCTCCGACGCGCTGCTGGAGTGCTACATCGGCGAGCGCGACGTCATCCGCCGGTTCACGCCCGACATTCCCGTGACCACCAACTTCATGGCAACTAATTGCCTCTCTGCCGACTATTGGCGGTGGAGCAGGGAGGTGGACATCGTCTCGAATGATCACTATCTGGTCGCCGAGCGCGCCGACAACCACGTGCTCCTGGCGATGGATGCCGACCTCACTCGGTCGCTGGCTGGCGGAGCGCCGTGGATCCTGATGGAACACTCAACCGGGGCTGTGAACTGGCAGCCGCGCAACATCGCCAAGCGGGCGGGTGAACTAGCCCGAAATTCGCTCTCCCACCTCGCGCGTGGTGCGGACGGCATTCTGTTCTTCCAGTTCCGGGCCTCACGCTTTGGCGTGGAGAAGTTCCACTCCGCCATGCTGCCGCACGCCGGCGCCGAGACCCGGCTGTGGCGCGAGGTCCTGGCGTTGGGCCAGACCCTCGGCGCGTTGGAGCCCGTGCGCACCTCCCGCGTGCGCGCTCGGGTCGCGTTGCTCTGGGACACCGAATCGTTCTGGGCGCAGGACTTGGAGTGGCGCCCCAGCGTCGAGCTGGGCCACCGCGAGCGCGTCGAGGCCTTCTACGCAGCGCTGTGGGACCGCAACGTGACGGTGGACTTCGCTCACCCGACCGCCGACCTCGGCAGCTACGACCTCGTGATCGCCCCAAGCCTTTACCTGGTTGGCCCGACGGCCTCCGCCAACCTCACCGCGTACGTTCGGGCAGGCGGCCACCTGGTCGTGTCGTACTTCTCCGGCATCGTCGACGATAACGACACGGTCTACCTCGGCGCCGCTCCCGGCGCCCTGCGCGAGGTGCTCGGCCTGTGCATCCCCGAATTCCTGCCGCTGCACGAGAACGAAACGGTTACCCTCAGCGACTCCCGCACCGGCACCCTGTGGGCCGACGACATCGCGGTCTCCACGGCCGAGGTGCTGGCCCGGTATCTGGACGGCCCGGCCAAGGGCGGACCGGCCATCACCCGCAATGCTTTCGGGGCCGGCTCGGCCTGGTACATTTCGACCCGGCTCACCGGCGCCGACCTCGATTCCCTAATGCTCGACGTGCTCGACACGGCAGGTGTCGATGCCGCCCCCGGCATCGACGGCGTCGAGAGGGTCACCCGGTCGAACGACACCGGCGATTTCCTGTTTCTGATCAACCACACGGATGCCGACCGGCCATGCCCGGCCGTCGGCACCGAGCTCCTGACTGATGCAGTCGTGACCGGAACCGTACTGGTCCCCGCCGGGCTCACCCGGGTTGTACACCACTCCCGGTAGCACGGCGCGACAGCTGCCACCGCTTCACCAGCCGCACGGCCACGGCCGCGGCCACGGCCACACTGGCCAGTACCGCGGGAACGAGCAGATTGAGACCGGTGAGAATGAGGAGGCCGACCGTGAGCACGACCGACACGACGGCCAGCCACTAGCCCAGCGTGTGGCGGTCGAGCAGACGCACGGCCGCGATCATGCCGAGCACATGATGGCCACCATCGAACTCGTGTGGATCAGGATGAACACCCCGAGGTAGACGTTGAGCACTCCGACGGCCGCGACAGCGGCAATCACGGCGACGAAAACCGGACCGACGCCGGGCGCGTTCGTTGCGACCAGGTCGAGCGGCGCAACCTGCCCCCGCCCCGCGGCCCGGCCCAGAACGGCGACGGTCACGTACTGCAGGGCCAGGTAGGCGATGCCGACCAGGACGAGGGCGACCGCCGTGGCGAGGGGGGTGACCCCTCCGGGGTTCGTGAACTCCGCCGCGATGTGCGTGCCGACCTCCCGGCCCGCGAAGGCCCACACGAACAGGCTGATCGCGGTGCCGACGCCGAAGAAGAACCAGTACCCGGTCATCCGTGCCCAGGTCGGGCCGAGGGCCCGGCGCACATAGCTGGCGACGCCGCCGGGGTCCGGATAGCGGGCCGCCAGGGCGGCGAACGTGCTGGCCAGCGGGATCGACAGAAGGGGGACGACGAACACCGCGACCAGGGACGCCGGCCCGGCCGCAGTGCCGGCCAAGCCCGGCAGTGCGAGAATGCCGGTGCCGAGCACCGCCGCGATATACGGGGCCGTGCCCTGGACCTGGCCGAGGCTGCCGGCTCGGGCCAGCGCGGCATCCGTCGCCGGCACAGCCGGTTGCAGGAACAGCCGGTTGCAGGAACAGAGCCTGAGAGGAAGTGGTCATCTGACCGTGCTGCCGCACCGGGGGTACGGCGGAAATGGCAAAGAAAAGACACACTCCGTGCAAAAACCGTCAGGCTCGAGGAGTGAGTCCCAATCGGAGCGCGGTGTCCTGTTCCGAACCAATTCGACGGAGATTGTGGTGTAAAACCGTCTTCTGGACGTGTTTCCTGCTGATCCTGGCAAAATCTCCGTCGAATTCGTTCGAAGCGGAGGTAATCTCCCTGAGCGGCGATGCCGCATCAGCCGCATCAGCCACGGCAGCCAGGGCCGCCGCGGCTGTACGGATTTATCCGCCTAGACGACCGCGAGCGCCCGGTCGATGTCGTCGATGAGGTCGGCGACGCCTTCGATGCCCACGGACAGACGGATGATGTTGTCCGCTACTTCGAGTTCGGTGCCGCGAACCGACGCGTGGGTCATCTCGGAGGGGTAGTTGACCAGCGATTCCACGCCACCGAGCGATTCGGCCAGCTGGAACAGCTGCGTGGCCTCGGCGAAGGAACGCGCCGCGGCCGCGCCGCCCACGAAGGAGATCGACAGCATGCCGCCGAAGCCGCTCATCTGCTTCTTCGCCAGCTCGTGGCCCGGGTGCGTCGGCAGGCCGGGGTAGTAGACCCGGTCGATCGCCGGGTGGCCCTGCAGGTGCTCGGCGATCGCCTGGGCGTTGCTGCAGTGGCGGTCCATCCGCACCGAGAGGGTCTTGATTCCGCGCACGGTGAGCCAGGCATCCATCGGGGCCGAGACGGGGCCGGCGGCGAACTGCAGGAACTGGGCCTTCTCGGCGAGCTCGTCGTCGTTGATGATCAGGGCGCCGCCGAGCACGTCGGAGTGGCCACCGAGGTACTTCGTGGTGGAATGCACGACGACGTCGGCCCCCAAGGCCAGCGGCTGCTGCAGCGCGGGCGAGGCGAACGTGTTGTCCACGATCACGGTCACGCCGAAGCGGTGGCCGATCCGGGCCAGAGCGGCGATGTCGCAGACCTTCATCAGCGGATTGCTGGGCGTCTCCACCCAGAGGATCTTCGTCTCGCCCGGGATGATGGCCTGTTCGACGGCGGCGAGGTCGCTCATCTCCACGGTGGAGTTGAGGATGCCCCAGGCACCGTGCACCCGGTTGATCAGCCGGTGCGTGCCGCCATAGACGTCGTTGCCGAGCACGATGTGGTCGCCCGGTGCGAGCAGCGCGCGCAGGATGGTGTCCTCCGCGGCGAGCCCGCTGGCGAAGGAGAGGCCGTGCTTTCCGCCCTCCAGCGCGGCCAGCAGGGTCTCAAGCACGGTGCGGGTCGGGTTGCCGCCGCGGCTGTACTCGTAGCCGCCGCGCAGGTGGCCGATGCTCTCCTGCACATACGTGGACGTCTGGTAGATGGGCGGGATCACGGCGCCGGTCGTCGGGTCGAATTCCTGCCCCGCGTGGATGGCGATGGTGTCGAAGTTTCGTGTGCGAGCCATTGATTCGTCCTTAGTCATGCTGTTCAGGCGCTCAGGTAGGTGAGCAGGTCGTGGCGGGTGATGACGCCGAGGGGTTTTCCGCCGTCTGTGACGAGGAGCGCATCGTGGCCGGCGAAGGCGGCGCGCGCGGCCGCGACGGGCTCGTTCACCCCGATCAGCGGGAGGGAGTCGCCGACGAACTCGCCGACGCGGTCGGCCAGTTTCGCTTCGCCGGAGAAGACGAGTTCCATCAGCCGGCGTTCGTCGACCGCGCCGACGACCTCGCCCATCACCACCGGGGGCTTTTCGGTGAGCACCAGCACCTGGGAGACGCTGGCCTCGGTCATGACTCCGATGGCGTCGTGCACCGTGGCGCTGGGGTGCACGTAGACGAACGGCGGCAGGGCGCCGGTCTTGGACGAGAGCAGGTCGCCGACCGTGTGCCCGGTGGGCGCGTTGCTGAAACCGTAGCTGCGCATCCAGCCGTCATTGAAGATCTTGCCCAGGTAGCCGCGCCCGCCGTCGGGCAGCAGCACGACGATGGTGTTGTCGGCGCCGAGGGTTCTCGCCGCGCGCAGGGCTGCGACGACGGCCATGCCGCTCGAACCGCCGACCAGAATGCCCTCTTCGAGGGCGAGCCGGCGGGTCATCGCGAAGGAGTCGGCGTCGGAGACGGCGATCACCTCGTGCACGACCTCCGGGTCGTAGGCGCCCGGCCAGAAGTCCTCGCCCACGCCCTCGACCAGATACGGCCGGCCGGTGCCACCGGAGTACACCGAGCCCTCCGGATCGGCGCCGATGATGCGCACGCTCTCTCCCGAGACCTCGCGCAGGTACCGTCCGGTACCGGTGATGGTGCCGCCGGTGCCGACGCCCGCGACGAAGTGGGTGATCGTGCCGTCGGTGTCGCGCCAGATCTCGGGCCCGGTCGTCTCGTAGTGGCTGAGCGGGCCGTTCGGGTTGAAGTACTGGTTGGGCTTGAAAGCCCCCGGGATCTCCCGGGCCAGCCGGTCGGACACGCTGTAATAGGAGTCAGGGTGGTCGGGGGCGACGGATGTCGGGGTCACCACAATCTCCGCGCCGTAGGCCGTGAGCACGTTGCGCTTGTCCTCGCCCACCTTGTCCGGCAGCACGAACACGCACTTGTAGCCGCGTTGCTGGGCAACGAGAGCGAGGCCGACGCCCGTGTTGCCCGAGGTCGGCTCGACGATGGTGCCGCCGGGAAGCAGGAAGCCGTCCCGTTCGGCGGCATCGATGATGCGCACCGCGATGCGGTCCTTCGCGGAGCCACCCGGGTTCAGGTACTCCAGCTTGACCAGCACGGTGGCGCTGACGTCAGCCGTCACCTTGTGCAGCCTGACCAGGGGGGTGTCACCGATGAGGTCGAGAACGGTGTCGGCAATTTTCATCGAGAGTCCTTCATCGAGGGTTCTTCGTCACGGATTCGAGCCGGGTCAACTCTATCGGCGTGAGCGGAGTGGGGGCCGTGGGCGTCGGCGACGTGACCTGCTCCGAGTACAGCCGCGCGTAGACGCCATCGTCTTTGAGCAGTTCGGCGTGGGTGCCCCTCTCTACGATCCGGCCGGCGTCGACGACGAAGATGACGTCGGCGGACACGATGGTCGACAGCCGGTGCGCGATGGCGATGGTCGTACGCCCGCGGGAAGCGGTGTCCAGGGCCGCCTGAACGACGCGCTCGGAGATGGCGTCCAGGGCGCTGGTGGCCTCGTCGAGGATCAGCACCTCGGGGTCCTTGAGCAGCACCCGCGCGATGGCGATGCGCTGCTTCTCGCCGCCGGAGAGCCGGTAGCCGCGCTCCCCCACCAGGGTGTCGTAGCCGGCGGGGAAGGATGCGATCGTGTCGTGGATACTCGCCGACCGGGCCGCGGCCTCGAGCTCGGCATCCGTCGCCTCCGGTTTCGCGTAGCGGAGGTTCTCGGCGATGGTCGCGTGGAAGAGGTAGGTCTCCTGGCTGACGATGCCGATGTGGGAGACGAGGGACTGCTGCTGGAGGCCCTGCACCTCGACGCCGGAGAAGAGTACCCGCCCGGCCGAGGCCTCGTAGAAGCGCGGGATGAGATAGGACACGGTGGTCTTGCCTGCCCCGGACGGGCCGACGAAGGCCGCGAACTGGCCCGGCTCGATCGTGAAGGAGACGTCGTCCAGGGTGGGGCGCGATTCCGCGCCGGCATCCGGGTAGGCGAAGGTGACCCCGTCGAAGGCGACCCGGCCGACGGCCTCGCCGCGGGCCGGCACGGGGGCGGCGTCGGGGGCGTCGCGGATCGCGGGCCGGAGGTCGAGGTACTGGAAGATGCGGGCGAACAGGGCGCTTGAGGTCTGCAGGTCGAGGGCAACGCGCATCAGGCCGAGCAGCGGGAACAGCAGCCGTGACTGCACGGTCGTGAAGGCTACGATCGTGCCCGCCGTGATGTCGGTCGTTCCACTGCCCATCAGCAGACCGGCCACGAGGTAGACGATCGCCGGGATGCTGGAGAGGAAGATGCTCACCGTGGCGAAGAACCACTGGCCGCTCATCTGCTGGCTGATCTGCAACTCGACCTGGTTGGCATTCTCGTCGGCATACCGATGGATCTCGGTCTTCTGGCGGGTGAAGCTTTTCGAGAGCAGGATGCCGGATACGCTCAGCGTCTCCTGCGTGATCGCCGTCATGTCCGAGAGCGACTCCTGCGTCCTGGACGCGATGCGGGCCCGCACCTGGCCGACCCGGCGCTGGGCAAAGACGAGTACGGGCATCAGGATGATGGCGACGATCGCCAGCTGCCAGCTCAGCAGGAGCATCGCGACGAGCGCCGCGATCACGGTCACGGCGTTGCCGAGCAGACTGGAGATGGTGTTGGTGAGCACGCTCGCGACGCCGCCGACATCGTTCTGCAGCCTGGATTGGATGACGCCCGTCTTCGTTCGCGTGAAGAAGCTCAGTTCCATCGCCTGCAAGTGGGTGAACAGCCGCACCCGCAGGGCACCCATCACCGAGTTGCCGACCGTGGCGGTGAGCCAGGCCTGCCAGACGCCGAGCAACTGCGTCCCCAAATAGATGGCGATCATCACCCCCACGAGCACGGCGAGACGCTGCACGTCCGGGCTGCCGCCGGGCGGGAAGAGCCCCTCGTCGAAGGCCCGCTGCACGAGCAGGGGCGGCACGACGGAGAGCGCCGCGCTGATGAATACGAGAACCACGGTGACCGTGAGCTTCGCGCGGTGCGGCGCGAACAGGCCGATGATCCGGCGAAGCAAATTCGGGATGCGCGGGGCCTCGGCGTTCTCGGCCCGCTGCGCCACGACATCCGCGCCGCTTACCCGCCCCCGTCGACCGCCGCCGCCACCGTGCATTCCACTCATGAATTCACTCTAAACTCCCGCGCGGCACACAAATGTGCCCGTTCCGAACACCGGCGGCCCGGGTGGGCGCCAGCGGCGGAACGGGCACAGTCGCTGATGCGGCTAGCCCTTCGTCGAACCGGCCAGCAGGCCGCGCACGAAGTAGCGCTGCAGGGAGAAGAACACGATCAGCGGAACCAGGATCGAGATGAACGCGCCGGCCGTGAGCAGGTGCCAGTCCTGGCCGCGGGTACCGGTGATCTCGGCCAGCAGCTTGGTCATCGGCGCCACCGCACCGTCGGCGAAGATCAGCGCCACGAGCAGGTCGTTCCAGACCCAGAGGAACTGGAAGATGGCGAAGGATGCGATCGCCGGCATGGTCAGCGGCAGCACGATGCGGAAGAAGATCTGCCCGTGACCGGCGCCGTCGACCCGCGCCGCCTCGATGACGTCGGCGGGAATCTCCGACACGAAGTTGTGCAGCAGGTAGATGGCGAGCGGCAGGGCGAACATCGTGTGCGCGATCCACACCTGCGAGTAGCCGCCGGCGTCGCTGATCGAGGAGACCACCGGGAAGCCGAAGACCTCACCCCGCGAGAAGAACTGCAAGAGCGGCACGAGGGCCATCTGCAGCGGAACGATCTGCAGCGCGAAAACCGCGATGAACAGCACGTTCTTGCCGCGGAAGTCGATCCAGGCGAATGCGTAGGCCGCGAGGCTGGCGATGATCAGCGGCAGCAGTGTGGCCGGCAGGGTGATCGCGATCGAGTTGATGAACGCACCGGCCAGATTCAGCTGACTGTTGCCGGCCTGGAGCACATCGCTGTAGTTGTCGATGGTCAGACCCCAGTTCGAGAAGAGCGTCCACCAGCCGGTGGTGCGTACTTCCTGCGCCGGGCGGAAGGAGGAGACGAAGAGCCCGAAGGTCGGAACGGTCCAGAGCACGGCGATCACGAGCGCCGCGATCGTAGCGCCTCGGCTGGTCAACCGCTTCTTGGTGCGCTTGGCCGCCGCGAACTCCTGACGGCGCTCGCCTCGGCGAGTTTGGCTCTTGGTGTTCTTGTCGACGGGGAGCTCAACCGGAAGAATCGCGCTCATCGGATTTCCCTCTGCTTCTGAATCTGGCGGGCGTTGTAGACGACGATCGGGAGCACGAGCAGGAACAGGATCACGGCGAAGGCGGCGGACCGGCCCTGCTCGAAGTTCTTGAACTGCGTGTACATCTCGTTCGCGATGACGCTGGTGTCGTTGGCGCCTGCGGTCATGGTCCGGACGATGTCGAAGACCTTGAGGGAGGCGATGGAGATCGTCGTCAACACGACGACGAGGGCGCCGCGGATGCCGGGCACCGTGACGTTGGTGAACTTCTGCCAGGCGTTGGTGCCGTCGAGTTCGGCGGCCTCCATCTGCTCGGCAGGCACGCCCTTGATGGCGGCGGAGAGCACGACCATGGCGAAGCCGGTCTGCACCCAGATCAGCACGACGATCAGGAAGACCGTGTTCCAGGGTGCGTTGGCGAGGAAGTCGACGGGCTGGCCGCCGAACCACACCACAACCTGGTTGAGCAGGCCGATCTGGTTCTGGTCGGCCGGCCGGGCCGTGTAGACGAAGCGCCAGATGATGGACGCCCCGACGAAAGAGATGGCCATGGGCATGAAGACCATGATCTTGAAGTACTTCTCGCCGCGGCTCTTGTCGATGAAGACCGCATAGGCCAGGCCGGCGATCGTAGACACGAGCGGAGTGATGAGCACCCAGACGATCGTGTTGAGCACCGTGCGGATGGCCTCCGGCTGGGTGAACACCCAGACGAAGTTGTCGAGGCCGATGAACTCGGTTCCGCGGGAGTTCATGAACGCCTGCACCGTGGTCTGGATGGTCGGGATGATGAGTCCGACGATGAGGAGCAGGATGGCCGGAGCGAGGAAGCCGAAGAGCTGGAAGAGGTAGCCGGCGCCGGAGCGTGAGCGGTAGTCGACGATGAAGAAGACTCCGCCGAGCACGGCGGCCGCGGCGATGGCCCACCAGTATGATCCCGCGGCGAGCAGGATGAGCAGCGGGGCGGCGACGCAGACGGCGAGACGGATGACGGTGTAGCCGGTGCCCTTGCGCGGGGCTATCTCGACGACGAACAGGATCGCGGCCACCAGGGCGACGAACGCGAGGATGATGATGGGGACTTGGACCAGGGGCGGCAAGTCAGCCAGCCAGGCAAGGAACGCCGACATATGAAACCTCTCGAGTACGACTGCGGGCTCACAGTTTGCTGGTGGGGCGGAAAACTACCGCCACGGTACACCAGCAGGGGAGTGCGGGTCGCCCCTTTTCAGGAGGACGACCCGCACGGTTGTGGTGCTGTTAGATGAGCTGGTTCCGAATTGAACTAGCTGGAGGGCCAGCCGGCTTCGATGCTGGTGAGAACCTCGTCGGTCGGGGCTCCGTTGATCCAGTTGACCATTCCCTTCCAGAAGGTGCCGGCGCCCACGGAGCCGGGCATCAGGTCGGAGGCGTCAAAGCGGAAGGTGGTCTCCGGGTCCTGAAGGATCTTGATGGCTTCCTGCAGGATGGGGCTCTTCGCGTTGGCCGGGTCAAGACCCGAGTTGGCGCTGATGACTCCACCGAGGCTCACCCGGCTATTAGCCCAGTCGTCGCTGGAGAGGTACGTCTGAACGGCCTGGGTGTCGGCGTCATCCGCGAATGCGGCGACGATCTCGCCACCACCGGTCACGGCCTGGCTGCCGGCCTCTTCGGCCGGGGTGATGAAGGCCCAGACGTCACCGTCGGGACCGACCTCTCCGCCGGCATCCGTGATGAAGCCGTCGAAGAAGGATGCCTGGTGGTGCAGCGCGCAGGTTCCTGCGGCGAGCGGCGTGGCCACGTCACCGAACGGGGTGCTGTTGATCGAGCGAACATCACCGAACGTGGCGTTGACGTTGGCAGGGTTCAGCAGGATCTCTCCGACGGAGTCGAAGGCGGCCTTGATTGCGGGGTCCGTGAACGGGATCTCGTTGGCAACCCACTTGTCGTAGGTCTCCGCTCCGGCCTGACGCAGGACGAGGTCTTCGACCCAGTCCGTGCCCGGCCAGCCGGTGGCGTCGCCCGAGCCGAATCCGGCGCACCACGGAGCGCTGCCGGTCTTCTCCTGGATGGTCTTCGTCACGGCGAGGAGTTCGTCCCAGGTCTCGGGAACTTCGACACCCCACTCGGTGAACTTAGCCGGGGAGTACCAGATGAAGCCCTTGACGCTGGCCATCAGTGGCGCGCCGTAGAACGTGTCCCCGACGGTGCCGTAGGCCTTCCAGTCCTTGGACCAGAACTCGTCGACGTTGTCTTCGACGGCTTTCGGGGCAGGCTTGAGGAAGTCGCGGCTGGCAAGGTCGGCCATCAGTCCGGGCTGCGGGAAGATCGCGATGTCGGGAGCACTGCCACCCTGGGCGCGGATGGCGATCTGAGCCTCGAACTCCTTCGACGCCTCGTACTGGATGTCGATGTTGTTCTCTTCTTCCCAGGCAGCCCAGGACTTCTCGAGGAGCTTGGCCTCGGTGTCACCGATGGTGCCGTAGACGGAGACGACGCCGTCGCCTTCAGCTCCGGAGTCGGTGTTCGTGCTGCCGGGGCCACCGGAACAGCCGGCCAAGGTCAGACCGGCGATCGCCGCAATGGCGATGGGTGCTGTGATTCGGCGGTGGAATGACCGCATTTTTCCTCCTCGTTGAGTTTGATGAAGATGCGCCGGGGATATCCCCGGACAAACACCCAGGTGCTGCAGGAACAGCTTCTGTGCCGAAAACGATCAGATAAGGAACCGGTTCCACACCACAAGGTACGGTACGCCGGGCCGAATCGCAAGACCAGATTTGTCACGGAATGGCAAAGATCGCACTCCCGCCACGACACCTTCGAAAGTTCGTCCCGCGGGACGTGTCGCATTCCGGCGGATATAATGGAACCGGTTCCAGCGAGCCTGCCAGAGCTGTACAGTGTTGGAAACGGGTCCAAGGGCGGAGGCTGGAATGAGCGCAATAGCGGATGTCGCACGCCTCGCCGGCGTCGCGAAGGCCACAGCCTCCCGTGCCCTGAGCGGTCGTGGCTATGTGTCGGAGCAGACCCGGATCAAGGTCATCGCTGCAGCCAGGGAGATTGGTTACGTCGCTTCACCCAACGCGGCCAGCCTCGTCACCGGCCGAACCAAGAGCATCGGCGTGATCATCCCGTTCATCAGCCGCTGGTTTTTCTCCGAGGTTCTGGAGAGCATGGAACAGGCGCTGCTGGACAAGGGGTACGACATGACCCTCTACAACCTGCCGGCACCCTCACCTGAACGGGAGAGGGTCTTCGAGTACTTCCTCGCGCGCAAACGCTTCGACGGAGTGATCTCGGTCGGTGTGGCGCTCAGCGATGAGGAGGTCACCCTGCTGCACCGTCTGGGCCGCCCGCTGGTCGGAATCGGCGGACCCATCCGCGGCGTGGACACGATCGCCATCGACGACGTTGCCGCGGCCCGGCTCGCCACCGAGCACCTGCTCAGCCTGGGGCACACGGACATCGTGCACATCGGCGGCAGCAAAGAAGACGAGATGGACTTCCAGGTGCACAGCAACCGGCTCACCGGTTTCTACGCCGCCATGAGCGCCGCAGGCCTGCCCACCGAACGCTCGGGCCTGTTCTACGCCTGCGAGTTCACGATGCCGGGCGGCTACGAGGTGGGCCTCGCCGTGTTCGGCGACCCGCGCACCCGCCCCACCGCGGTCTTCGCCGCGAGCGACGAGATCGCGATCGGTTTGATCGTCGCCGCCAGGGAACTGGGCATCCAGGTGCCGGCCGACCTGTCCGTGATCGGGATCGACGGACATCCGTATGCCGATATGTTCCGTCTGACCACCCTCGAGCAGCACCCGCGCACACAGGGCCGGCTCGCGGTGCAGGCCCTCCTGACGGAATTGGAGAACCCCACTCAGCACGGCGACGAGGATCACCTGACCCGGCTGCCCACGAACCTGGTCATCCGCTCGAGCACCAGCGGCCCACGGCTCACCCACGGGGGCTGACACCGTGCGTCGGGCCTGACGGAACGGGCATAACGACAGAAGGCGCCGCATCCGATGGATGCGACGCCTTCTGTGTGTGGACGGCTTGCGCCGTCACGCCTCTACGAGAAGCAGAGAACCCCTCGCGGGGCCCCGACTACTTGAGGACGGCGGTGGCGCCGGCAGCTTCGAGAGCAGCCTTGCCCTTTTCAGCGGCTTCCTTGGAAACGCCTTCGAGGACGGCCTTCGGCGCGCCATCGACGACGGCCTTGGCCTCGCCGAGGCCCAGGCTGGTGAGCTCGCGCACAACCTTGATGACCTGGATCTTCTTGTCGCCGACAGCCTCGAGGATGACGTCGAAAGCGGACTGCTCTTCGACCTCTTCAACGGGGGCGGCGGGACCGGCAGCGCCGGCAGCGGCGACCGGTGCAGCGGCGGTGACCTCGAAGGTCTCCTCGAACGCCTTGACGAACTCGGAGAGTTCGATGAGGGTGAGTCCCTTGAACTGTTCGAGCAATTCCTCGGTGGAAAGCTTTGCCATGATTTTTCTCCCTATAGTTTCTTAGTTACTCACCGCGATGCCAGGCAGATGCCTAGTTCGCGGACTCCTGCTTCTCACGCAGCGCGTCGATGGTGCGAACAGCCTTCGACAGCGGTGCGTTGAACAGATATGCGGCTCCGAACAGCGAGGCCTTGAATGCGCCGGCCAGCTTGGCCAGCAGCACTTCGCGGGACTCGAGGTCGGCGAGCTTGCCTACCTCTGCGGCGGTGAGCGGGTTACCGTCGAAGTAACCACCCTTCACTACCAGGAGAGGGTTTGCCTTGGTGAAGGCACGCAGGGTCTTCGCAACGGCGACAGGGTCTCCGTGAACGAATGCGATTGCGGACGGACCGACAAGCTCGTCGTCAAACGACGTGATGCCGGCGTTGTTCGCCGCAATCTTGGTCAGCGTGTTCTTCACCACGGCGTACGTGGCGTCCGCACTGATGGAAACGCGCAGCGACTTGAGCTGCGCAACAGTGAGACCGCGGTACTCGGTGAGCAGAACGGCGGTCGAGCTCTGGAATTTCTCCGTAAGCTCGGCGACCGTTGCTTCCTTGTTCGCCATGGCGCTCCTCTTGGTTTCATGTGCCGGTAGCCCGGGGAGCAGACATGAAAAAAGCTCCGGCGCAGGCGCCGGAGCTGGGAACGCATTCCAGTGAATGCAGTCTGACTTCGAATCCTGCGCGGGCCGTTCACGTGAATGAACCTTCGATTGCCAGTGCATTTCTACACGGCAATAACCGGCGGTCTTTGGCTTTCGCCCACGATACGGGATGGTGGAGGCCGGTGCAAATCGGCATCCGTTCACTGCATCCCCGAACCCGCCTCCCGCTGCCCGCTGCCCGCCTGCCCGCTGCCCGCCTGCCCGCCTGCGACTCCTGAACCCGACCCTGAACCAATTCGACGGAGATTTTGCCCGAAATGGCCGGTTTCGGGTTCAAAACCTTGTTCTGGAGCAAAATCTCCGTCGAATTCGCATGGCGAACCGGGCAGACCACGCACCGGCACGGGACGGGGTCAGGCGAGCGCGACGGGGAGGGAGACGCGGAAACACGTGAAACCGGGGCGGCTCTCGACCTCGATCTCGCCCTGGTGCGCGGCCACGACCGCGTGGGCGATGGCCAGGCCGAGGCCCGTGCTGCCCGTTCCCCGGTAGCGCGTGCTGTCGCCGCGGGCGAAACGCTCGAACAGTGTGGCCCGGAGGTTCTCGGGGACGCCGGGGCCGTCATCCGTCACTGTCAGGATAACGCGGTCGTTCTGGCGCGCGAGGGCCACGTCGACCGTGGTCTCGGGGGGCGTGTGGATGCGCGCGTTGGCGAGCAGGTTGGCGAACACCTGGTGCAGCCGCGCGGCATCACCGACGATTTCCACCGGCTCGTCGGGCAGCTCCAAGCCCAGCACCCGTCCCGGGCCGGCGGCGTGGGCGTCGCTGACGACGTCCACGATCAGGCTGGTCAGGTCGACCGGGCCGCTGACCAGCTCCCGGCCTTCGTCGAGACGGGCGAGGAGCAGCAGGTCTTCGACCAGGCCGGTCATCCGCACCGATTCCGACTCGATCCGCCCCAGGGAATGCAGCGCGTCCGGCGGCAGTTCCTGGTCGGAGCGGCGGGTGAGTTCGGCGTAGCCGCGGATCGACGCCAGCGGCGTGCGCAGCTCGTGGCTGGCGTCGGCGACGAACTGGCGCACCTTGCGCTCACTGGCCTGACGTGTTTCGAGCGCCACGTCCACGTGGTCGAGCATGCGGTTCAGCGCCGATCCCACCCGGCCGACCTCGGTGCGGGGGTCGGTGTCGGCGGCCGGTACCCGGTCGACGAGCGAGACCTCCCCACGGTCCAGGGGGAGCTCGGACACCCGCGCCGCCGTCTCGGTCACGCGCACCAACGGGCGCAGGGCGAGCCGCACGATCCAGGTGGCCAGAATCGCGACGATGAGGATGCCGACCAGGGAGACCACCGCAATGATGATGCCCAGCTGGGTGACCGTGTTCTGCACCCCGGAGAGCGGCAGGCCCACCAGGTAAAGGGTGCCGTTGCGGGTCGTGTCGGCCCTGACCCGGTAGCTGCCGGCGTCTTCGCCGAGATGCACCGTCACCGCGGTCGATTCCCGCATCTGTTCGGCCAGCAACTGCACCTGCTCACCGGTCAGCTTGGCGATCTCGCCGCTCTCCTCCTCCGTGTAGCCGGCCGTGACGGTCGAGCCGTCGTAGACCAGGGCCAGCGTTCCAGGCTGCTGGGCCGGACCGGACAGAATCATCTGCGCCGTCGGCGTGAAGAGTGCCCCGTTGCCGCCCTCGTCGTCCGCATCCCGGCGCACGTCGATCACGGCGCCTGACCGGTCCGACGCGCTTTGCAGCTGCTGGTCGAGGCCGTCGATCAGGGAGGCACGGAGAATGGCGACGCTGACCATCCCGATACCGATACTGACCAGGGCGAGGAGGCCGACGACGGCGAGCACCAGCCGCCGGCGCAGGGTCCACGGCGCGCGTCGCCGGCGAGCGCCCGGCTCGCGGGGAGAATTCGGGGTCACGAAGCGGTCTTCAACATATAGCCGGCGCCGCGCACCGTGTGGATCATCGGCACGCGGCCGGCGTCGACCTTCTTGCGCAGATAGGAGATGTAGATCTCGACGACGGAGGACTTGCCGCCGAAGTCATAGCTCCACACCCGGTCGAGGATCTGGGCCTTGCTGAGCACCCGCCGGGGGTTGCGCATCAGGAAGCGCAACAGTTCGAATTCGGTGGCGGTCAGCTCGATCGCGTCTCCCCCGCGGAACACCTCGTAGCTGTCCTCGTCGAGGGTGAGGTCGCCGACCGAAATGCGGGGATCCAGGGAGTCGGCCACGGTGAGGGTGGACCGGCGGATGAGCCCGCGGAGCCGGGCGACGACCTCTTCAAGGCTGAACGGTTTGGTGACGTAGTCGTCGCCGCCGGCCGTCAGCCCCTTGAGCCGGTCGTCGAGGGAGTCCTTGGCCGTGAGGAAGAGCACGGGCGTCTCGTGGCCGTCCGACCGCACGCGTTGCAACACCTGCAGGCCGTCGAGGTCGGGCAGCATGATGTCGAGCACGATCGCATCCGGCCGGAATTCGCGGGCGATCGTGAGCGCCTGACGCCCCTCGCCGGCCGTGCGCACCTCCCAGCCCTCATAGCGCAGCGCCATCTGGAGCAGATCGGTCAGCGTGGGTTCGTCGTCGACCACGAGCACCCGGATGGGGCTGCCGTCCGCCCTGGTCAGGCGCGGTGCGCGGACCACTCGCTCGTTCTCGCTAGTGCTCATGATTACCAGTATCCGAGTGTTGGCTATGAATCGGCTATGCGCAGTCTTGGTCTCTGCTGTGACGCGAAACCGTCATCCGTCCGCTGTCGCCCCGCAGCCATAGCGCGACGGCTGATGCCGCCCGGCGTGGGCAGGCCCGGCGAACAGGCACAATGGAACAGTGACGAACCAGCTGCTCTCCCTGTTCGATGAGGAGGTGCATCCGTCGCCCGTCGACGCCCGGCCGGTGGCGCCCCTGGTCGCCGCGGCGCACCTCCGGCGCATCGTTGCCGATTCCACCGACCGGGTGACCTGGCTGCGGGCCCGCGCCCAAGGGATCACGGCCACGGATGTCGCCAAGCTCGCCACCCCGAAATCGCTGCAGACCGCCGTCTACGACAAGCTCAACGGCAGCAGCTTCAACGGCAACAGCTTCACGGACCACGGGCGCGCCCGGGAGCCCGAGATCGCGGCCTGGGTGCTCGGCCGCTACGGCATCGAGCCCAGCACGGCCCTGTTCCACGCGGCCCACCACCGGCGGCACCTGGCCACCCCCGACGGCGTCGGCACCGGTTCAGGCCAGGGTGCCGGCGGCCTTGAACTGGCCGAGATCAAGACGACGAGCAAGGCCTGGCGCAGCATCCCGCGCTCGTACTTGCGTCAGGTGTGGTGGCAGCAGTACGTGCTCGGCGCCGAACGCACCCTGCTCGTCTGGGAACAGCACCAGGACTTCGTCCCCGTGAATGCCGAGCCCGAGTGCCGGTGGATCGACCGTGACGAAGACCAGATCGCGATCCTGGTGGGGTACGCCAACAACCTGATCGCCCTGCTCAACCAACAGACCACCTCGGGTCCACCGCCAACGCAGGCCTGACCGGTCGTCCACCGGTTTCGCAGCGCGCGGATGCCCGCGGGAAAGCCGCTTGCCGGGTGTCGCAGGCGGCTTTCCCCTCGGCGTCACGCCACTACTGATCGAGCAAGTTCGCGCCGCTTCGGGTGCGGTACGACTTTTTCAGATGAGCCGGGCGGAGTGCTGAGTACTGGCTCGGTGGGGGATGAACCGAACCCAAGAGAGACCGGATGCGGGAAACCAGGGACTCTTCCACACACCGGGGTCGGTCCCCCTTTATGTGGACAGACTATGCGCCTGGCCCCCCTTCCAGCCAGACCTCGCCGCCACCAGATTCGGCCTCTTGCACCCCCAATTCGAGGGACACCGGGATGTGCCGGTTTGTCCCGGTTGTGCCCCGGCGGCGCGCAACCCACGAGAGAATGGGCAGATGGGAAACGCCACGAATCACTCACCGACCATGCGCGCCCTCGTGATCGACCGCCCCGGCCCGGCCGACGAGCTGCACCTTGCCGAGGTGGACGCCCCGATCGCGATTTTCGATGAACTCCTCGTGCGGGTCGTCGCCGCCGGAGTCAACCCGATCGATGCCAAAACCAGGGCCGGCGGCGGCGTCACGAAGGCCATCCGCGGCTACCCGGCCGTGCTCGGACTCGATTTCAGCGGCGTCGTGGTCAGCGCTCCCTACGAGGCGTTCCCGCTGCAGCCCGGCGACGCGGTCTTCGGCATCGCCCGCGTGCCCCGCACCCCCGGCAGCTACGCCGAGCTGGTGACCGTCTCCAGCCTGAACGTCACCCGCAAGCCCGTGCGACTCAGCCACGTCGAGGCGGCCGCCGTACCGGTGGCGGCGCTCACCGCGTGGGGCATGGTCGTGGACCTGGCCGCGGCGGCTCCCGGGCAACGGATGCTCATCCACGCCGGCAGCGGCGGGGTCGGCCATTTCGCCGTGCAGTTTGCCAAGGCCTTCGGCGCCCACGTGACCGCGACCGGGTCGACCCGCAACCTTGATTTCCTGCGAGAGCTCGGCGCCGACGCCGTCATCGACCACACCCAGACCCGGTTCGACGAGGTGCTCTCCGGGCTGGACGCGGTGATCGACCTGGTCGGCAATGTTCACGACAACACCGGCACTCGGTCGCTCGGCGTGCTGCGCCCCGGCGGAATCCTGGTGAACGCGCCGACCGGAAGCTGGCCGACCATGGCGGAGGAGGCCGCGGCCGCGGGCATCCGTGCCACCGGATTCAAAGTGGCGCCCTCCGGGCACACCCTCGACGTCATCACCGAACTCATCGACGACGGCGCCGTGCGGGTGCACGTGGACCGGGTGTTCCCCCTCGCAGACGGCGCGGCGGCGCACCGCCTGATCGAGGAGGGACACACACGCGGCAAGATCGTGCTGCGGGTGACGGATGACCCGACCGGCTCCTCTGCGGACTCTGCCTCTGCCTCTGCCTCGACCGCTGCCGGCTCCGACTCTGCCGGGCCTCGCTCATGAGCGGCGACGGCCCGTCCCTCGTCTGGTTCCGCGACGACCTGCGCCTCGCGGACAACCCGGCCCTGCAGGCCGCGCTCGAACGCGGCAAGCCGATCGTGGCCGTGTACGTGCTGGACGATGAGTCCCCTGCGGTCCGGCCGCTCGGTGGCGCGGCCCGGTGGTGGCTTCACGGGAGCGTGACAGCGCTGGCCGACTCGCTGGAACGCCTGGGCGGCCGGTTGACGCTGCGCCGGGGGCCGGCCGAGGACATGATCATGGCGCTCGCGGCATCCGTCGGCGCCGACGCCGTATTCTGGAACCGTCGCTACGGCGCCGCCGAGCGCGAGGTGGACACCCGGATCAAGTCGGGCCTCACCGCGGCCGGAACGGAGGCCCGCAGCTTTGCCGGCGCTCTCCTGTTCGAGCCATGGACGATCCAGACCGGCCAGGGGGGCACCTACTCGGTGTTCACCCCCTTCTGGCGGGCGTGCACGGCCGGCCCGCCGCCGCGCGCACCCTACCCCGCACCCGAGTCGATCCCCGGCTTCCCCGGAGAGATCCCCTCCGACGCGCTCGCCGGCTGGGGCCTCCTGCCGACCCGGCCCGACTGGGCGGCCGGGCTGCGGGGCGCCTGGCAGCCCGGCGAGGACTCCGCTCACCGCCTACTCGAGACCTTCCTGAGCGAGTCCCTCACTCGGTACGGCGACGAGCGCGACGAGCCGGCCCAGGCGGTCACCTCGCGTCTGTCGCCGCACCTGCGCTGGGGCGAGATCAGTCCATTCCAGATCTGGCATGCAACCGAGCGGGCCAGGATCGGCCTCACCGGGCCCGCCCAGGCCAGTGCGACCCGATTCCTTACCGAGATCGGCTGGCGGGAGTTCAGCTACCACGTGCTGTTCACCAACCCCACCCTCGCCACCGTCAACCTGCGGCCCGAATTCGACGCTTTCCCCTGGCCGAAACTTGACCAGCGCGTGCTCGAAGCCTGGCAGCGCGGCCGCACCGGGATCTCGCTCGTCGACGCCGGCATGCGAGAACTCTGGCGCACCGGCAGCATGCACAATCGAGTGCGCATGGTGACGGCATCGTTCCTGATCAAGAACCTGCTGATCGACTGGCGGCTCGGAGAGCAGTGGTTCTGGGACACCCTCGTCGACGCCGACGCCGCGAGCAACCCGTTCGGCTGGCAGTGGGTGGCCGGGTCCGGCGCCGACGCCGCCCCCTTCTTTCGGGTCTTCAACCCGGAGCTGCAGGCGAAGAAGTTCGATCCAAACGCGGAGTATATCCGTCAGAACGTGCCGGAATACGGCACGGATGCCTACCCGGCCCCGATCGTCGACCTCGGCGAGACGAGACGGGCGGCCCTCGCCGCCTACGAACAGATCAAGGGGATGAAGGAGCAGTCGATCGCGGCCCGCGCGGCCGGGGCGGAGGGCACCGGTTAGAGCGCCCGCTCCAGCACGAAGTCGTCCTCGTACCGTTCGCCCACCAGGAAGCGCTTCTCGCCGACCGTGACGAACCCGTTCTTCTCGTAGAAGCGAATGGCCCGCGCGTTCTCCTGGTTCACGCCCAGCCAGCTGCCGGCCGCGCCCCGCGCCCGGGCGGCGTCCAGGGTCGCGTTCATCAGGGCCGCCGCCACCCCGCGGCCGTGCGTCTCGGCGCGCAGGTAGCACTTGCTCAGTTCCGCCGTGGGTCGGATCGTGGCCGCCGCCCGCGCATCGTCATCGGCCGGCTCGGCGAATACGAGCATCGTGTAGCCGAGCATGACCCCGGCCGCCCCGGCCGCCCCGGCCTCCCCGGCCTCCCCGGCCACTTCGGCCACGAGAATCAGCCGGTCCGGGTCGGCCAGGTAGGCGTCGAAGTTGCCCTCCGCGAGCACGTCACGCAGGAACGCGGCGATGGCCTCGGCCGAGGTGTGTGGCGGGCAGGCGAGCGCGAAGGTGGCGACGGCCAGCTCGGCCAGCGCCGCGGCATCCGTCGCCGTCGCCGTGCGAATCTCGATCACCGATCCAGCTTATCGACGCCCCCACCAGCCCACCACTGCATGCGAGAGCGCGCACGATGCCCCCTCAGTAGTGCTGAACGGGCTGAGTGCGCGCTTACGCGGCCAGGAGCTACAGGTAACGGGCGTACGCTCCCACGGTGAGGAACGTCGGGAACTCGGGCTCGAGCGCGCATGCCCGGAACACCTCGAGCGCGTCGTCGAACCGGTCTCCGGGCGTGCGCTCGAGTGCCTCGTAAACGTCGACGAGCTGTTCCTCGACCCAGGTTCCGTCGATCCGGATGCCCTCGGCGGTGATCGAGCCCAGGTGGATCCACTGCCAGATCTGTGAGCGGGAGATTTCCGCGGTCGCGGCGTCCTCCATCAGGTTGTCGATGGCCGCCGCGCCGACGCCGCGCAGCCAGGACTCGATGTAGCGCAACCCGATCGTGAGGTTGTCGTGAACGCCGGCCTCGGTGATCTGCCCGCCGACGGACTCCACGTCGAGCAGCTGGGCGGCCGTGACGCTCACCTCGGCGCGGGTGCGGTGCAGCTGGTTCGGCTGGTCGCCGAGCACGCGGTCGAACTCGGCCTGGGCCGTCGGGATGAGGTCCGGGTGCGCCACCCAGGTGCCGTCGAAGCCGTCGGTGGCCTCGCGCTTCTTATCGGCGGCCACCGCCTCGAGGGCACGCCGGGTCACCTCCGGGTCGCGCCGGTTCGGGATGAACGCGCTCATTCCGCCGACGGCATACGCACCGCGCCGGTGGCAGGTCGACACCAGCAGCTCGGTGTAGGCGCGCATGAAGGGCACGGTCATCGTGATCTGCTTGCGGTCGGGGAAGACGAACCGGCTCCCGCGGGTGCGGAACGTCTTGATGATGCTGAAGATGTAGTCCCAACGTCCGGCGTTCAGGCCTGCGCAATGGTCACGCAGCTCGTAGAGGATCTCCTCCATCTCGAAGGCGGCCTGGATCGTCTCGATCAGTACGGTGGCCCGGATGGTGCCGTACTCGATGCCGAGGCGGTCCTCCGAGTGACTGAAGATATCGTCCCAGAGACGGGCCTCGACGTGGCTCTCGAGCTTCGGCAGGTAGAAGTACGGTCCGCTGCCGCCCTCGATCAGGTGCTGCGCGTTGTGGAAGAAGTACAGCCCAAAGTCGACGAGGCTGCCGGACGCGTTCGTCCGGCGGTTCGCGCGGTCGACGAACGTCAGGTTCTTCTCCACCAGCTGCCAGCCGCGCGGGCGCATCACGATGGTGGGCGTGGCGCCGGTGGCGTCGCCGGTGACGGCGTATTGCTTGCCCTCCGGGCTGGTGAAGCTCAGCTGACCGCGCACCTGGTCGAACAGGGTCAGCTGGCCCTCGACGACGTTCGCCCAGGTGGGGCTGGTGGCGTCTTCCTGGTCGGCCAGCCAGACCTTCGCGCCCGAGTTCAGCGCGTTGATGGCCATCTTGCGGTCGGTCGGCCCGGTGATCTCCACCCGGCGGTCGACCAGCCCGGGACCCGCGCCGGCAGCCGTCCAGGTGAGGTCACGACGGATGTGCGCGGTCTCGGTGAGGAATCCCGGGTCGCGCCCATTGGAGGCATCCACGCGCTTGCGCAGTCGAGTCGCCAGCAAGTCCTGCCGCGTACCGGCGAACCGGTCGTGCAGCTCGGCCAGGAATACCAGCGCCTCCGGCGTGAGGATCTCCTCATAGCGCGGACCGAGATCGCCGGTGATCTCGAGGTGCGGTTCGATGGTGGCAAAACTGCCGGTGTTCGTGGTCAGACTGGCGGCCTGGACCTGGTCGGATGTCGCCAGGGGCGGGGTGTTCATGGGCTGAGCTCCTTCGGAAGTTGAACGGGGAGGGCTGCGTGACTGGCGCCGCCTGGGGAAAGCGCCATTGCTTGCCTGACTCCCACTGTGGACTAGGAGACCCGGTCACGCCGTCGCCGGCATAACAGAAGAACAGCATTTCTTCTGGCTACGAGAAGTTATCCCCGGAGTATGTGAGCATGGGGCATGGTCACCGTCGATCCCGCCTTCCGCTCCTTCCTGTCCGCGGCTCCTCCCGAGGAGGCAGGGCTCGATGCGCTCACCCTGGGGCGGCGCATCCGTGAACTGCGCACGAACCGGCGCATGACTCTGGACGCCCTTGCGGCCGCCATCGACCGGGCACCCTCTCAGGTGTCGATGATCGAGAACGGCAAGCGCGAGCCGCGCCTGTCGATGCTGCGCACCATCGCGACCGCGCTCGGCACCACGGTCGACGACCTGTTGAAAACGGATGCCCCGTCCGAGCGGGCGGCGCTGGAAATCGCCGTCGAGCGCGCTCAGCGGGGCCCCGTGTTTACCGCCCTCGGACTGCCGCATATCCGCGTTGGCCGGGGAACGAGCGACGAAACATTGCAGACACTGCTCAGCCTGCACAACGAGATCCTGCGCCTGCACCGGGAGCGGGCGGCGACCCCGGAGGAGGCCCGGCGAGCGAACGTGGAGCTGCGAGCCACCATGCGGGCCCGGGACAATTACTTCCCCGAGCTCGAGGCACAGGCGCAGCGCCTGCTCGCCGCGGTCGGCCACACCGGCGGGCCGGTTTCCCACCAGGTGGTGGCCGACATGGCGACCCATCTCGGCTACTCGCTGCACTACGTGGGCGACCTTCCGAACTCGACCCGCTCGGTGACGGACAAGCGCAACCGGCGCATCTACCTGCCCACCGAGCAGTCGGCGTCCCGCGACTCCCGCTCCCCCATTCTGCAAGCGTTCGCCACCCTGCTCTGCGAACACGAGGAGCCCGGAAACTATGCGGAATTTCTGTCTCAGCGGGTGGAGACCAACTATCTGACCGCGGCCATCCTGCTGCCCGAAAAAGACACCGTGAAACTCCTCACCGAGGCGAAGAACCTGCGACGTATCTCGATGGAGGATCTGCGGGACGCCTTCGCGGTGTCCTATGAGACGGCGGCGCACCGGTTCACGAACCTCGCCACCGCGCGGCTCGACGTCCCGGTGCACTTCATGAAGGTGCACGAGTCCGGCACCATGATCAAGGCGTACGAAAACGATTCGGTGCGCTTCCCGAGCGACGCGCTCGGCGCGGTCGAGGGCTCGACGGTCTGCCGCAACTGGACCGCGCGCACCGTCTTCCACGTCGCCGACCGGTTCAGCCCCTGGTACCAGTACACCGACACCCCGAGCGGTACCTTCTGGTGCACCTCGCGCATCGAGAAGGCCAAAGAGGGCGACTACTCCGTCAGTGTGGGCGTGCCGTTCACGCACGTGAAATGGTTCCGTGGCCGCGAAACCAACAACCGGGCCGTGTCCACCTGTCCCGACGAGTCGTGCTGCCGCCGCGCGCCCGAGGATCTCTCGGAGCGCTGGTCCGGGCAGTCCTGGCCGGCCGCGCGCACGCCCACCAGCCTGCTCGCGGCCCTGCCCACGGGCACCTTTCCCGGCGTCGACCAGACCGAGGTGTTCCAGTTTCTGGAGTCGCACGCGCCGGTGAGATGAGAGCGGGGCGGGCACATGGCCGACGGGGACCGCGCCTGAGATGATGAACGAGTAGCAGAGCCGCGCCGAACAAAGGACGATCCGTGGGCACGACCATTTTCGAGCGGGCCAGGCCCGCCGCATCCGTCATCGCGGGCGCCCTCGCCGACACCCGCTCCGCGCCGTTCTGGCTGGACGACGTGTCTCCGCAGACCGGCTACCCGACCCTCACGGCCGACCTCGACTGTGATCTCGCCATCGTCGGCGGCGGCTACCTCGGACTCTGGACCGCCGTGCTCGCTCAGCAGGAGAACCCGGGCGCTCGCGTGGTGCTGCTCGAAGCGCGCACGATCGGCTGGGCTGCGTCGGGCCGCAACGGCGGTTTCTGCGAGGCCAGCCTGACCCACGGCGAGGAGAACGGCCGACGCCGCTGGCCGACGGAGATCGACCGGCTCACCGAACTCGGCCTCAAGAACCTCGACGAGATCGAGCGGGCCGTCACCGAGCTCGGGCTGAAGTGCGACTTCGAGCGCACCGGCGCCATCGACCTGGCCGTCGAGGAGCACCAGGTCGACTGGCTGCGCGAGGAACCGACCGGAACCGACAGCGTGTTCCTGGATGCCGCGGCCCTGCGCGCCGAGGTCGGCTCCCCCACGTACCTGGCCGGCATCTGGCACAAGCGAAGCAACGCGCTCGTGCACCCGGGTAAGCTGGCTACCGAGCTCGCCCGGGTCGCCACCGAACTTGGGGTCGAGATCTTCGAACACACCCCGGTGAAGAACCTGGACACGCAGGGACTCACTCCGGCGCAGGGCACCCGGCTCCGCACCGACTCGGGTGTGGTGCGGGCGACGAAGACCGCGCTGGCGACCAACGTGTTCCCTTCGCTGCTGGCCCGCAACCGCCTGTCCACGGTGCCGGTCTACGACTACGTGCTGATGACCGAGCCGCTGTCGCCCGATCAGCTCACCGCCATCGGCTGGCAGAAGCGGCAGGGACTGAGCGATCTGGCCAACCAGTTCCACTACTACCGGTTGAGCGCAGACAACCGCATACTCTTCGGCGGCTACGACGCGATCTACCACTACGGAGCCCGAGTGCGGAGCGGCTATGAGAACCGGCCGGAAAGCTTCCAACAATTGGCCGGCCACTTCTTCACCACATTTCCGCAGCTGGCCGGGCTGCGCTTCAGCCACCAGTGGGCCGGCGCCATCGACACGTCGACCCAGTTCTGCGCGTTCTATGGCACGGCCCGCGGCGGACGGATCAGCTACGCCGCCGGGTTCACCGGTCTGGGCGTGGCCGCGACGCACTTCGCGGCGAAGGTCATGCTCGACCAACTGGCGGAGCGCAGGACCGAGCGCACGCAGCTGGAGATGGTGCGCGGGCGGCCGCTCCCGTTCCCACCGGAGCCCCTCGCTTCGATGGGCATCCAGACCACGCGCTGGTCACTCGACCGCGCCGACCACAACCGAGGCCGCCGCAACATCATCCTGAAGACGCTCGACGCGCTGGGCCTCGGCTTCGACTCGTAGGGCTCGATAGCGCTCGGAGCGCTCGGAACCCTGGCAGCGTCCGCTGCCCGAACGAATTCGACGGAGATTTGGCTCAAAACGGTTTAAACCACGTTGGGAGAGCGCTCCATCCTTAAAATCTCCGTCAAATTGGTTCGACGGGCGGGGTGGGTGAGCCACGGCATCCGTGGGTCCGAGGCAACGGATGCCGCGGCGCGGCTCAGGCCTCCCCGGGTTCAGGTCGGGACGGCGCTGATCAGGAGATAGCGGTCGCCGATGACCTCAAAGGCCGTGCTGGTGGCCTGCACGATGTCCATCTGATTCGACAGGTCGTTCAGGAGGTCCATGATCGGCCGGTATTCCAGCTGGCTGCGGATCTGACCCAGCACCCGTTGCGACCCTCGGTCACACCGACGCGGTCGGTGTGCGGTTCCATCTCGCTCAGGCATTGTTCCGCCCGCGAGATGAACAAGGCCACCGACCGCGGAAACAGCCGGCCTCGTAGGCCCCCGACGGAGTGCCGGATGGTCGTCCCCGAAGGCCCGCTGGCCTCGGTCAACGACCGGGTTGGCCAGCAACCGTGCGGTCATGTCCCCCTCCACAGGCTGCGGCCCAGGTTGCAGAAGTGCCACGCCTCGTCGCGGCTGACGCCGGACTCGACCGTGGGCCGCTCCTCCTGCTCGATCACGCGGGGCACCGCGGCCAGCGGGACGGGCCGTGAGCGAGGTGAGCTCGGGGAACATCTCATCCCCGGCCCGGGGCGCGCCCCGTCCAGCGCGTCCAGCCACTCAGCCCGCAAGACTGCGGTCCGCCATAGCCCTCGACGAGGTCAACCATGCTGGGCTCGTAGCGGCCCGGTGTTGCCGGAATCTTGTCCCCACAAGACACCACGGTTGTATGCAACAGTGCCCCCCGATTCAGGGGCCAACTCAGAGGAATATGGCATAGTGAGCACCGGAATTCGAGAAGATTGCATACAGTAAAACCCCCTGGATCGAGTCGGAACGGAGGGATGAGTCGTGAAGACCTTCCTCTCCTCCTGGCAATCCCCCGGCGAACCTCATTGCTCTCACGCCCGTCGGCCCCGACGTCGGCCGACGATGAGCCTGTCCCCTCCGACGGATTCCGCGCCACGGCACTGCTCGACCCGCGCGGTCTGCAGATTACCGAGAGCACCCAGACGGGTGCCCCGGTGCTGGCCACGGGCATCTCCCTCTCGGCGGCGCGGGGTGAGGTCATCGGCCTGGTCGATGTCACCGGTTCCGGGGCACACGAGATCGCTCTGGCCATCGTGGGCCGGCTGCCCGAACCGGCGGTGATCGCGGCCGGCTCCATCCTGATCGACGGTATCGAGCTCGTCGGGGCATCGTGGCGCGCCCTCAACCGGTTGCGCGACACGAAAATCCCTCTCACTTCCCCTGCCGCGCCGACGGGCCCGGCCCCGGCCCCGGACCAGATCATCGGCCGCCAGCTCGCCCGAACCCTGCGCCGGACAGGGGGTCTGTCCCGAACGGATGCCGCCCGGCGTGCGTTGGAACTCCTCGAGAAGGTCGGGCTGCCGGATCCGTAGGCGACGTCGCTGGTGGTTCCGACCCAGCTCGAACCGACCGCGCTGCTCCAGGTGACGATCGCGGCCGCGCTCTCACAGCCCCCGGGCATCCTGATCCTGGACGAGCCGACGCGCGCCGTCGAGGCTGCGGGCGAGCTCTCCGCACTGGAGCTCTGCCGCGGGTTCCTCCAGGAGTTCGGACTGTCGATCATCGTGGTCTCCCGGAACCTCGGCCTGGCGGCCGCCACCTGCGACCGAGTGGCGGTCGTGGAAGCGGGACGGGTCGTCGAGCAGGCTTCGGCGGCCGAGATCCTCGCTTCACCGCGGCATCCGCACACCCACAGCCTGCTCAAGGCGGCCCGCTCCGCGCGCGGCTTACCGGTTCCGGTTAGGCCGGTTCCGTCCCCGATCCGGACCGACCCGACGACACCGCGTTGCGCGCTGCGAGAATGTGCGAGCGCATGGCGACCTCGGCCCAGAGTGCGTCTCCCGACCATAGCGCCGTGAGGATGTCGCGGTGGTGGTGGTTGCTGCCGGCCCGGAAGACGGCGGCGTCGCGGCGGAAGAGCGAGGCCATCATCGGGGCGCGGCCGACGGACGCGGCCAGGGCCATCAGCTGGGTGACGCCCGACGCGGCCACGATGATGCGGTGGAATTCGGCGTCGAGCACGCCCAGCCGGCCGATGCCCTCGGCGTCGGTTGCGCGCACGAACTCCTCCATGGCGTCAATCAGGATGGCCAGCCGGTCGAGGTCGGCCGGCTCGATCCGCGCCGCCGCGAGGCCCGCCGCCCTGCTCTCGAGAGCCGCGCGAAGAAAATACGTCTCGCAGATCTGCTCGGTGGTCCATTCCACGACCGTGGCACCCCGGTTCGGCACGAACTCCACCAGGCCGGCCTCGTCGAGCCGGCGCAGCGCCTCGCGCACGGGGGTGCGGCTGACGCCGAGGTCCTGGGCCAGCGCCGTCTCCCGCAGCGTGGCCCTGGCGGGCAATTCCCCCGAGAGGATGCGCGCACGCAGGTTCGCGAACACGGTCTGTCCCCCCGTCATCCCCACTGTGCCCCTCCCCCGTCGATCGGCCTGACGGCCAATCTGCTTGCCACTATGTCACATCGCGGCCTCAGGAGAACGCGTTCAGGCCGGTCAGGGCCCGCCCGAGCACGAGCTGGTGGATTTCGTCGGTGCCCTCATAGGTGCGCACCGATTCCAGGTTCGCCAGGTGGCGCATCACCGGGAATTCGCTGGTAATGCCGTCGCCGCCGAGGATGACGCGGGCCTCGCGGGCGATCTGGATCGCCTCGCGCACGCTGTTGAGCTTGCCGATGCTGATCTGGGTGGGGGTCAGCGTGCCGCGCTCCTTGAGCCGACCGAGGTGCAGGGCCAGCAGCACCCCCTTCTCGTATTCCACGAGCATGTCGGCGAGCTTGGCCTGGATCAACTGGGTGGCCCCGATCGGTTTGCCGAACACCTCACGGGTCTTCGCGCGCAGGATGGCGGCGTCGAGGCAGCTGCGGGCGGCGCCCATGGCCCCCCAGACGATGCCGAAGCGCGCCTCGTTGAGGCAGCCGAACGGCCCGGACAGCCCAGTGGCACCGGGCAGGATCGCATCGAATGGCACCTGCACGGCGTCCAGGTGCACGTCGCACTGGATCGACGCACGCATCGAAAGCTTCTTGCCGATGGGGATGGCGGTGAAACCGATACTGTCGGTCGGAACCAGGAAGCCGCGCACACCGGCATCCGTTTGGGCCCAGACGATCGCGACGTCGGCGATGCTGGCCAGGCCGATCCAGCGTTTGGCACCCTCGATCACCCAGCCGTCGGCGCCCCGGGTGGCGGTGGTCGCCATCGCGGCCGGGTCGCTGCCGCCGGTCGGTTCGGTCAACGCGAAGCAGCCCACGAGCTGGCCGGCGGCCATGCCCGGCAGCCAGCGCTGCTTCTGCTCCGCAGACCCATACTTGTGGATGGCCGACATCGCCAGCGAGCCCTGCACCGAGACGAAAGTGCGCCAGCCGCTGTCAGCGGCCTCCAGCTCGAGGCAGACCAGCCCGTAGCTCACCGCCCCCGCGCCGGCGCAGCCGTACCCGGTGAGGTGCATGCCGAGGAACCCGGCCGCCCCGAGTTCAGGGATCAGCTCGGCCCGGAAGTGCTTCTCCTCGAAGTCGTCCTCGATGGTCGGCAGGATGCGGTTGGTCGCGAAAGCGCGCGCCGCGCGCGCCCAGACGATCTCCTCCGGCTCGAGCAGGGCATCGAGGTCGAAGACGGTGTCGACCAGCGGGCTGGGCACAAGCGGGGTGGGGCGGCCTGCGGCGGTCACGAGAGTCCTTTGGGGGTCGGCGGAACACGATAGAGACCTGTGGCTGGTACGGGGGCTGGTACGGGGGCTCGCCCTGGGGCAGCGGTCGGGGACGGGGCGAGCCAGTCGGCGCCCTCGTGCTCGCCCAGCCGCGGCGGGCACAGGCGGTAGGCGGCCGGGCGGCCGGCGAGGTGGATGGGGTTGGCAACCTGGCGGCTGGTGCGGCCGGCCGCACCCAGTTCCACCACCGGGTCGAGCCCCAGCGCGGCGGCGAAGGCGAACGCCTCGTCGAGGGTGTTGACCTGGCCGGCCGGCACACCGGCATCCGTCAGAACGCCCACCCAGTGCGCCGCGGGCTCGGGCCGGAGCCGGTCCTCAATCAACTTTTTCAGCACCGTGCGGTGCCGCACCCGGTCGGCGTTACCGCGGAACCGGTCGTCGTCGGCCAGGGCGGGAGCCCCGAGCAGTCGCACCAGTGTGCGGAACTGGCGATCGTTGCCCACCGCGATCACCAGCGGACGGTCGGCGGCGTCGAACAGCTCGTACGGCGCGATGCTCGGGTGTGCATTGCCGATCCGGGTCGGTGACTGCCCGGTCGCGAGGGTGCCCGCGGCCTGGTTGGTCAGGGCGGAGAGCAGGGTGGTCAGCAGGTCCACCTCCACCCGGTGGCCGGCGGTCCCGCTCGCGTCGGTCGCGTCACGCGCACGCAGGGCGAGTAGGACGCCGCTGACCGCGTTGAGCCCGGAGAGCACGTCCACGAGGGCCACCCCCACTTTGCTCGGCTCTTCGTCTGGGCGACCGGTGACGCTCATCAGCCCGCCGACAGCCTGTACGAGCAGGTCGTAGCCGGGCAGGCGGGCGCCGGCCCCCGCGCCGAAGCCCGTGATCGAGCAGTAGACCAAGCTCGGATTGACGGCCCGCAGCTGCTCGAAGCCCAGAGCAAACCGGTCCATCACGCCGGGCCGGAAGTTCTCCACCACGACGTCGGCGGTCTCGGCGAGTCGCCGGGCCACGGCCAGTCCCGCATCGGTGCCGAGGTCGCAGACGACGCTGCGCTTGTTGCGGTTCACCGACCCGAAGTAGGTGGAGTCCCCCTGCGCGTCGACCGGCGGCAGCCACTGCCGGGTGTCGTCGCCGGCCGGGCTCTCGATCTTGATCACGTCAGCGCCGAAGTCGGCCAGCATCATGGTGGCGTAGGGGCCGGCCAGTACCCGGGAGAAATCCGCGACCCGAAGGCCCGCCAACGGCTGCCCGGTTGCGTCCTGCGGCACGACCCACCTCTGTCCCCGTCGACTCGGACCACAGGACTCCGCCAGTGGCCGCTCTGACTCCGATCCTACCGGGCGGGTCGTGACCCGGAGGCAGGAACTGCGAACGGGAACTCTCGGTGAAAGTTGAATCCATCGGTTCCGTGCGTTTGCGCGCGCACAGCACTATGGTGAGCACATTCTCGCTCTCCGGCTCGATCGGAAAGGTTCCCATGTCATCACACGCGTCATCCCAGAGGAAAGGGCTCGGCGACGCCGAGCACCTCGAGGCCCTCGGCTACGAAGACACCTTCCATCGCTCGATGTCGCTCTGGGGCAATTTCGCCCTTGGCTTCACCTACCTCTCGCCGCTCGTCGGCGTCTACTCGCTGTTCGCCCTGGCCCTGAGCACGGGCGGGCCACCCTCGATCTTCTGGCTGGTGATCGTGGGCACCGGCCAGCTGCTGGTGGCACTGGTCTTCGGCGAGGTGGTGTCCCAATACCCGATCGCGGGCGGTATCTACCCGTGGACACGTCGTCTCTGGGGCAAGAGGTACGCATGGATGACCGCCTGGGTCTACGTCTGGGCGATGCTCGTCACAATCACCGCCGTCGCGGAATTCGGCAGCGGGTTCCTCGCCAGCCTGATCAACGCGCCCGTCACCAAAGAGGTCACGCTCGGGCTCTCGGTGCTCTTTCTCGTCGTGGCCTTCGCGTTCAACTTCTCCGGCACGAAGATGCTGGCCCGCGCGGCCCGGATCGGGCTCGCTGCCGAATTGATCGGCGTGATCGGTCTCGGCCTCTACCTACTCCTTTTCCAGCGCAAGCAGGAGTTCAGCGTCTTCTTCGACACCCTGGGCGTCGAGGGTGACGGCAGTTACGCCACCGCGTTCCTCGGGGCCGCGCTTGCCGGACTGTTCCTGTTCTACGGCTTCGAAGCCTGCGGCGACGTGGCCGAGGAGGTGCCCGACCCGGCCAGAGGTATCCCCCGGGCCATGATCCTCACCATCCTGGTCGGCGGCGTCTCCGCCCTGTTCTCGTTCGGCGGGTACGTCCTGGCCGCGCCGGACCTGCAGGCCGTGGTCGACGGGACAGACATCGACCCGATCCCCGCGATCCTGGACGCGACCCTCGGCACGGTCGGTGCCACGCTGTTCCTCATAGTGGCGATCACGGCCTTCCTGTCCTGCGTGCTCAGCCTGCAGGCCGCGGCCAGCCGCCTGATCTTCTCTTTCGCACGAGACGGGATGGTCCCCGGCAAGACCTGGCTGGGCCAGGTGTCCCCGCGCACGGCAGTGCCGGTCAACGCACTGATCGTCGCGTCCACGATCCCGCTGTTGCTCTGCGTTGTGATCTACCTGGGCGGCAGCACGATCCTGACCCAGATCACGGCCTTCGCGGTGCTCGGCATCTATGTCGCGTTCCAGGCCGTGGTTCTGGCCGCGCTCCGCCAGCGGTTCAAGGGGTGGCGTCCGGCCGGGCCGTTCAGCCTGGGACCTCTCGGGTTCATCGTGAACATCATTGCCCTGGCCTACGGGATCTCCGCCATGATCCTGCTGGCGCGCCCGGGCACGACCGGGGTGTTCCTCGACGACTGGATCGTGCTGATCGGTTTGGCTGTAGTGATGGGCAGCGGCCTGCTCTACCTCTTTATCGCGAAGCCGCACACCACCTCGCACCAGCCGGAGGGCGACGCGATCGCGGTCGCCGCGATGCTTCGCGCGCACCCGCAGAACACCGATCGGGACGACCCCGCACGCAGAGACGCACGCCCCACGATGGCCAGCGAGTGAGCATCCGTTAACGAGGGAAGGGCCCAGTCTTTCGACGGGCCCCTCTTGGTGCAGCCGGGCTGCGGTGGAACTGACTAGATGCTGTTCACATCGAGAGCGATGCCGGGGCCGAACGTGGTCGAAACGGCACCCTTCATGATGTAACGGCCCTTGGAGGAGCTGGGCTTGAGGCGAACGATCTCCTCGAGAGCGGCGCTGATGTTCTCATTCAGCTGCTCGGCGGTGAAGGACACCTTGCCGACGACGAACTGCACGTTGGCGTGCTTGTCGACGCGGAACGCGATCTTTCCGCCCTTGATGTCGGACACGGCGCGCGCGACGTCAGGCGTCACGGTTCCGGTCTTCGGGTTCGGCATGAGGCCGCGCGGGCCGAGAACCTTACCGAGACGACCGACCTTGCCCATGAGCTCCGGGGTCGAGACGGCGGAGTCGAACGAGGTGTAGCCGGCGGCCACCTTCTCGATGAGCTCGTCGCCACCGACCTCGTCGGCACCG
Source organism: Cryobacterium sandaracinum (assembly GCF_004403415.1). Classification (NCBI taxonomy): domain Bacteria; kingdom Bacillati; phylum Actinomycetota; class Actinomycetes; order Micrococcales; family Microbacteriaceae; genus Cryobacterium; species Cryobacterium sandaracinum. The sequence goes on from NZ_SOGO01000009.1 coordinate 49,786, forward strand.
GCAGCGATTGCCGCTTCGGCCGCGGGGCCCGTTGCGAAGACGATGACGCGGGCAGTGCGACCGGTGCCGTGAGGAAGAATCACGGTACCGCGAACCATCTGGTCAGCCTTGCGAGGGTCGACGCCGAGCTTGAGGGCGACCTCGACGGTCGAGTTGAAGTTCGCGGAGCCGGTCTCCCGGGCCAGGGTGACGGCCTCGGTCGGGGTGTAGAGCTTGTCTGCGTCGATCTTCTCGGCCGCGGCCCGGTAGGCCTTTGACTTCTGTGCCATGTTGAATCTCCTGTAAAACGAAATTGAGAGTGTGGTGCGAGCCTGGCTGGCTCTTCCACGTACTGCTGGTGGCGGGATGCCTGGGGGAGGTGGTTAGGCCTCGACCGTGATGCCCATGGAGCGGGCGGTGCCGGCGATGATCTTCGACGCTGCGTCGAGGTCGTTCGCGTTGAGGTCGACCATCTTGGCCTCGGCGATCTCGCGGACCTGGGCCTGGGTGAGCTTCGCAACCTTGACGGTGTGCGGGGTTCCACTGCCCTTGGCGACGCCGGCCGCCTTCTTGATGAGCTCCGCCGCCGGCGGAGTCTTCAGGATGAAAGTGAATGAACGGTCGTCGTAGACGGTGATTTCCACCGGGATGACGTTGCCGCGCTGGGATTCCGTCTGAGCGTTGTACGCCTTGCAGAATTCCATGATGTTGACGCCGTGCTGACCCAGCGCCGGCCCGATGGGCGGTGCGGGGTTGGCGGCGCCGGCCTTGATCTGAAGCTTGATCAGACCGGTTACCTTCTTCTTCGGTGCCATTGTTCTTCCTTACTTTGTAATGACGAGCAGCCAGGGGCCGCTCTCCCGGTGGCCCGGACGGGCCCCGGTGAACTTAAATCCGTGGGGAGGGTGTTCAGTCCCTTTAGAGCTTGGTGACCTGGTCGAAGCTGAGCTCGACCGGGGTTTCGCGCTCGAAGAGGGAAACCAGCACGATGAGCTTGCCGCTTTCCGCCTTGATCTCGCTGATCGATCCGGGCAGGCCCGCGAACGAGCCTTCCTTGATCGTGATCGTCTCGCCGATCTCGTAGTCGATCTCGGCCGGGAGGGCGCGGGTCGGGACCTTGCCGCCGTGTCCGCCGGTCTTGGCGGTGGGGACGTCTTGGATCTCGACGAGGCTCTTCAGCATGCCGAAGGCTTCCTCGAAGCGAAGCGGCGTGGGGTTGTGCGCGTTGCCGACGAATCCGGTGACGCCGGGCGTGTGACGCACCACGGACCAGCTGTCTTCGTTGAGGTCCATGCGAACGAGCACGTAGCCGGGGATGCGCACGCGGGTGACCATCTTGCGCTGGCCGTTCTTTATCTCGACGACATCTTCCATCGGAACCTCGACCTGGTAGATGAAATCTTCCATGGCCATCGACTGCTTGCGGTTCTCGATGTTCGACTTCACGCGGCGTTCGAAGCCGGCATAGGAATGAATGACGAACCACTTGCCGGGCTGGAAGCGCAGTTCCTTGCGGAATTCCTCGTAGGGGTCTTCGGGGGTCTCGTCCGCGGCGGGCTCGGCATCGACATCCGTTGCCTCTTCAGCCTCGACTGCCACTTCGTCTTCGTCTTCCACGGCCTCGACGGCGGCCTCGGCCTCGTCGTCGGAATCGATGTCGAGGGCCTCGTCGACGAGAGCGTCGGCGTCGGGGTCAGCGGGCTCGGCCAACGCGTCAAGCGCGGCGTCGAGGTTGACTTCGACGCCCATGCTCGGGTCGAACACGTGCACGGCGACCTGCTCGGCAGCCTCTACGGAGTCTTCTTCAGCGGCGAGGGTGTTGCCCTCCTGCGCCTCGTCCTCGGTGGAGGACTGCTCGGCGGCGGTGGCCCAGTCGGCATCGTCGTGATTCGTGTCAGTCACTAAATTTCAATCCTTTTCTATTGCGTGGGTACGAAACCGTGACCCAAACAGCGTTTGCCCTGAGTTCTGCAGTGACTCTTCTTCATTGATGCGTGGCTGCGACCGCTGGGAGCGGATGCGGCACCGGAAGCTGCCTACCCGCCCGGCGTTCCGAACACGTACGTGACGGCGAGCGCGAACATCCAGTCGAAGGCGGAAACGATGGCCATCATGATGACAACGAATACCAGCACCACACCCGTGTAGCTGAGGAGTTCTTTGCGGGTGGGGGTGACGACCTTGCGGAGCTCCGCCATGACCTGCTTGATGAACAGGGACATCCGAGCGAAAGGACCGCGCTTGGAATCGAGCGCAAGTTTCGCGTTTGCGACGATTTCCTCACTGGGTTCGTCGACAACTTTTCGGGCCACCTGATTACACCTTTCATGTGCCGACGGAATGCCACCGACTTGCAGGGCGGACAGGACTCGAACCTGCAACCTGCGGTTTTGGAGACCGCTGCTCTACCAATTGAGCCACCACCCTATGGAACGAAAGTCAAACTACCTCGTAGCACTCGGACCCCGGAACGAACCGACAAGCGGGCGCAAAAAAAATTGGCAGAATTGAATTACCTCGTCGAGTCTAGGTCACCCGGGGGCCACTGTAAAGCCGAGACAGCCCCAGCAGAACGAGGCAGCCCCGTATGCTCGAAGCGTGGCCCACGAATCCAAGCGCATCTCTACCCGAATCGGCTCCATTGCGGAGTCCGCGACCCTCAAGGTGGACGGCAAGGCGAAGGCCCTGCAGGCCGCCGGCCGGCCGGTCATCAGTTTCGCCGCGGGCGAGCCTGATTTCCCCACCCCGGAGCACATCGTCGAAGCCGCCCTACTGGCGGTCCGCGACCCGAAGAACCACCGGTACACTCCGGCGGCCGGGCTGCCCGACCTGCGCGAGGCCATTGCGGCCAAAACGCTCCGTGACAGCGGCCTGGCGATCTCGCCCAGCCAGGTGGTCGTCACCAACGGCGGCAAGCAGGCCGTCTACCAGGCTTTCGCCACGCTGCTCGACCCGGGCGATGAGGTGCTCGTGCCCACGCCGTACTGGACGACCTACCCGGAGTCGATCCGGCTGGCCGGCGGCGTGCAGGTCGACGTCTTCGCCGGCAGTGACCAGAGCTACCTCGTCACCGTCGAGCAGCTCGAGGCGGCGCGCACGCCGCGCACCAAGGTGCTGCTGTTCGTGTCGCCGTCCAACCCCACCGGAGCCGTCTACTCCCCCGCGCAGACGAAGGCCATCGGCGAGTGGGCCGAGGAACACGGCCTCTGGATCGTCAGCGACGAGATCTACCAGAACCTCACGTATGACGGCGTGCGTGCGATCTCGATCGTCGAGGCCGTCCCCGCGCTGGCCGACCGCACCATCCTGGTCAACGGCGTCGCCAAGACCTACGCGATGACCGGCTGGCGGCTCGGCTGGATGGTCGGCCCGCAGGACGCGATGAAGGCCGCCGCCAACCTGCAGTCGCACCTGTCGTCGAACGTGTCGAACATCTCCCAGCGCGCCGGGATCGCCGCACTCAACGGCCCTCAGGATGCCGCGATCGCCATGCGGGATGCCTTCGACCGTCGCCGACAGGTCATCGTCGCCGAGCTGAACACGATCCCCGGCATCGTCACGCCGACGCCGCAGGGGGCGTTCTACGTCTACCCCGACGTCACCGGCCTGCTCGGACGCACTTGGGGCGGCGTCACCCCGACCACCTCCCTGGAGCTGGCCGATCTTATCCTGGACCAGGCTGAGGTGGCCGTCGTGCCCGGCGAGGCGTTCGGCCCCAGCGGCTACCTGCGCTTCTCCTACGCGCTCGGCGACGCGGCCCTGCTCGAGGGCGTGCAGCGCCTCCAGCGGCTGTTCGCCTAGCGCAGCGCGCCAAACGGCTCGCCGGTGAACCGACAGCTTGGGGGGTCAGGGGCCCTTCTGCTCCCCCCTTCCTGTCGCTCGGCCGGGGCTGTGGACAATCTCCGGCACCCTGTCCACGCTCGAGCGCCGCACCGCCATCCTGCGACGGATACCACCCGGCGCCTTCCTCAGTCATCACACCGCCGCCCTGATCGTCGGCATTCCGCTGCCGCTGGTCATCCCCATCGTGCCGATCCTGCAGTTCATCTCCGGCGTCTATCTGCAGTTCTACCTGCTGCCCGACTGGATGCAGAACGCGGCCAGCGTATTCCCACTGAAGTGGATGGCGAAGGGCATGCGCGGAGTGTTCCTGCCCGACAGCTTCGCGAACCTTGAGCAGAGCGGTTCCCGGGACTTTCCGCTGATCGCGCTGAGCCTGCTCATCTGGCTGGTGGTGGGGCTGGTGCTCAGCCGGGTCACGTTTCGCTGGATCCGCAAGGACACCTAGGGCGTGTCTCCTAACGGCTTGTTGTGTCGCTCACGGAAGGTCAGAGCTGACCGCACCGCGTGGACACTCTTCATCACAGGTTGAGCACCGGGCCCGGCGTCGAACCAATTCGACGGAGATTTTGGGCCAAACACCCATTTTTGAGCTCAAACGCGCTGTTCAGAGCGAAATCTCCGTCGAATTCGTTCGGGACGAGTTGCGGCAGTGCCCAGACTCGACCGACACGGCGTTTGCAGCGCACGTCCATCCCGCGTCGCGGTCCACTGCGCGCCTGCGTCGGCCTCCAGAACAACGACCTCGGAACCCCGAGCCGCGAACCCCCATCGCCCGCAGCCATCAGGGCTCACTCACCGAACGACACCCGGCATTGTCGGCTTGGGCCACCGCGAGCACACTGGCAGCATGACCGACGCACCCGAGAGCCAGACGACGCCGTCGGCCGCGGGGCCCGGCACTCCCCCCACCCCCTCCGACGAGAGCAACGACTTCTTCGCCGCAATCCGTTCCACGGGGATCGTGCGCGGGAGCGACCGCTGGCTGGCCGGCGTCTGCGGCGGAGTCGCACTGCGAGCTGGGCTGAACCCCACGCTGGTGCGAGTTGTGACCATCGCGCTGGGCGTCCTCGGCGGTCCGGTTCTGTTCACGTACGCGGTCGGCTGGGCTCTCCTGCCCGGCCCGACCGGTCGCATCCATGCCGAACAGGCCGTTCGCGGCGTCTTCCCGCCCGTCATGATCGGGATCATCGCGCTGGTGGGCATCAGCTTCGCCTCCTACACGCGCAGCCTGTGGTGGCAGAGCCCGGCGGCCGTGCTGCCCGACTGGCTGGCGACCACACTCGCGGTGGGCTGGAGCGTCGGGGTGACGATCGGGCTCATCTGGCTGGTGTTCTTCCTGGCCCGACGCACCACGGCGCCGGCCGGCGGGTACCCGCACAGCACCGCCGCGGAAGGCATCGGGGCCGGTGTCGCTTTCGGGGCCATGCAGCCCGCCGAAGCAGCGGGCAGCTCCGGGACAGCCGGCACAGCCGGCGGCGCCGTCACCGTCGGCGGCCCTGCCGCGCCACCACCCGGACGCGGCTCCTGGCGCGACCTTCGCCCCGGGGCCGGCTTCAGCGCGATCGTGCTCGGGTCGGCATTGCTCTGCGGCGCGGTCGCCGCCGGTGTGTGGTCGGGCGGCAACTGGTCGGATGCCGCACTGGTGCTGGGCCTGGCCGTCACGCTGGGGGTGCTGGCCGTTGGCATCATCGTGTCGGGCATTCGCGGAAAGCAGAGCGGCGCCCTGGGTGGGTTCGCCTTCCTTGCGGCGGTGGCCCTGGTGCTGCTGGGCCTATTCCCGAGCGGCACCGCGTTCTTCCTGGTCGGCATCCCGGTCTGGACGGTCAGCGCCGATGCCGACGCTGCTCCCCCGGGGTATGCCGTGCTCTCCGGCCGGGCCACCATCGATCTCACGGCCCTCAACGCGGCGAGCGTGGAGGACCGCACGATCGATATCTGGATGGGCGTGGGCGTCACCGAGCTGATCCTGCCCCGCGGCCGGGCCGTGCTGGTGGAGACGAATGCGCTGGCCGGCAGGATCGACTACGTCGGCGGCTCGGTCGCCGTGCAGCAGGGCGGCGCCTTCTACTCTGACTCGCGTACCTTCAACGACGACGGCACCGGCACAGTGGCCCGCGTCCGCGTCTGGACGGCGCTCGGCCAGGTCACTGTCGTCGGCCCCTCGCGTCTGGAACCCTGATGACCACGACCCCCGACCCGAACCAGCCGCCGAACGAGCCGCCGAACCCGCCGTTCGCCCGGCCGCTCGACGATCAGCCCACGGATGCCGTCACGTCCGTGACGGCAGCACCTGACCCCGCGCCCGCCGAGCCCGAGGGCCATGGGGAGAGCGGTCACGAGGTGGAGGTTGAGACCACCCGTGCAGCCCCGGCTCACACGGTCGCCTGTCCGAGCCCCATCCCTGACTACGCGATGGAGCCCTCCGTCGAGCCGCCAGCGACGGCACCGGCGTTTCTCGCCTCGGACCCGCCGTTTCCGGTCGCGCCGGTGCCGACGGCCCGCGCCGCGGCCCCGACCGCCGCCGCCGCCGCCGAACCGGCGTACCCCGAGGCATCCATGCGACCCCTCCGCCGCCCGCTGTTCAGCACGATCGTCTGGGGAGTGATCCTGCTCGCCCTGGCCGGCTACGTGCTGCTCGGGGTGCTGGTACCTGCTCCCGCCGATCCCACGCTCTGGCTGCTCGGCGGCGTGATTGTGATCGGACTCCTGCTAATCGTGGTCGGCATCATCGCAGCGCTCCGCCGCGCCGGCTGACGCCCCCGCCCGCGCTCACACCCCGGTTTGACGGCTTCAGGCCCGCGAGAGCGGCGCGGGCCGCGCTAGGCGTCGAGGCCGACGAGCACGGGCTCGGGCTGCAGGATCACGCCGAACTCGGACTGCACGCGAGCCTCCACCAGCCGGGCGAGCTGCGCGATCTCGTCGGCGGTGGCCCCGCCAGTGTTGGTCAGCGCAAGGGTGTGCTTGCTGGAGATCGCGGCGCGGGAGCCCGGCAGCCGGAAGCCGCGCGAGATCCCGGAGTGCTCGATCAGCCAGGCGGCGCTCAGCTTCACGAGCGGCACGGACCGCTCCCCGGGGATCGGTCCGACGCCGGCATACTCGTCGAGCGGGATCACCCGGTCGGGCAGTTCCTGCTCGCCGAGCGGCCAGCGGGGCACGGCGTCCGGCAATGTGCGCGAAAACGCCAGCGACACGATCGGATTGGTGAAGAAGGAGCCGGCGCTGCGGGTATCGGCGTCATTCGGGTCGAGCACCATGCCCTTCCCCGAACGCAGGGCCAGGACGGCGCCCCGCAGCTGCGCGAGCGGCACCCGATCGCCCAGCTGCACGCCGAGTGCGGTCGCAAGCTGCGGGTAGGACACCGGCCGGCTGAGCGCGCCGCCGAGAACGGATGCCTCGCTCTGCGTGTCGTGCAGGTTCAATTCGACCGCGATCACCAGACCGCGGAGCCCCTGTTTCAGAGCCGAGGTGCGGTAGCCCAGTTCGAGCTCGCCAGCCCCCATCCGTCGCCGTTCGCCACTGTCGTAGTCGAGGAAGTCGATGGCAGCCAGGCTGTTGCCGAGTTCCTGGCCGTAGGCGCCGATGTTCTGCACCGGGGAGGCCCCGGTCGAACCGGGGATGCCGGAGAGTGCCTCGATACCGGACCAGCCCTGCGCCACGGTGTAGGCCACCAGCTCGTCCCAGGGCTCACCGGCCTGCACTCGCAGCACCAGCCGGTCCGGGTGATCAGACGGCGAAGGGGACGCGGGAGAGGAAGCCGAGACAACGTCCACCCCGCGGGTCAGCACCCGGATCACCGTACCGTCGAAGCCCTCGTCGGCCACGATCGTGTTCGATCCGCCGCCGAGCAGCAGCCACTCATCGCCCGAGGCCCACACGATCAGGGTCTGGTCGACAAGGTCCTGCTCGGTGGCGGGCGACACCATCCGGGCGGCAGGGCCGCCGACGCCCATGGTGGTCAGGTCGGCAAAGGTCGGCGCGGAGGCAGCCGGGCTCGTCATCGGGAACGACCACTCAGACAAGGCGCACGCGTGCCTGCGCCTTGCCCAGCACAGTCACCTCGCCCGACGACACGATGAGGTCGATGCGGGCGACGCCGGCATCCGTGTCGATGGCGCCGACCTTGGCGACCACGGTCACGACCGCCGCGCCGTCGGCCGGCACGAGCACGGGGCGGGTGAACCGCACCTGATAGTCCACGATGCGGCCGGGGTCGCCGACCCAGGCGACGACCGGCTGAACGGCGAAGCCCATGGTGAGCATGCCGTGCGCGAGCACGCCGGGCAGTCCCACGGACACGGCCACGTCGTCGCGGTAGTGGATGGGGTTGAAGTCTCCGGATGCCCCGGCGTAGTGCACGAGGGAGTCGCGCGTGAGCGGGAACGTGCCCTCGGCGACGACGTCTCCGACGGTCAGGTCAGCGAGGCGGGGCGTAGCGATGATGGTCATTCGTCTCCCCTGACGACAAGGGTGGAGGTCGCGGTCACGACGTGCGCGCCGGCGGCGTCGACGATGGTTGACACGGCCGTCACCATGGAGTGGCCGCCGAGGCTCTTTACGCCGGCCACGTGGAGCGTGGCGGTGAGTTCGTCACCGGCCACGATCGGGCGGCTGAACGTGAACCGCTGGTCTCCGTGCACGACGCGGGTGAAGTCGATGCCGGCATCCGGGACGGCCAGAAGCTGCGCCAGGGTGGCCTCCTGAACGACCACGGCGAATGTGGGCGGGGCGACGACGTCGGCGTAGCCCGCGGCGCGCGCGGCCTCCGGGTCGAGGTTGATCGGACTCGTGGCAAAGACCGCGCGGGAGAACTCGCGCACCTTCTCCCGGCCGACGAGATAGGGGGCGACGGGCGGGAAGACCCGGCCCTGCAGTTCGGGGTTGACAGACACAGGCCGAGTTTACCGGCCTCGGCCGGGGACGGCGCCATCGGGCAGACTGGCTGGTGTGAAGATCAAGCGCGTGCGTCTGGGTGACCCTGAGGTGGTCCCGCTCCTGGCCGACCTGGCGCGGGAGTATGACGAGCGCTACGGCGACGGCGACTCGGTGCACGACGTGCCGGCGGATGCCTTCGCCCCGCCGAGCGGCACCTTCCTCGTGCTGCTCGATGGGGGCGTGACGGTGGCGGGTGGCGGCATCCGTCGCCTGAGCGAGACGACCGGCGAGGTGAAACGGATGTGGACCAACCCGGCCTACCGCCGGCAGGGCCACGCCGTGGCCCTGCTCGCCGCCCTCGAGGAGGTGGCGCAGCAATTCGGCTACCGGCACCTGCGCCTGGAGACGGGCCACGCGCAGCCGGAGGCGCTCGCGCTGTACCGGCGCCTCGGCTACCGGGAGATCGGCAATTACGGGATCTACGAGAACGCGACCGGGTTCGAGCGCACGTTTGCCTCCCCGGAACGCCCCGCCTGACAGTCCGGCATTGGCCTGCGACACGCCCGCTTGCTAGCGTAGACACGTCATGCCTAACAAATTAGAGCCACATCCCGACCTTCCCATCGACCTGCCCACGGCCGAACGCATCCATGCGGCCGTCGCGCATTATGGCGAACAGGCCGTCATCGACAATTCCGTCGCGCTACTCCGCGCCAAGAACGCCGGCAAGGACTTCCTGCTCTACGCCGGCGGACGCCACGCCCTGGGCATCCTCGAAGGTGCCCCCGCCCTCTACTGGCCCGAGCTGTGGGGTGCCCGTGCGCTGCTCTACGTCTGGGGCGATTCGGCGGCACCGTACATCGTCGTCGGCATGAACAACCAGGCTTGGCGGGTGCGCGAGATGTGCGCCAAGGTCGTCCTGCTGCGCGGCCTCGAGGTGGCGCCCAAGCTGGTGCGCCTGACCACCGACGAGGTTCCGCGCGTGCGCGCCGCGGCCCTGCACGCGCTGGCCGCCCAGGGCACCGCCGACCACCTCGCCACCATCGTGCAGCGTCTGCGCGACCCCGACAAAGAGGTGCGCCGCGCGGCCCAGCAGGCCCGCGACGTGCTCAACGCACGGTGGAACCTTACGGTCGAGCAGGGCCAGGGCACCGAGCAGACCCACGGAACCCGGCACACCCACCCGAGCGCGTAGCCGAGCCCGGAACCGGGACACACACGCAGTACCGAGACGGGGGGTCCGGATGTTCCATCGCTTTGTGGCCATGGGCGACAGTTTCACCGAAGGCGTCGGTGACGACCTGCCGGGCGGCCAGGTGCGCGGCTGGGCCGACCTGGTCGCGCTCGGGCTCGCCGCGGCATCCGCCCACCCCGTCTCCTACGCCAACCTCGCCGTGCGCGGTCGGCTGCTCGGCCCGATCGTGGCGGAGCAGCTGGAGTCCGCGCTCGCGCTCGGCCCCGACCTGCTCAGCATCTGCGGCGGCGGCAACGACGTGATGCGGCCGCGGGTCGAGATCCCCTATGTGGTCGACCTGATGCGGAAGGTCGTCGACCGGGCCGAGGCGCAGGGCGTGCACGTGCTGGTGCTCAGCGGCGGCAATCCCTCGCACCACCTGCCGCTCGGCAACCTGATGCGCCGGCGTGGCGATCAGCTGGCGGATGCCGCGCGCGCCGCCTTCGACCGGCCGGGCGTCACGCTCGTCGACAATTGGGCCGACTCCGAGCTGGAGCACAAGCGGTTCTGGTCGGTCGACAAACTGCACCTCAACGCGCTCGGGCACACCCGGGTGGCCACAAACGTGCTGGCCGAGCTGGGGGTGCCGGTTCCGGTGGAGTGGCTGGATGCGCCCGCCGCGGCCGACGAGCAGGTGCAGAGCACGACCGCGTATTACCGCGAGTTCGTGCTGCCGTGGATCGGACGCCGGCTCACCGGACGCTCCTCCGGAGACGGCCGCCCGCCCAAGCGGCCCACCCTAGAGCCGGTCGATGTCGGCTGATCTTTCCGGAAGGGGCGCCCGCGCCGCGACCAGGCTGCCGCGTCGGGCCCGCATCCGGCCCGGGAGAGTCGATTTGTGTCTCCTCACGCGCGTGGATTGACGGCGATCGATTTTCGGCGGTAGATTGCATCGATAGTCATCAATGTATGAAGGTCTCAGTCGAGGGAGAACGCCATGAGCGAGAACAGTAACCCGGTGCGCGAAGAGGTGCGGGCCCGCTACGCGAGCGTGGCCGTCTCGGTTGCGAATGAGGGGCGTCGGTCGCTGCTCACCGAGACGCCTGCCGCCGGCTGCTGCGAACCGGCCGCCATCGACGAGAGCCTGGTTTTCGGCTCCGCGCTCTACGACGACGCGTCGACCGCTGACCTCCCGGGCGCGGCCCTGCTGGCGAGCCTCGGCTGCGGCAACCCCACGGCGGTCGCAGACCTGCAGGCCGGCGAAACCGTGCTCGACCTCGGCTCGGGCGGAGGCATCGACGTGCTCCTCTCCGCCCGCCGGGTCGGCCCCACCGGGTTCGCCTACGGCCTCGACATGACCGACGAGATGCTCGACCTTGCCCGGCATAATGCGGCCGCAGCCCAGGCGCAGAACGTCCAGTTCCTGAAAGGCACGATCGAGGAGATCCCACTAGGCTCCGGCAGCGTCGACGTCGTCATCTCCAACTGCGTGATCAACCTATCGACGGACAAACCCGCCGTGATCGGCGAGATGTTTCGCGTGCTGCGGCCCGGCGGCCGCGTCGGAGTGTCCGACGTCGTGGCCGAGAACCACCTCGCTCCCGCCCAGCGGGCCGAGCGCGGCTCCCACGTGGGCTGCATCGCCGGCGCGCTCTCGATCACGGAGTACAAGTCCCTGCTCGCCGCCGCGGGCTTCGAGCAGGTGGGCGTCACCCTGACCCACGGGGTGACCGACGGGATGCACGGCGCCATTGTGCGGGCGGTCAAGCCGGCCGGCGCCGCCTAGACCGGCCAGCGACGCCTAACCCGCGGTGGGTACGCGCAGCAGGGCACCCTCCCGGCGGCAGGTGGCGGCCGCGATCAGCATGGCGTCGGCCAGCAGGGCCTGCCAGCCCGCGGCATCCGTGGGCACGCCCCTCGTCAGCATGGTCTGCACAGCCCCGGCGAGGGTGGCGTCGCCCGCGCCCATGGTGTCGACGACGGCGCCGGGAAGCACGGCGATCGGCTCGCTGACCCGCAGATCGGCGCCGCAGGCAACGGATGCCCCCGCGCGCCCGGCCGTGGCCAGCACCGTCTGCGTGCCGGCAGCCAGCAGCCGCTCCCGCAACTCTTCGAGGGTGCTGCGGTAGAGCAGCTCGGCGTCCTCGTCCCCCACCTTCGTGAGGAGGCTCCGGGCAGCGATTCGTTCGAAGTTCGCCACGAACAGGTCGCCGTCGGCGAGCATGCCCGAACGCGGATTCGGGTCGATCACGAGGCGGCGTTCCGGCTCCGCGACCGCGGCGATGAAGGCATCCGTCTGGGCCGTGTCATCGAAAGGGAAGCAGCTCACGACCACGAGGCGGGCGTTGTCCAGGGCCGCGCGCTCGGCCGGGCCGAACTCGATGCGGCGCTTCCGCGCGGCCTCATTGAAGGCGTAGGTGGGCTCGCCGTCGGTGCGGTCGGAGGTGGCGCGGGAGCTGCCAAACGGCCCGGGTGTGGCGACCAACGTCACGTCGTGCGCGGCGAGGAACTCGCGCAGCCGGGCACCGTCGGCGTCGTCGCCGACCATGGCGATCAGGGTGGTCGGCACACCGAGCACGGCCAGGCCGACGGCCACGTTGAGGGCGGCGCCGCCGGGGAACTCCAGGCGGGACCCCGGGCTCAGCATCTCGTCGATGAGTGCGTCGCCGACCACGACCACCCGGTTCTGCTCAGTCAGGTTCTGCTCAGTCAGGTTCTGCTCAGTCATTCGCTCTCTCCCTTGCCCCTGCCAACAACCCTGTCGCACCAAGCCTAGGTGAGTGAGTCCTCATCGATATTGAACCAATTCGACGGAGATTCTCGTGCAGAACTGCTTTTTAGGCGCGTTGAGGAGCAACTCTGGCAAAATCTCCGTCGAATTCGTTCGGGGCGCTAGCCCGAGCCGGCCTGTGTCACCCCGCGTCACCCCGAGTCAGCCCGCGAAACCAAATGCGGCCCCATTTGTCCAGACCCTTCCGCCGGGCGCGGCATCGTCGTACGCTCGAACACAGGCAGGGTGGCTCCCCGAACACCGGTCCTTAGTCCCTGATTGCAGGGTCCGTATGAGACCGGAGCGAAGCACCCCTCGTCGGGGGCAGGACATCATCGGGGTGACCTGCCCCCACACTCCGACACGTACAGTCGGAGCATGGCTTCCGATGCACCCACCCCGTGGATCTCCGCCGACGAGATCTTCGCCCGCGTCGGCGTCGGCGCCGCGGCCCGCGCCCTGCAGGTCGCCGTGCGGGCTGGGCTCGACCCGGCGCTTGATTTCAACCGCAGCATCCTGCCCCTCGACCGGGGCCAGCTGCTGCTCATGCCGTCGCAGTCCGCGGAGTTCGTGGGCGTCAAGATCGCCACCATCGCGCCGGGCAACCCGCAGCTCGGCCGGTCACTCATCCAGGGCGTCTACCTGCTCATGGATGCTGTCACGCTCAGCCCGGTCGCCCTGCTCGACGGCATCGCACTGACGACCCTGCGCACCCCGGCGGTGTCGGCGGCCGTCGCCGACCTGCTCGCGCCCGCCGAGGTGGAGCACCTCGTGGTGTTCGGCGCGGGACCCCAGGCGCGCGGGCATGTCGAGGCGATGCGCGCCATCCGCCGGGTCGGTCGGGTCACCGTGGTCGGCCGGCACCCGGGCCGCGCCGAGGCACTGGCCGAGCAGGTGCGGGCGGGCGGGCTGCCCGCGCAGACCGGCACCCCCGGCGCCGTGGCCGACGCTCAGCTCATCGTCTGCGCCACCACCGCCCGCACCCCGCTGTTCGACGGGTCCCTGGTGCCGCGGAACTCCTGCACGGTGGCGGTCGGGTCGCACGAGCCCGACGCCCGCGAGCTTTCCAGCGAGCTGATCGGACGCGCGCAGGTCGTCGTCGAAGACAGCCAGGTCGCGCTGCGGGAGGGCGGCGACGTGCTGATCCCGCTCCGGGAGGGCGTGATCCAGGCCGATTCCCTGGTGCCGATGCGGGACATCCTGACCGGCACGGTCGGCGTCGACCAGTCGCGTCCCCGCGTCTTCACGAGCTCCGGCATGTCCTGGCAGGACCTGGTGGTCGCCCAGGCCGTCTTCCGCCCGTAATCCCACCGCGCGTGTACGCCGTTCATCACGGAGCGCCGTGTGTAGCGTCGAACCAATTCGACGGAGATTTTCTCATCAAGGCGCTGTTTCAGAGGGTTTGAGACCGTCTCAGGCAAAATCTCCGTCGAATTCGTTCGGGCTGGATTTAATGCGAGCGAGCGCGCGCGCTCGCTGAGCTGCAGCCGAACCCGGCTTCAGCCGATGGCCGCGAGCGACGGATGTGACCGGGCCGGCACCGCGAGCACGTCGGCCGCCGCCCTAGTCGGTGCCCCTGCTCCACCCGCTGTCCCCACGAGGTGCCCGCGATGATCAGGCCTGCCCCGAGCACCGCCACCAGGCCGAGGTTCTCACTGCCGAGGCTCACCCCCACGACCACCGCCCAGACCGGTTCGGTGCCCATCAGCAGGCTGGCCCGCGCGGCCGAGGTGTGCCGGATCGCCCAGGTCTGGGCCAGGAACGCGAACACGCTGCAGGCCAGACCGAGGTAGAGCACCCCGAGCCAGGCGGCCGGACCGAAGGCGCCGATCGCCCGAAGTGTTCCCGGCGCATCCGCTGCGGTGAACGCCAGGGCACCCACGGCGGCCTGCACCAGCGTGATCGTGAGCGTCCCGGGCCGGCGGCCGGCGTCGTCGGCGCGGGTCACCCGGCCGACCATGGTGACGTGCAGGGCGCGCACGAGCGCTGCGGCGAGCATGAGCAGGTCGCCAGGGTTCGGGGCGCGAAAACCACTGCCGGAAACGAGCAGCGCTACCCCGACGACCGCGAGCACCGCAGCCACGAAGAACGAACGCGGTAGCCAGTTGCGCGCCGCGACCGACTCGAGGATCGGGGTGAGGATGATCGTCAAGCTGATGATCAGGCCCGCGTTGGTGGCCGAGGTCACGGCCACGCCGGCCGTCTCCAACCAGAGAATCGCCGCCTGGGTGAGCCCGAGCAGCGCGCCCCCGGCCAGCTCGGCGCGGGTCGGCCGCCGAGGCCGGCTCAACGCCCAGATCAGCAGCAGCGCCAGCGCAGCCACCAGAAAGCGCAGCGCGAGAACGGCGCCCACACTCGCCTGCTCGGTCAGCACCTTGGCGGCGAGGTAGCTGCCACCCCAGACCAGCGCGACAAGCAGCAGGACGGCGTCGATGCGGTAACGTCCGAGCCGCGGGAGGAAGGTCATGGGCCAATGCTGCCGGGCGGCATCCGTTAAGTCCAGATCACCAATTCTGAACTAACACTTTAGTGTTTGCTTATGGATTTGCATCAGCTCTTCATCCTGCGGGAACTCGGCGAGCGCGGCAGCGTCGCCGCGGTGGCCCGCGCGATGTTCGTCTCGTCGTCGGCGGTGTCGCAGCAGCTGTCCGCGCTGCAGCGCAGCACGGGCGTGGCGCTGACCGAACGACGCGGGCGCAGGCTTGTGCTGACACCCGCCGGCACGGCTCTCGCTACCGCCGCCGCCAGCGTGTCCACCGCGATGGCCGCCGCCGAGCAGTCGGTGGCACATTTCCACGAAGAGCCGGCCGCGCCGGTGAGCCTGTCGGCGTTCCACAGCGCTGGGCTGGCCTGGTTCGGGCCTCTGATCTCGCGATTGGCCAGTCCGGCCGGACCCACAGGGACGCCAATCCGGTGCGGCGACGAGGATGTCGCACGGCAGGATTTCCCGGCACTGGTCGCCGACTATGACCTCGTCATCGCCCACCGGCTGCCGCACGATCCCCTCTGGCCGCAACGGGTCACGGTCACCCCGCTGCTCTACGAACCGCTGGATGTGGCGCTGCATGTCGGACATCCTCTGGCCGGTCGGTCGTCGGTGTCGGTCGCCGACATCGCCGACGAGCCCTGGATCGCCGGGCACCCGGGCTTCCCGCTCGCGGAGGCGGTGAATGTCGTCGCGGCGAGCGCCGGGCACCCCCTACGGATCGAGCACCGCATCAACGAGTTCTTCGTGGCGGCCTCCGTGGTCGCTTCGGGGTCCGCGATCGCACTGCTGCCCCGGTACACGATGGCCCCGGCGCCAGGGTCCGGCCTGGTGCTGCTGCCGATCGACGACCTGCGGGTCGGCCGCCAGATCGACGTTCTCAGCCGCCCCGAGACGCTGCTGCGGGCGTCGGTGCGCCGGGTGCTGGGCGAGCTGCGAGCGGTGGCCGGCTCCCGCACGGAATGACCGCCGCGTTGAGAGGATGTCCGACTCACCGGCATGGTCAATGTCGCCGAGGTCTTCCAGCGGACACCCGACCCCGCGAGAGCGGGGACGGGCGACGGATGCGTCGCCTCACCAGTCGACGAGCTGCTCCCTGTCTCGCTGCACATCGAACGTGAACTGCTGATGCCTGACCATCGCGGGGATCTCCCACACCAACCAGATGGGGACCAGCAGGAACAGCCACAGCCCGGCAGGGGTCTGGAGCATACCGAAGACGGCGACGAACCCTGCGGGCGGAACTGTGATCACGGTATCGGCCCCCCTCAGTGCCTTTGGGCGGGAGGAAATGACTACCGTCCATTGATGCTCCGGGTGCGGATACGCAACGGCGCCGACCGTGGAAACAGCAGAGAAAGAACTTACCCGCGATCCCGGGCCGCGATCCGTTCGAGCTCGTCGCCAATGCCGATGTCGGCCACGACGATTCGTCCGGCCAGGCTCGCCGCGGGTTCCCGCAGCAGACCTGGTTTGCAGCCTCCGAACGTCACCGTCAGGTGCGCGGGCAGCACGGTGGGGTCCGGCACGGCGCCGTCGTCGACGCCGATCCCGCTGGGCAGGTCCACCGCCACCACGAGGGGCGCGCCGGGGTCGTGCAGCGCGGGAAGGATGGCCGCCACCACCTCACGAGCCCGCCCGCGGAGCGCCGGGCTGGTGCTCGTGCCGGTGCCGGTGCCGAGGATGCCGTCGAGGATCACCGCGGATACCCGCGCCACCCGGGCGAGAGCGGCATCCGTTTCAGCCAGGGGCAGCAGCGCCGCCCCGGCCGCCAGGGCAGCGCTGAGGCCGCCGTCGTGGAGCTGTGCCGACGTGGGCACGATGGTCACCAAGGCACCCTGCGCGGCCAGCAGCGCGGCCGCGTGCAGGGCGTCGCCGCCGTTGTTCCCCGCACCGGCCAGCACCAGCACCCGCGCGTCCGGCACTCCCCCGCTTTCCGTGAGCAGCTCCTCGAGCAGGGCCGCCGTCTCCGCGGCGAGCGCGGCCGATGCCCGCTCCATCAACGGCACGCCCTCGGCCAGGAAGGGAGTCTCGGCCTCGCGCATCTGGGCGGCGGTGTAGGTTTTCACGTCGCCAGAGTACTCCCGCGGCGGTGCGGCTCACGGCACCGAGGGCGACCGGCCGAGCCCTGCCGAGATCTGTCCGTGCCCCCTCGTGCCACCCGGTTCGCACCCGTCTCCCATCCTGACCGGGCATGCTGAAGTCCTGATCGCCCGCCACTCCGGCCGGCGCGCGACAAGAGAGCTGAAACAGTGGCCGGCGCACGCGGCATCACCCTTCCGAAACTGACTCTGGCCACCGAGCGGAGCCGCCCGGCTCCCCCGCGGCCCTTCCTGCAGCGCGGCCGCCGCTTCGCCGAACTCGTGCGTATCGCCCGGAAGAATGGACTGCTGCCGGTGCGGCGGCTCGACTTCACGACCAACCCGGGCGGGGCAGCCGTTCGCGCCGTGCAGGCCGAGGGTCTGCGGGCCGCGCTGGAGGAGGCCGGTGGAGCCTTCGTCAAGATGGGCCAGCTGCTCTCCACCCGATCCGACTTCCTGCCCCCGGAATTCGCCCGGGCCCTCGCGACGCTTCAGCAGAGCGTGAAGCCTGCCCCCTGGGGCGAGGTCGAACGGATGCTGGAGGAGGAGTTCGGCGGACCCCTCGCCGGCGTCTTCGCCAGCTTCGATCCCGACCCCATCGCCGCGGCCTCCATCGGCCAGGTGCACCGGGCGACCCTGATGAACGGCACTGTAGTGGCCGTCAAGGTGCAGCGGCCCGGGATCGTGCCGGAGCTGCGGCGCGACGTCGCCATCGCCGTGCGGGTGACGAACCTGATGAGCCTGACGTCTCCGCAGGCCAGAACTCTGGGCATCAAGGCGGTCGCCGAGGACTATGCGGCCGACCTCGTGCGCCAACTGGACTTCCGGCTGGAGGCGCTGAACCTCTCGGCCATGCGCGCCCTCCAGCTGCGCGGCCCGCGGGCCGGCGACCTGCGTTTCCCCGAGCTGTTCGAGTCTCTGTCCAGCGATCGCGTGCTGGTGATGGAGTACCTGGTCGGCGACACGTTCAGCGACCTGAACGAGACGTCCGACGCGCCTCGGGCCGAGCTCGGCGCCGCCATGCGCACCGTGCTCAGCGCCTTCGTGCGCCAGATCGTCTTCGACGGCGTCTTCCACGCCGACCTGCACCCCGGCAACATCATGCTGCTGGCCGACGGCACCCCCGCGCTAGTCGACTTCGGATCGGTGGGCCGGCTCGACCTGCAGCTGCGGGAGACGATCCAGGAGCTGCTGATCGCTTTCCTCCAGTCCGACACCCAGCTCATCGCCGACGGGCTCCTCAAAGTCGCCCCGCTGCGGGACGGTGCGGACGAGAAGGCGTTCCGCCGCGAGCTGAGCGCGTTCATCACGTTCGAGTTGGGGCCCGGCGCGCGGGTCAGCGTGCTGACCGTGGATGTCCTGGTGGCTATCCTCACCCGGTACGGCGTGGGAATCCCCGCCGAGTTCGTAGCGGCGGCGCGGGCGTTCGCGGTGCTCGAGGGCACCCTGCGCTCCAGCATGCCGGAGTTCGACCTGCTCGAGGAGTCCCGCAGGCTGGCGAGCGTACAGATCCGCGACCAGATGGCGCCGGCCAACGTGCGCGAACTCCTGACCACCGAGCTTCTGGCCCTGCTGCCCAGCGTGCGCCGGCTCCCCCGGCGTTTCGACCAGATCGGGCAGGCCCTCGAGATGGGCAACCTCAACGTCAATGTGCGGCTGCTCGCGGACCAGAGCGACCGGCGGCTGCTCACCGGGCTGGTGCGGCAGAGCCTGCTGGCCCTGGTCGGCGGGGCCGCCGGGGTGATGTCCCTGGTCTACCTCACGACACCCGCACCGGCGGACCCGGGGGTCATCAGCACGGTGACGGCCGGGTTCAGCCTGGGTGCCGGCTCCGTGGTGCTGCTGGTTTCGGCGTTCGTGGATTCGCTCGTGACCCGCAGCCGCGCGTGACCCGTGCGACTGAATCGAGCGACTGCCACGTGCGACTGCTACGCGCGTCGGGAAACGACGAAGGCCCCGCCTGAGGCAGGGCCTTCGTCATACGTTCTGGTAGCGGGAGCGGGAATTGAACCCGCGACACAATCATCACAATCGTTCCGATTCAATCAATCGACCCCGCGCTACGAATCTGGTCGTAGCGTTCCGAAATGACGACCTGGATATTGCGTTTTCGCAGCATGGCCCGGTGCGCTTTGGCCGAGTAGGCCTTGTCTGCCAGCACCCGGTCGGGTCGAGTGCGGGCCCGTCCCGGGCCGATCCGGTCGACGCTGAGCGAAGCCATAATCTCCGTGAGCATTGGCGAATCCCTGCCCGGTGCGCAGAAGAACCACAAGCGGCCACATTTTTCCGTCGCAAAGCTGATGAATCTTGGTGGTCAAACCGCCGCGAGAGCGGCCACTGGCATGATCAGGAGGCTCTTCCAACAGATTCGTGTACTTCGACAGGGCCCCCGTGATGCGCGGAAGGTTCGTCGCATGTTGATGCACCCGATATCTTCGGAACCAGGCGGCCCTGCAGCTCAACGTGCTGGGAACCCTGTTGGCTCGGGCGGAGCGGTATCGGATCGAGCGGGAGGTGTGGACGTGGTGGCAAGCCGCACTGACCACCATGATGTCAACGCCCAGATCTCGGCCGCGGCGCCCGCATGTATCGAGCCGGCCGTTGTTTGGGGTGAGCACGCCGGGTGAGCGGTTGTGGCCGCGGTATCCGCGAGCCAGCACGAACCGGGCCGATCACCGTTCCGCGCTCGATCTGGTGGGCGCGGGCCTGCTGAGCCCGGAGAACCGGTGGCAGCACCTGGGCGAGGTCGCGTAGGTGATTCCATTCGCGGAGACAGTCTTGGTCAGGTCTTCAGGAATGCGGCCTTGGAAGAATGCGAGAACTTCGCTGATGTCCGGTTCGTCCCAGAGGGAGATCTCGGGGACGCTGATCAGCTCGCTCATGGGCCCCACGATTAGTTTCACGAAGATCGTTTCCCGGTGATATTGACCGTGGGCAGGTTGAGTGATTCGGTTGTCTGACTAATGCCGAGGGCGGTGACGAGGTGGAAAAGTGCGCCGGAGAGGGCATCAGCGGTGAGGAAAGATGCCCCGCTGGAGGAGATTCGCCTCATGAGCTCACTTTTCCCCCACCCCGCTGGGTATTCAAGCCCCCGTTGGGATGAGGTCACCTAGGAATAGTCTCAGTCCAAGCTCCGGCGTGACAGTGGCCCCGCTTCCACGCTGAGCTTCCCTGTCCCCGGCCCCGGCACGGAGACAGCACCTTGCACAACCAAGCTCATGCCCTTTCGGAACGCGACGAAATAGCGGCGCAGCCGTCGGAGCCATTTCCCGGTGGAGCTGCTTCGCGGCACAGAGATTGTAAAGTGATATCGCTCTAAATGATGGCGGCTACGCCAGCACAACCGTAGGGACCCGCGTTCGCGGGCACCGCGTCTCGCGTCGTTATAGGCGGCTTAGGACTCCGAGTGCGTCATCGAGTGCACTCGAGATTGAGCGGCCTGCCGGGTTGCGGTGCCATTGTTCGAGTGCGGAGAAGTAGCCGAAGACTAAGGCAGACGACTTGATATGGGCTTCCGAGGTGGTGAGTCCACCGGATGCGGCGAGGATTGGAGCGATCCGATCGACTGCGTTGGCCAGCATCTCGTAGGAAGACCTGCGGACGGATGGTTCGTCGAAGAAGTAACGGATGCGTCGACGCGCAAGGCTCCCCTCCGGGATGTGCTGATCAGGTGCTGGCTCAAACCGAGCCACGATGGCGCGCACCGTGCCGAGTAGGTCAGTGACGTCGATGACAGCAGCAAGTTCGGCCTCGCTCAGGGTGTCGAAGTCATCGGCAAGGACGATCCCTTCCTTGGTGCCGAAGTATCGGTAGACCGTAGAAGGAGAAACCTCGGCAGCTTCTGCAATGTTCTCGACTATTACGTGCTGGAAGCCACGCTCGTCGAACAAGTCCAACGCTATCTGTTGAATGTGACGCATCGCCGCGCGTCGCTTGCGATCCCGCAATCCTAATGCCATCTCCCCATGATACTACTAGTGACTTGCATTTGACTTGCAGTGCCATAATTTTATATAGTCACAATCAACTGATAGTCACTGTCGAATGGGGTGTTATGAAGACGGAACGCACGGCATCGCGGCAGGTCGCGTTGTCGATCTGTGTTGGTATGGGATTGGCTGGGACGGTAGTGGCCCTCATCTTGATGGCTGTCGACCAAGTGAGTAGTGACAGTATTGCCGCCCACGTCCAGGAGCTCTACGAACCGTTTGGCAAGATCCCTGACCCGATTGTTCCCTGGATTTTCCAGTACAGCATCTTCGCGGTCGGGGTGGTCGGGTGGGCGATCGCGTCCGTTGGCGCATGGCGCAAAGCATGGTGGTCTCGGTGGTGGTGCGCGGCCACCTTCTGCGTGGGTAGTGCGCTGCTAATTTTTGCGGCGGTTGTCTCCGAACACGGCTCCCCCATCCTGCCGCTGCCGTGGCGCATAGTGAGCATCGCCGTGGCCGCGGTCGGCGCGATCACCACAATGATCGCCTGGCTTCCCACCACTGATCGGATAACGGAATGAGCATCCCCACTTCGTCCACGCGCCTGGGGTAAGTCTCCTCACCAGAATGAGGTCTTCGTTCAAGCCGGATAACCCTGTGTCCACTAACCACGGCCAAAGCTACGCCGCCGGGTCCACCAGTGGCGTGTTTGGGTGGTGCTAGGTCTGGTGGGGGCCTTGGGCTGTTTATAGCGCCCGCCCAGACTGGTGCTGTGAGGCTGGTGATCATCACGGGCTGTGCGGTCCCCGACGCACACGGCGCCGTGGCCTATTCTGCAGGGCAGATCCGCCGGCAGGTGCTCGAGGTGATGGGAGCGAGAGCTAACTGTGCACCCGACTCGCGGCACATCGCCGAGTGCGGATACCTGGTGAGCCTGGTCGCGACAAGTCAGACCGCCTATGAATCGCTCGGCCGCGGAATTCGCTTTCGCGCCTGCAACACCCGCAATCTCACTCGGTTCTCGTACCACCCTGGGAGATAGCGGTGGGCGGCAACACAACGCCTGCCCCTGAGAGTACGTCGGGGGCGGTTTTCGAAGTAGGCGAGAGCTGAGATTTCAGGAGCGGTGGTGGGAGCCGGCCAGGGTGGGGATCTGATCGGCGGGGTCGTCCGCCCCCTCTGGGACGTCGTCGGCGGGCACCAATCCTGCGTCGATAGTGTCGTCGGTGTTCAGGCGTACCAGCTGGTCGCGGGTGAACCCGAAGAACCAGGTGGCGAAGAATCCCACGGTGTAGGCGACGATCAGGCCGCAAGCGTAGCCGAGTGCGGCGGCGCCCCAGCCCTGGCTGCCCTGGAGCAGTGGGAACAGCGAGACGTCACTGGCGCCGATGGCGATCGCGCCGACGGTGTAGCCGAGCTGATCGAATAGGCCGATTACTGCGCCGCCGAATGCGCCGCCGATGCAAGCGGTGATGAAGGGGCGGCCCAGCGGCAGGGTGACGCCGTAGATGAGTGGCTCGCCAACGCCGAGGAATCCTGCGGGCAGTGCACTCTTGATGGTACGTCCGATGCTGGTGTTGCGGCGGAGCCTGAAGAACACGGCGATGGCGGCACCGATTTGGCCGGCGCCACCCATGGCCAGGACCGGCAGCAGGGTGGTGTAACCGACCTGTTCGATCAGGGTGGTGTGGATTGGGGTGAGTGTTTGGTGCAACCCGGTCATCACCAACGGCAGGAACAGCCCGCCGAGGACGAAGCCAGCGAAGACACCCGCAGTGCTCAGCAGCCAGGTGGCGCCGATACCGATCTGGATAGACACCCAGCCGGCGGCCGGCATTAGGAGGAACAGGGCGGCGAGGCCGGCGATCAGCACGGTCAACGTGGGCACGATGAACAAGGCGAGCACGTCGGGCGCCCATCTGCGGGCCCACCGCTCGACGTAGGCGCCCAGAATGGCGGCGGCCATGGCGCCGAGAACCCCTCCCTGGCCGGGGGCCAGTTGCTGACCCCAGACGACGATGTTTGCGACTGCAGGAGCCACAATGATTCCCCCGATAACGCCGCCGATGATGGGTGTGCCGCCAAACTCTTTGGCAGCGTTCATCGCAACGAACACGGCGAGTAGGGCGAAGAACCCGCTGGACATGACGCTGAAGATCGGAGACAGGGTGGCCAACCACGGAACCTGGCCGCTTGTGGCCAGGTTGGTCAGGATTCCGTTGATGCCGGCGATGAGTCCGCAGGCGATCAGCGCGGGGATCAGTGGGACGAAGATGTTGGAGATGCGCCTCAGAGCGTTCTTGACCGGGGTGTTGTTGCGCTGCTTGTTCTGTTGCCGGATGGCCGCACCTTTGTCGGCCAGCTGAGCGGCCGAGGAGGCAGCCGACCCTTCCGCGCGGGCGGCGCTGAGGGCCGACTCCACGTCGATGGCCACCCGGTCGACCAGACCCGGGCCCAGCACGATCTGGCAGTTATCGCCGGGCAGCGCGGCGAGCACCCCGGCGATCGCACGCAGTGCGGCGACATCGACTCGATCCTGGTCACGGACGCCGACACGCAATCGGGTCATACATTTCTCGACGTCGATGATGTTCTCGGCGCCGCCCAGACCAATGAGCAACTGGTCTGCGATGACTCGTGAGTCGGCCATGACTGATGTCCTTTCGAGCAAAGTGCGGGGTTGCACGGGGCTCCTAGCGGGATGGAGAACCCGGGCTACAAAATTATGTCGTAATATGAAAATAGCTTTCACAGACTTAGGAGTCAAGAGGTAATTATTTTCACCACTCGTCTGCGTTGTTGACGGCAGGTTTCGACAATCCCCAGGCTGAAATCTCTGCTGCGCTGCTGCGCACTGGTCACCGGGGAGATCAGGTGTGGCTCTGATGCACTTAAACGAGTGGATCATTTTGCAGTTGATGTAGTTATTTTGAAACCGTAAGTTGTAGTCCCTTAGTAACGGAGTCAGGCAGGCCACGACCCTGTCGGAACCACACGGGTGCGCCGTATGCGGCGGGTAACGCCTGTGCGACCGTAACTGTCGCGAGGACGGCGGTGGCCGAAGTGTTCGGAGCGACAATAGCCGGCCGGAGCCGACCCACGGAAGAGTCAGGAGCCTCAAAAAAACCGCGTAATCCCGTGTCCGCTGAATCAATCTCGCTGACTTGGCTATCCGCACAATTGCCGCGATCCTCGTTAGAAGCAGGAATACGGCTGGGCTCTTTCGTAGACTTGCGTGTAGCGCGTGCGCCACAGGGTCCGAGTTTTCGCTCGACTCTTAGAAACTGCGGCCGCGCGTTATGGGCACTACGGAGCCTGAAATGTAGGACGCTTCGGGTGAGGCTAGGAAAACGTAGGCGGCGGCGAGTTCGGCTGTTTGTCCTGCCTGGCCCAGTGGGGTTTCCCGACCGAGAGTGGACAGCTTGTCTGGCCGTGAAGCTGCGGGGATAAGCGGCGTCCAGACTGGCCCGGGCGCGACTGCGTTGACCCGAACCCCGGCTGGGCCTAATTCTTGGGCGAGCGCCCGTGTGAACGCTACGAGTGCGGCTTTGGTCATGGCATAGTCGATCAACACCTGTGCGGGGCTCGATGCCGGGATTGATGACGTGGAGATGATCGATGCTCCCGGCCAGAGGTGCGGGATGGCGGTGCGCGCGATCCACAGAGTCGCATAAAGATTGGTTTTGAAGACCCGGTCGAATTCTGCCGTTGACAGGTTTTCTGGACCGTTCCGGTTTTTTTGGTAGGCGGCGTTGAGCACCAGGATATCTAAGCCGCCGAGGGTTGCCACGGTATCCTTTACGAGGTTGACGCAGTGGGTTTCCTCGCGGATGTCGCCCGGGATGAGCAGGACGGTGCGGCCGGCGGCCCGGATCTGCTCTGCCGTGAATTCGGCATCCGTCTGTTCGTCAGGCAGGTAGGAGATCGCAATATCGGCACCATCTTTGGCGTAGGCGATGGCCACGGCCCGGCCGATGCCTGAGTCGCCGCCTGTGATGAGTGCCCGCCTCCCGACAAGTTTTCCGGCGCCATGGTAGGTGTCTTCGCCACGATCCGGGCGGGGCTTAGTCGCCTCGGTCAGGCCGGGTTGACTCTGTTCCTGCTTGGGGTTGCCGCCGGTGATGTATTTCGTCCTTGGGTTGTCGTTTTGGTTCGTCAAGGCGTGACTCCCTATCGAAAATCGGTGGATGTTGCCGGTTGAGGGAGCACGGCTGACCGCCGTCAGATGACTTCTGTGAGCCGGTGAGTCATCAGCGGATGCGGGCGGCATCGGTCGTTCGCGCGCGGAAGCCGCCGCTAATCTGCACGAGGGCGGGGAGCTGTAGGCCGAGGAGATTATCGAAGGAAAAGAGCACCTCGTTGACAATCCGGCTGGCTTCCCGAGGTGAGATTCCTCGGCGGCAGGTGATGGCCACCTTCAGTGCTGACTGGTTCTTGACGCGGTAGGTGGAGACGTGGGAGGCAACAAGTTCCGGTCGGTTTGTGAGAGCATCTTGGATGGCGTGCTCGGCCACTCTCGACTCGATGACAACCGCGCCACTGCTGGTTTTTCCGTTTAGTGAGACGATCCGGCCGGTGTGCCCGTGGCCTTGACGCAGGCTGAAGGTGACCAGCACCGCGATGAGCAGCACTCCAGCGGCGAGGACGATGAGCCATAACCAGCTGCCGCTGACCGGGATCAAGGATTCGGGAAAGGGGGTGGCCTGAAGCCACCGGGTTGCCCTATCGATGCCAACACGAGTTGCGTTCGTCCAGCTGTCGCGGACGAGCGGAACAAGTGCCACCAGGGCCAGGGTCGCGCCACCGGTCAAGACGAGGAGTCCGACCAGGAAAACAAAGATGCGGTTGAGGATGCGATTGGTGGAGTTCATCCGCCCACCCTCCCCGTGGAGACAACAACGACCTTCGCGTGTAGGGAACGCAGCAATCCAAAAGCCTCAATCTGTTCGCGCACGGCCGTGAGCACCGCCTGCTGATCGATCGCCGTTCCAGAGGTAGGAGTGAGGTGCACGGTGGCGCTACGGGGGGTCACGGTGACCCGCGCGTTGTCTGGGGCCAACCCAGCGACGCGGGCCGCTTCACGAGCCAACGCGGATGCGATCACCTCGTTGTCGACGATGGTCGCGGCCCGTTCGGTCTCGAGCAGATGGCGAGATCGCCGGCCAGGAGTGACAGCCACGACAAGGAGAAGCAGCCCGATGAGGGCGCCGGTGAGGCCGAGCCCGCCCACGAACACGGGCGGTGCAGAGGAAACGCCTGCGACCGCGCCCGCCATACCCGCGGGGGTCGCGAGGAGCCCCGGCCGGCCGAGCAGGTTCAACACGATCTCGATCATGAGCCAGAGGCAGGCGGCGATGGCCAGGATCGCGAGAGTGGTCGCTGCAACCGAACGCGGCGAGTAAAGCTCGCGACGGCTGATCCGTTGGTAGGTGGAACGATACTTAGTCATCGCACGCGGCCCTCTGGTCGAATGTCGGCACCGGTGAGCCGCACGGTCACCCGGGACAGGGTAGAACCGGTCAACTCGCCCACCCGGTAATGAATGTGCTGCCTGGCGTGCTCGGCCCGCTCCAGAATCGTGCCCCCGGTGCGAGTCACGACGGAGGGATCCCGGTGCACACGGGTGAGCGCAACGACCCGGATGGGGGCGCTGACCGTGAGGGCGAGGTTGCCCTGATCATCGGTGATCTCGGCACCGACCGCCGAGGGGTCAACGCCCAGAGCGTCCGCCGCGACTGCACACACTAACCGATTCAAAGCACGAGTCGAGACGGTGGTCCGGCCGTTTTTGAGCACCGTCGGCGATAGCGTATGACGGGCCGCTGTTTCGGAACTGAGGGTTGTCATGACGACGACCGCTTGCCCCGGAATGCGTCAACCAGGTTTGCAACGCTCAGCTTTCCGTCCATAATCCGCCCGACGATCGCGCCGACCGCCATGGCCGCGGCCACGAACACGCATGGCCAAAAGCCAAGGACCAGCCACGTCAGAGCAAGCACGGCTCCGAACACAGCCCCCGTTTTCGCCAAGGTGCTCACTGAACCCGAGCCTCGGACTTCTCGTCCTTGTCGTCGGTCGGCAGGTACACGTCGTTGATGTTCACGTTCACCTCGGTGACCTCCATTCCAACCAGATCTTCGATCACACGGATCACGGCAGACCGCACCCGCTCGGCCACATCCTGCAGGGCCATGGGGTACTCCGCGACAATGGTGACGTCGGCCGCGACCTGAGTTTCTCCGACCTCCACGTTGATGCCCTGGCTCACGTCCGAGGTGTTCAGGGCATCGCGGATGGCACCGAGCGCCCGGGCGGCTCCGCCGCCAAGAGCGTGCACACCACTGACCTCACGGGCTGCAATGCCGGCGATCTTTGCCACCACAGCGTCGTTGATCACGGTCTTGCCGCGGCCGGGGGTCGCCGAGGCGGAGTTCGGTGCGGTGGAAAGAGTAGGTCTGGTGAGATCTGCCATGGGAGGCTCCTTGTTCGTGTCCCCTGAGCGGGACGTATTGCAATAGTTAATATGTAGACGCATGCCACGACGCGTTCGTCACACCCGGTGCTACTGTTCCCAGCGAATCGAGGGGCAAACATTTCAGATAGCAAGAGCAGGGCACTGCTGGCCCACGCCGACGACCGCACCTTGGTGGACCGCGCTGTTGACGGAGACGTTCGAGCATTCGAAGTGATTGTGCGACGGCACGGCCCGTAGGTACGCGCCCACGCGACCCGCAACCTGGGCTGCAGCCACGATGCAGGCGATGTCGTACAGGACACGTTCATCACGGCATGGGCGAAGCTATCGACCTTGAAAGATTCTGCGCTGGTAAGAAGTTGGCTGATGCGCATCGCCAGCCACAAGAGCATTGATCGAATCCGCGCACGGCGGCAGAACTCCAACCTCGACGACGTCGGCGTGCCCGCATCGGAGGACCATTCACCGACGCAGATAGTGGAGGCGCGTTCGTGTAACGAGGCACTCTCCCAAGTCTTGTCCGCCCTTCCGGAGGATCAACGACAACGCTGGGACCTAGAGAGTTTGGGGACTACCGCTATTCCGAGATCGCTGAGGAACTCGACTTGCCCCTTTCTACCGTTCGCGGGCTGCTTGCTAGCGCCCGCGAAACTTTGATTCGCGAGATGGAGGCCTGGCGGTGACGACTCGGAAACGACCGCCTCACCCCCGGCCTGGTACGAGTCAAATGACGAACCTGACCTCCTTGATGGCCACACCATTGACGAACTCAGCGACTACCGCGACCGAGGCAAGATGCCCACCGACCCGTCGATCGACACATCGGCTGCATGCCAGATGGCGATGGCCTCCCTTGAACGCCTGCGCGGCGCAATGAGCACGCTGCTCCGGGATGAGGCAGAAGAGCAACCGGCCCGAGACGACAACTGGGTCACCGCCATCCCGGACAGGATCGTGCTCGACGTCCGGTCCGGGCGCGACATCCCCATCTCGCACCCGTCGCCGAACGCGCAACTCTTCGTCACCGAGGGAGCTGTCCGCGGACTCGTTCGCGCGGCAGGCGATACCGTCGACAACCTCATCGTGGGTCGATGCCGGCTCGACGGGGACCTCACTGTGCTGGGAGCTCCGATCACGGTCACGGTCGATGCCAGGGTCTGCAAGGGTGAGAACATTCCCGCCCTTGCCGACAAGTTGCGAGACACGCTCGTCGGCGCGCTACGCACCCACACCGAGCTTGCCATTGCGGGCATCGACGTGATCATTCGCGACATCTACCTCACTAAGCCAGAGCACGGCGAAGAAGAAGCAACACCATGACGGATGCCGCCGAGCTCGCAGGGAATCTCGAAGTTATCGTAAGGTCTGTCGCGGGGGTGACAGCCTTGCACCCGACCACGCCGATCGTCGTCACGATTGTCGGGTCTGAGCCCATACAGGCCCGCTGGGAGTCCTACCTCGTCAAGCCGAGGAAGGAGCCCCGAAGATGAAAGAACAGGCCAAGAACGCTCCCAGCGTGAAAGAACAGGCCGAGCAGGCGAAGAACAAGATGCAGAACAGCATGAATTCCGCCGGCACCGGCAGCACCCGCCGCACGAACATCGGACGCTAGCAGACCGGCCCTGCGTGCGTATTACTCGATGGGTGTCCGGTTTGGAATTGGCGGCGCTTAATTCTGAACTGGTCACCCGGGTGGCCGAGCACATCCTCAGCCATTGGAAAGATGGCCTATCCTCGCTCCATCCATCGCTCTGGTGGATCCCTGCCCCACTGCGGCCACAGCGCTATAAGCAGGTTCAACGCCACACCTCCCGCGAACGGTGGACCC
The DNA here is from genome assembly GCF_004403415.1 of Cryobacterium sandaracinum. Taxonomy (NCBI): domain Bacteria; kingdom Bacillati; phylum Actinomycetota; class Actinomycetes; order Micrococcales; family Microbacteriaceae; genus Cryobacterium; species Cryobacterium sandaracinum. The sequence goes on from NZ_SOGO01000009.1 coordinate 79,222, forward strand.
TTCGGTGGCCAACACCTCGAAGCCCTCGCCATTCATGTGAACCGTGTCGATGCCAAGGTGGACCAGGATCCCGGTCCCCGACGTGAACTGGATGACGAAGGCGTGCGGCTGGACCCGGACGAGGGTGCCACTCACCGGCGCACGAGCCGTCACGGGGCCGATTTCCGGGGAGGGTTGAATGCCACTCCCCCGCCGACGATTTCCTGGGCGAACACGGGGTCGGGAACATCGCTGAGCGAAACCGCGGTGCCGCGCAGGGGGCTGAGGATGTTTTCGGGCATGGCGGTGTCTCCTGGAGTGTGACGTGCGGGGAACTGCAGACGAATCGAGAGTTGTTATGGTCGTCAGCGATGCACGCCCGTGCCATACGATGCGACCCGCGGCAGTGGGTTACGGTTCGCTCAGGGTGACGTGATGGCGGTGCGGACGTCGCCGTGAGCCTGTTCGAGGCGAGCGGTGGCCGTGGGGAAATCAGTGTCGGTGAGCAGCATGACCACGGCGGTCTTGGCATGTCCGCCGGCCTGATCGATTGCAGCGGCGGCGGTATCCGGATCCGCCCCGGTGGCGTCGCTGACGATGCGGCGGGCCCGGTCGACCAATTTGGCGTTCGTGGGTTGGACGTCGACCATCAGGTTGTGGAAGACTTTTCCGGTGCGGATCATGCTGGCGGTGGAGAGCATGTTGCACACCAGCTTTTGCGCCGAGCCTGCCTTCAGCCGGGTAGAGCCGGTCAGGACCTCGGGTCCGGTGTCGACCTCGATGGCGACATCGGCGTGTCTGCTGATCTCCGCGCCGAGATTGCAGGCGACGGAGACGGTGGCCGCCCCAACGCTTCGGGCATGGTCCAGACCGCCGATGACATAGGGGGTTCGGCCGCTGGCGGCGATGCCGACGACCACGTCAGCGACGGTGAGTCCGACTGCCCGCAGGTCGTTCACCGCGAGGTCGGGATCATCTTCGGCACCTTCGACGGCCTGGAGGAACGCACGCTCCCCGCCGGCGATAAGCCCGAGGACTTCCCCGGGGTCGGTACCGAACGTCGGTGGGCATTCGACGGCGTCCAGCACCCCGAGTCGGCCGCTGGTGCCGGCACCTAGGTAGATCAGCCGTCCGCCGCGGCGGCGGGCGCCCACAATCGCATTTACTGCGTTCTCGATCGCCGGTAGTGCCGCCGCCACCGCAACCGGGACTGTGCGGTCCTCTTGGTTCATCACGGTGAGCAGGTCCGCGACGGACATCGTGTCCAAGTCAGTGGTGTGGTCATTTGCGGTCTCGGTGCCCAATGTGGCGAGTGCCATGGTGTTGTCCCTGTTCCTGGTGTTGTTGAAGCTATTCATGGTTGTTTGTTTCGTCCCGGATGAGAGGTGACGGCGGCGTAGGTGCGTTCCAGCGCGGCTCGGGCACCGGGTAGCGTTTGTGCGACGCCGACAAAGATGGCGTCGACGAGCAGGAGCTGCCCAGTGCGGCTGGCCATCGCTGCGGAACGGAAGCCAAACTCTCGACCCGCGGTGACCAAGACGTGTTCGCCGTGGGCCGCCAATCGGGAGCGGGCGGCGCCAGTGATGGCCACCGTGCCGGCGCCGGTCGACCGGGCCGATTGCAGTGGCGCGACGGTGCCGGGGTTCTCTCCCGAGTGGGAAACGCCGATGGCCAGGTCAACGGGGCCGAGCAGCGAAGCGCTGACCATCGCCGCGTCATGTTCGGTGTACGCCCGGGCGACCAGTCCGACCCGGTTCAATTTCGCAGTTAGATCCTCCGCGACCAGGCCAGACGCGCCGATGCCATACACGTCGATCCGGCGAGCGGCCCGGATCAAATTGATCACTTTCTCCAGGGCGACGGGATCGACGAGTTCGGCGGTGGCGCGGAGCTGTTCAGACTCGAACGCGGCCAGCTTGGTCAACACCACGCCGATCCGGTCGCCGTCGGCGATGTCGGCGCCCACCGGGACACCACCGTCGTGGTTCGCACCACCCTGCGCAGCCAGCGCGAGCCGGAGCTGCGGGTATCCGTCAAAACCGAGACGCCGCGCGGTGCGGACCACGCTCGCGGTGCTCGTCGACGCGCATTCGGCGAGCTCGTTGACTGTCAGAGCCGACGCCGCCGTGGTGTCAGACAGCAGGACCCGCCCGATCCGGCCCTCCGCCGGGGTCAGGCCAGGCAACATCGCCCGGAGCCTCGCGACCACATCTGACGGAGCCGGAGTGGTTGGTCCGATGAGCTCACGCCTAGCATCGGTCGAGACGCCACGATCAGGAGCATGCCTGTAGTCCTTCTTGGGTGTCATGGGCGCCCTCCTCCCCTCGGGTTGCAGTCTCGGGGCCATCCCGAGCCTGTAACAAAGTTACACTTTTTTGAACCGATAATGTCAAGAGTTTCTATGGTTTCTCCCATGACGGATTGGCGGCAAAGCAGATCCGCGTACCGCCTCAGCAGCCTCTGAAAGCCAGTCCCAGCGCGCGATGACCAGAAGCTCGCGCCAAGAATGCGCTCATCGCAGCGCTCGAGCCGCCGCGTCGCGATCATGCTCCGCGCAGCCCCTCCAGTTTTTCGTCGCAAGGCGGTGAAGGTGGAACGCACGCCCCAGTGCTCAGGGGCTACCCGCGAACCGAGCAGACAGCGGACCGCTGATGCGCGCGCCGACTCACGACAAGCCCGCGGATCACCCGGTCAGCCAAGCGGAGTGACTTGATTTCTCTTTGCTTTGTCAAACGATTTATGCGGATACGGCGCAGGAACGCCTTGCAGGGTCCAATCACGCAACAGGCGTGTGCGGCGCACCTCGTAGTGAGCGCAAATCACGAGGATCCGCCCGATCACAGGAGGTCAAGTCCCATGGCACTTCTCACCCAACACTCCCTGTCAGGTTTCATCGCCTCGGAGCCACAGCAATCCGTCACCGAGAGCGGCGACACCCGCTTCTACGTGCGAATCCGACAGCCGCACTTCCGCCGCGAAGAAAGCGGCGACTTCACCATGCTCGAGCCGAGCTTTCACGACCTCGTCGCCTACCGCGCCACCGCCGACCGCGCGGTCGCCCGGTTCGCGAAGGGCGCCAGCTTCGTGCCCTGAGACCTGCGACTCTTGGACGCAGTACATCGGACGAGAGGCCATCGCTCTTCTGAGCGAGGACGGCCTTTGCTCGGACGGCACTGCCGGGTCACTGGTCGACGCCTCCACCGTGGAGAACCAGCCCGGGAGCGGTTTCGCGAGGAACGAGGCTGGCAACTATGCCGGCATGACTCATGCATGTGTGCGGACCGCTAGCCGGTAGCGGCAACTCGAACGACGATGCCTTCCTGAATCTTGGACGCGACTACCCGGATACCGGGCGATTCCAAATCGTGCTCTGGGACATCGGCGGCGTGGAGCCCATCCCGCACGGAACGACTTCGTGCACGATGGGTGAAATCACGCTGTGCGAGGGCGTCGCTCAGGTCGAGCTGGAATTCGCCGGTCAGGTCGAAATCTACGAAGAGGCACCCGTCGGCGCTCCCCTACACCCTGCTCTCGACCGCCCTCTCACTGGCCCCTGGCGATGTAGATTTCAGGGGTCAATATGTTGGGGTGCCGGCACCCCGGCGGGAGCGTCCTAGGGGAAACTCCGACGGAACCTCCCCCTCGGAAGCGGACTGCGCGGCCTACTCTGGCAGGAGTCGCATTTGGCCCATCCGTAAGGAAATCCCGCTCACATGCGTTTCAGTGGTCGCTCGGCAAGTTCCTGGCCGTCCCTCACCGAAATGTTGCGAGAAGCGGGACCGATTGGACGCGCAACCAAGCATTGCCCGAAACTTAGTCTAGAGCAGAGCTGGGTGGCATCGGATCAAAAAGAAAGGCCCAGTGACCGACAGAATTCCTGATCAAAGGGCCTTTATGTGTAGCGGGAGCGGGAATTGAACCCGCGACACCACGATTATGAGCCGTGTGCTCTAACCAACTGAGCTACCCCGCCACGACCTGTCGGCTGCAAGAGCTTCCAAGTCAGAGCCCCCTGTGGGAATCGGACCCACTACCTCTTCCTTACCAAGGAAGTGCTCTACCAATGAGCTAAGGGGGCGAAGCATCCGTGTGAACGAAAACCAAGCCAAATTTCGGCAACCTGTAAATATTATCACCAAGTCGGCTGGCTCGATGACCGTGGGGTGGAATCGGGCACCGAAACCCCCGGCAGCGCCCACGCGGTGAAGCTCGGCCCGTCCGTTTCCAGACGGATGCGCCCGCCCGCCACGCTGACGGCGGCGTCGCCCAGGAGCCGGGTCGGCTCCCCTGCCACGGACCCGAGCGGCAGTGTCACCGCGCACGCGGAGCGGGCCGCGACCAACAGCACCGACTCCTCCGCACACTCGCGCACGTAGACGAGCACATCCGCGCCCACGTGCACCCAGCGCATCCCGCCGCCGTTCAGGGCCGGGTGGGCGGTGCGCAAGCGGATCAGCGCCGCGTACAGGTCGATTGTGGCCGCCACCTCGGAGTCACCCGCCGTATCCCACGGCATGGGTGTGCGCGAGCCCTCGCCGTCGTCGCCGGCCAGGCCGAATTCGTCGCCGGCGAAGACCACCGGGATGCCCGGCAGGGTCGCGCTCAGCCCGAAGGCGACGGCCACTCCCCCGTCGATCGCATGGGTGCGGAACCTTGGAGTGTCGTGCGTGTCGAGGGCGTTCATTGTAGCCAGGCGAGTGCGCCAGGGGTAGCCAGCCGTGAACCGGAGGTGGGCGTCCACGAACGCCCGCCCGTCGGTCAGCGGGATGGTGCCGTAGGGCAGCCCGAAGAACGTCGAGGGGCTGTGCGGCTTCGAGAGCCAGCTCCACACCGGTCGGGTGAAGGTCGTATAGGTCATCGCGCCGTGCCAGCCGTCGCCCTGGAAGTCGTCCGAGGCATCATTGGTCGATTCGCCGAGCAGAATGGTGTCGGGGTTCTCCGCGATCATGGTGCGGCGGATGGTCTGCCGCACCAGGGCGTTCAGGTCCTCCCCCTGCAGGCGGCCGGTCATGTTCGCCACATCGATGCGCCAGCCGTCGAGGTGATATGGGGCCCGCAGCCACTTCGCCACCACCGACTGCGGGCCCTCGATGAACCGGCGGCGCAGCTCGATCGAGGTCCAGTTGAACTTCGGCAGGCTGGGTACGTCGAGCCAGGACGCGTAGTCCTCGTGCCGGTCGTCGAGCCAATAGTAGAAGGCGCTCTCGACGGCATCCGGGGCACGGTGCGCCGCCCGGAACCACTCGTGCCGGTTGCCGGAGTGGTTCGAGGTGAGGTCGCCGATCACCTTGAAGCCCCGCTCGTGGGCAGCCTCGACCAGCCGCACGAGGGCAGCGTCGCCGCCCAGTGCCGGGTCGACCACGTCGAAGCTCCGCGCGTCGTAGCGGTGGCTCGAGCCGGCCGGGAACACGGGTGTCAGGTAGAGCAGGGTGACGCCGAGCCGTTCGAGGTGGTCCAGGTGCAGGACGATGCCGTCGAGGTCCCCACCGTAGAACTGGTGCGAACGGGCCGGTTGCTCCGCCGCTACCGGGTCACCCCACGCCGCGGGCACGGCCCAGGTCGGCTTCTCGCGCAGCGCGGCGGCCGTGGAACGCCCGAAACGATCCGGGAAGATCTGGTACATCACGGTCGACGCGACCCAGTCCGGCGGTGCCGGATGGCTGAGCAGCTTGAAGTCCTCCGCGTCGACGGTCTCGAAGGAATGCACCCCGGCGGCGTTCAGCCACCAGTGCCCGCCGTCGGCCCGGTTGATCAGGAACCGGTAGCCGTTGACCGGGTTCAGGATCTCGACCTCGGCCTCCCACCACCGCCAGCCCTCCGCCGCGCCGAGTAGGCGGGCGTCGTGGAAGCGCGGTTCCCGGTCGGGCGTCGAACGCACGTGCACGGATGCGACGGCGCCCCACACCTCCGGCACCCGCACCCGCACGCCGACCGTGTCGCCCGGCCGCGGCGCCTGGTCCGAGACGTACAGGGCCGACCCGTCGTGGTGCGGGAGCATGCGCGCCCTACTTCACCGATCCGGCGGTCAGGCCACCGACGATGTACTTCTGCAGCCAGAGGAACAGGGCCATCACGGGCAAGGCCGCGAGCACGGCGCCGGCCGCGAAGACCGAGTAGTTGGTGGAGAATTTCTGAGACACGAACTGGTAGAGGCCCACCGCGAGGGTCTGATTCTCGGGGCTGATCAGCACGATGCTCGCGATGACGAACTCGTTCGTCGTGCCGATGAAAGAGAGGAGGCCGACGACCGCCAAAATGGGTGCGACCAGTCGCAGGATGATCGTGAAGAAGATGCGAGCGTGACCAGCACCGTCCAACTTGGCGGCCTCGTCGATCGAAGCGGGAATCGTGTTGAAAAATCCGTACATCAGGTAGGTGTTCACCCCAAGAGCCCCGCCGAGGTAGACCATGATCAGGCCGACCTGCGAGTCCAGTCCGATCGCCGGGAAGATATCAGAGATGCCGTTGAGCAGGAGGAATATCGCGACGACAGCCAACAGTTGGGGAAACATCTGCAACAGTACGAGCGTGAGCAGTCCCCCCCGGCGACCGAAAAAACGCATCCGGGAGAAGGAATATGCCGCAAGGGCCCCCAAAAAAACCGTGCCGATCGAGGTGATTACTCCGATGATCAGGGTATTGCCATACCAGGCGGCGTATGGCTGTTGGGGCAGGTTGAAGAGCGTCACAAAGCTGCCGAGGCTCACCTCGCTGAATAGCCCATTTGCGGTGATCAGGGTGCCACCGGGTTGCAGCGCTGCCGAGAGCACGTAGACAAGGGGGAACGCCGAGAACACGGCCATGAACACGCCGATCAGGTGGCGCCATCCCGTTGCTTTGAACCAGCGCTTGAACTGGAATGACGAATTTCTCACGACGATGCGGTCGCTAGTCTCCCGATTGTTGACCTGCATGTCAGTTCAGCTCCTCTAGTGCCTTGGTCTGCCTAAAGCTGATGATCGACACGATCGCGACCAGCAGGAAAATGATGATGGAGAACGCACTCGCCAATCCGTAGTCGCGGTTCGCACCGACGAAGGCGACCTTGTAGACCATCGAGATGAGGATGTCGGTCGCACCGACATTCACTCCCGCGGTAACGTCTCTCGGCCCGCCATTGGTGAGCATGTAGATGAGGTTGAAGTTGTTGAAGTTGAACGCGAACGACGAGATGAGCAGCGGGGCCACCGACACGAGCAGCAGCGGAAGCTTGATCAGCCGGAACACCTGCCAGGGCCGCGCCCCGTCGACCGTTGCTGCCTCCTGCAACTCGCCGGGAATCGACTGAAGAGCACCCGTGCAGACCAGGAACATGTAGGGAAAGCCGAGCCACAGGTTCACGAAGATGATGCTGAATTTGGCCAGCCACTCGTTTGTGAGCCAGGGTATTTCCGCCCCGCCGAACAGCACCTGGTTGACGAAGCCGAACTGCGGGTTGAGCAGCCCAGCCCAGACCAGCGCGGACAGGAATGCCGGGAACGCGTAGGGAAGAATCAAGACGACGCGGTAGACGTTGCGTCCGCGCATCCGCAGGTCATTGAAGACCAGCGCCAGAAAGAGCCCGAGCGCGAACGTGGTGGCGACAGAAAGGAAAGCGAAGGCAAAGGTCCACAGGGTCACGTTGATCAGCGGCCCCCGAATGGATTCCGTGCCGAACGCACGGGCAAAGTTATCGAATCCGACCTCAACTTTCCAGCCGGGGCGCAGTTCGGTACCGTCCTCCGCGGCGAACGCTCCGACCGTGCCGTCCTCGGCGTAGACGACGTTCGTCGTGGTGTTCGTCATCGTTCTCGCGGCCTCGTCGTAGACCAGATCGGACAGGTAGAGATAGGCCTTTGAGCCGTCCGGGGTGCGGAGCACCCCCTCGTTCGGGTCGTCGGTGAGCGGCACCGAGAGGGCCGCGATGACCTCTTGATTGGCAGCGATGTCGCTGAACTTGAGCGAGGTGTAGCCGGGAAGTGCGGTGGCGACGCCGTCGGCATCCGTCTCGGCATCGGTGACTTCACGCAGGGGCGCGTCGGTGCCGCCGACGCTGATCCGGCCGTCAGGGTCGGTGACGAGGAGGCTGTAGGCACCCAGTTGCTCGATCACGGTGATGTCATACGCGACCGAGTCCGGCACTCGTTGCTGCGCGGAAGCGATGAGTGATGCGACCGCGTCCGCCCTGGTGCTGTTGTGCCCGGTGCCGTAGTTCGTGAACGCGATGTAGCCGGAATAGCCCACAACAAAGATCTGGAAGATCACGAGGAAGATCAGGCCGGGGGTGAGGTACTTGGCCGGCAGAGCGTTTTTGCTGAAGTAGATCCAGTTGACGATCAGGGTGACTGCCAGAACGAGTCCGAAGATGACCCAGTCCTGTTTCAGGAAGAGCACGAAGAGAGCGTAGACGCTGATTGCGTCGACGATACCGAGGAGCAGAATTTTCACCAGGAGAATCTTGATCCCGACGGACGCCGCCTCGGCAATTCGTCCCGCCCGCTTGGATTGCCTCCACTGGGTGACCAGCGAGTTGTCGCGCGCGGTGCGATCGCGACCTGTTCGTGGGGTGGGCATCTTCGTCCGTTCTCTGGCGCCTGCCGGCAACCTTGCCTGATGTGCGGTGAGGGAGCACGCTGTGCCCGGCCCCCTGATGGAGCCGGGCACACGGTGTTACTTCGCGATGGCGCCCTGGATTTCGCCGGTCATCTTCTGCCACAGCGCTGCCGGGTCACCCTCGCCCGCGATGATCGCGGCCTCGGTGACGCCCCAGAACTGCCAGACCTTGCCCATTTGCGGGATGTTCGGCATCGGAACGGCGGTTGCTCCGACCGTACCGAAACCGGCGGTGATCGGGTCGGCGGCAGCTGCCTCGAAGGCGCTGGTCAGCGCGGGCGGGCGCCCGCCGACCTCGTAGAGCGCGCTCTGCACCTCTTCGGAGCCGATGTAGTTCACCAGGAACTCATTGGCAGCGAGAGCGTTCTTGGTCTTCGCACTCACGAAGAAGCCCTGCACGCCGACAAACGGCTGGGCAGGGTTGCTGCTGGCGGTCGGGATCGGGTCGATCGCGACGTCGATGCCGGCCTTCTGGGCATCCGGGACATTCCACGGACCGGAGAGGAAGAACGGCGATGCGCCGGCGTTGAACTTCTCTTTGGCGATGTCGTTGGTGATGTTCACGCTGAGGTGCCCTGCGGCGCCTTCGGATGCGAGCCAGGCCGCGTAGGCCTCTCCACCGGCGTTGCCGATCGAGAGGTCTTCGGCGTTGTAGCTGCCGTCGGAGTTGGTGCCGAACACGGGGGCGCCGAACGAGGTCTGGAACGGGTACAGGTGATACGGGTCCGATTCCGGTCCAACGGGCACGAGGAACGGGAACTCAGTGCCGGCGGCGGTGCCGGCGGCGACCATGTCCGCGTACGTCGCCGGCGCGGTCGGCGCCAGGGCCGTGTTGCGGAGGAGGGCGATGTTCTCGATCGAGTAGGGGACACCGTAGGTCTTGCCCTCGAAGGTCATCGCGGTGACGGCGACCGGCTGGAAGTCAGCGGTCGTATCGCCGAGTTCAACGGGCTTGAGCACGCCGTTCGAGACGAGGTTCCCGATCCAGTCGTGGGCGCCGATCGTGATGTCGGGGCCCTTGCCGGTCGGAACCTGGGCGATGAACTCTTCCTGGATCTTGGGGAAGTCCTTCTGGATGAGTTTTACCTTGACGCCGGATTCCTTCGTGAATGCCGCCGCCGCGTCTTTGAGGACCGTGCCGCGGTCGGCATCGACCCAAACCGTCAAGGTGTTGGCGGCGGCTTTATCGCCCTCGCCACCCTGCGGGGAGGCCCCGCCGGAGCATCCGGACAATGCGAGGGACGCTGCGACCACTACTGCGCCGGCAGCGACGAGACCTTTCATGTTCACCATCATTGGTGTGCCTTTCTCAGGACATTGAAAATTTATGCAAGCGTTTACATTTATAGCAAGTATCGGAACCATTGACAACTGAAATAGTCGGATCTGAATCTTGAGCAGGTGATGCGCACAGCCCGCAGTCCTGCAAGCGCTTCCATAGTCACGAGAATGCCGTAGGGTTTCTTTTCATGACAGGCTCAGAGTGGTGGCGAACCGCAGTTATCTATCAGATCTATCCTCGGTCCTTTGCGGACGCCAACGGTGACGGGATGGGCGATCTAACCGGCATCACCAATCGTCTCCCTGCTCTCCGGGCTCTCGGGATAGACGCCATCTGGCTCTCGCCGTTCTACACTTCACCGCAGAACGACGCTGGTTACGACGTGGCCGATTATTGCGATGTCGACCCTCTCTTCGGCACGCTCGATGACTTCGACACCCTGCAGCACACGGCACACGAGCTGGGCATCCGCGTGATCGTTGACCTTGTGCCAAACCACTCCTCAAGTGAGCATCCGTGGTTCAAAGCTGCCCTCGCCGCCGCCGAGGGCAGTGAGGAGCGCGCGCATTACATCTTCCGTGATGGCCAGGGCGAACACGGCGACCTTCCCCCGAACAACTGGGATTCCGTCTTCGGCGGCAATGCCTGGACCCGCGTCACGAACCCGGACGGCACTCCCGGCCAGTGGTACCTGCACCTCTTCGACACCACACAACCCGACTTCGACTGGGACAACGAATGGGTGAAGGCGCAATTCCGCGATGTGCTCCGGTTCTGGCTCGACCGCGGGGCGGACGGTTTTCGGGTGGACGTCGCGCACGGCATGATCAAAGCGACCGGTCTTCCCGACTACACGCCTCCGGTCGCGGGCGGCAGCATGGGCGGTGCCTCGACGGAGGGGTCAGGCATCATCACCGAGTGGCCCGAAACCGCGCCCTACTGGGCCCAGAACGGTGTACACGAGATCTACCGCGACTGGCGCCTCATCCTCGACGAGTACCCGGGCGACCGCATCCTCGCGGCCGAGGCCTGGGTCGATCCGCTCAGCCACGTCGCCGAGTGGGTGCGCCCCGACGAGATGCACCAGGCCTTCAACTTCGCCTACCTCGAGACGGCTTGGGCCGGCCCGGCCCTCCGCCGCGTCATCGACGATTCCCTCGCTGCGTTCGGCGCAGTTGGTGCCCCGAGCACCTGGGTGCTCTCCAACCACGACGTCGTGCGCCACGCCTCCCGGCTCGCGCTCAACCACGAGAACCTGCAGGGCCACGGTATCGGGCCGACGACGCCCGACCTGCCCGACAGCGTGATCGGCCTGCACCGGGCCCGGGCCGCCTCGGCGCTCATGCTCGCACTGCCCGGCTCCAGCTACCTCTACCAGGGCGAGGAACTCGGTCTACCCGAGGTCATCCACCTGCCCGACTCCGCACGCGAAGACCCCACCTGGTTTCGCACCAACGGAGAGCGCTACGGCCGTGACGGATGCCGCGTGCCGCTCCCCTGGGAAGCCGCCGCTCCCTCCTACGGCTTCGGCCCCTCGGCCGAGAGCTGGCTGCCGCAGCCGGACGAGTGGGCGGGCCTCGCCCGCGACGCGCAGGTCGGCGTCGCCGGCTCCACCCTCGAGTTGTACACGCTGGCCCTGGGCCTGCGCCGGGAGCACGCCCTCGGGCTGGGCTCGGTGGAGTGGTTGGACGGCCACGCTGACGAGATCGTGGCGCTGCGCAACGGCGCGGTGACGGTCGTCGCGAACACGGGCGCGGCATCCGTGCCTCTGCCTGCCGGCGAACTCCTCCTCGCCAGCGGCCCGCTGCCCGGCAACACGCTCCCTGGCGACACCACCGTCTGGCTGCGCGCCTAGCCCCCACCCCAGGGGCGTTTGCCCAAACGAATTCGACGGAGATTCTGCCCGAAACGGCCAGTTTAGAGCTCAAAACCCAGTTCTAGAGCAAAATCTCCGTCGAATTCGTTCGGGGCACGGGGCAGAACGGCGCTCGAAGGCGACGGATGCCGCGTGCTCCGGCGACGCGATCAGTGACCCCGCAGCGCCGCCATGGGACAATCGAAGGGCGTCGCCTGAACGGGGAGCGCATAGAAGGAGTAGCAGTGACCGGCACGGGGATCGACAGCGGAACCGAACACGGAACCGAACCGGGACCCGGCACCGACACCGACACCGACACCAAAGCCGACCAGGCGGCCCCGACGCGCGGGGATCTCGCCGAACTTCGCGAGCTCACGACAGAACTGACCCGGTTCATGCTGGCATACAAGTTCGCGACCGACGAGATGATGACGAAGATCAACATCTTGAAGGAGGAGTTCGCCTCCATCCACGACTACAGCCCGATCGAGCACGTCAACTCTCGGCTAAAGACGCCCGACGGGATCCTGAAGAAGGCCGTCCGCAAGGGCTGCCCGCTCGTCCTCGACGACATTCGCGCCCAGATCCAAGACATCGCCGGCATCCGCATCACCTGCAGCTTCATCTCGGACACGTACCGCATTCTCGACATGCTCACCAGCCAACTCGACGTCACGGTGCTCGAGGTCAAGGACTACATCGCCGCCCCGAAGCCGAACGGTTACAAGAGCCTGCACCTGATCGTCGACATCCCCGTCTTCCTGTCCGACCGGGTCGACGAGGTCACGGTCGAGATCCAGATCCGAACGGTCGCGATGGACTTCTGGGCGAGTCTCGAGCACAAGATCTATTACAAGTACCACGGGGCGGTTCCGGTGGATCTGGTGGGCGACCTCAAGCAGGCGGCGGATGCCGCCAATCGCCTCGACCTGAAAATGGAGGGCCTGCACGACCAGGTCCTGGCCATGGAGCCCGACGGCAGCGGAGAGACCCACCTGCTCGAGATCGCCGGGCTGTCGCAGCTGGCGCTGCCAGAGGGCCTCCTCGCGGCCATCGGCCGCGCCCGGACCGCCGAGTCCCCGCCCGAGTCCGCGCCAGTGACCGAGCCTGAGGACGAGACCAAGGCCGAGGCGGCCGGCTAGTCCCAGCTGGCCCGTGTCGGGGTCGAACTAGTTCGTGTTGGCGTACAGCCAGACGAGCGGGTTGACCTTGGTGCCGTCCTTGCCGCCGACGCGGATCTCGAAGTGCAGGTGCGGGCCGGTGGACATTCCGGTGTCGCCGACCTGGCCGATGACCTGGCCGACCGTGATGACGTCGCCGGTCTTGAAGAGCATCGAGCCGTGGATCATGTGCGCGTAGACACTGGAGACGAGCTCGCCGTCGATCATGTGGTCGATGATCATGTGCACGCCGAGGCTGCCTTCGCCGTCTTGGGCGTAGCGCACGACGCCGTCGGCGATCGACTGGATCGGCGCGCCCAGGCCCGGGTTGAAGTCCTGACCGCCGTGGTTGGAGGAGCAGCCCGCACAGTCGCGGAAGCCGAACTCGTCACCGATGTGCACGCCCACCGAGAAGGGCCATTGCACGGTGCCGTTCGGGTTGTTCGTGAAGGTCGCTTCCATCCGGATGCCGCTGGCCGCTGCGACCTCGGCGATGGTCTTCGACTCGTAGCCGTCACGCTCGACCGAGATGGTGTCCGCTCCGCCGGTCATGGAGAGCGTCTGGGCGGGTTCGCCCTGGGCGCTCAGCTTCGCGTTGTAGGCGGCGGCCTGCACATCGGCAGAGGACAGCAGCGCCTCGGCCGGCAGGGAGGTGGCCACGGCCATCAGGGCGACGAAGGCCATGGCGACCATCGTGACGCCCGTCGTGGCGAACTTGCGCACCCGATTGGCGGGGGCCGTCGCGGTGGTGCGGGGCTGGGGTGCCGGCGCGGTGGCGGCGGCCGGGTGAACGGCGGGCGCCAGGCGCTCCCGGGCCGATGCGCGGCGGGGGCG